>NZ_CP099490.1:1257102-1571378 GCF_023923205.1 Ornithinimicrobium cryptoxanthini | reverse complement strand
CAGCCAGCGACCCTCCTGGGCAGGTCGAGAGCGCGGCCGGGCGCGGGTTGGCCCCGCACCCGACCGCGTCTCGGTCGTGGTGTCAGTCACGCGTATGCCGTCCGCTCACCTGCGAAGGTCAGCGCCCGTAGGCTTCGCTCGCGTTGGCCTCCAGACTGTCCATCGTGCCCTGGACGTCCGTCGGGTCACTCAGGAAGTCGGTCAGGTCCTGCCACATGCCAGCACCCGGGGTGCCACCGAACGCCGACGGCATCTGGTCGGACATGTCGAAGCGGAACGCGTCGCCCGCCGCGATCAGGCCCTCTGCGATCCCGCGCGACAGGTCATCGGGATAGAGCGAGGTGTCCACGCTCTTGTTGGGCGAGGTGAAGCCGCCCTCGGTGACCCAGATCTCGGCCGCCTCCGGGGAAGCCAGGTAGGTCATCAGCGCCATCGTGGCCTCGGTGTCGGTGAAGGCCACCGCGACGTCGCCACCACCGACCACGGCGGGGGCGTCACCCACTGCCGGGAACGGGAAGAAGTTGGCGTCCTCCCCCACGACCGAGTCGGTCTCATCGTTGATGACACCGGCCACGAAGTCACCCTCATAGACCATCGCGGCGTCACCGCTGCTGAAGACCGTCGTCACCGAGGTCGGGAAGTCGTTCTGGAGGGCACCGGGGACCACGAAGCCGTCCGCGCCCCAGATCTGCGCCAGGGTGTTGAGTGCCTCCTCGACCGAGGGGTCGGTCCAGGGGATCTCGTGGTTGGTCAGCTGGTCATACATCTCCGCCCCCGCCTGGGACAGATAGACGTTCTCGAACCAGTCGGTCAGCGTCCAGCCGTCGGCACCGGCGATCGACCACGGCGTCACGCCGGAGTCGGAGACCGTCTGCGACGCAGTCACCATGTCGTCCCAGGTCGCCGGTGCAGTGACACCGGCAGCGTCCAGGGCCTCCACGTCATACCAGACCGTCGACTTGTTGGCCGCCTTGAACCACACGCCATAGAGCTCTCCGTCGACGCTGCCGAGGTCCTTCCAGACCGCGTCGTAGTTGGCGTCGATGTTGGCCTCGACGTCGGTCGTCAGTGGCTGCAGGGCGTCCTGTCCTGCGAACTCCGAGAGCAGGCCGGGCTGGGGCAGCATGGCGACGTCTGGAGGGTTCCCACCGGCCACGCGTGGTGTCAGCACCGGGGCGATGTCGTCTCCGGTGGAGGTGTACTGGATGGTGGCCCCGGTCTCCTGCGCGAAGGCGTCCAGCACGAGGTTGAACCGCTCCTCCTCCGTGCCGGTCCAGACCGCAGCGACCTCGAGCTCCTCGCCCGACAGGTCGGGCAGCGCCAGACCGCCCTCGTCCGGATCGGTGGTGGCCTCCGTGTCATCGTCGGTGGCGGTGTCGTCGCCAGTGTCGGCGGGGGGCTCTTCGCTCGTGTCCTCGGCCGACGTGTCGTCCTCGGCAGGGGTGTCGGTGCCCGTGTCGCCTCCGCACGCGGCCAGGGCCAGCACCATGGCGGTGGCCGAGACGATTCCGATAGATCTCTTCACAATGAACTCCTTCGAAGGCTGATCCTGCGGTATCCCCCAACGTAGCCACGTTCGGTCGACCTCAGGTCACGTTTGCGCAACATTCGTCGCGGGCGTGCCGTCGGCTAACGTGCCCGGTGTGAGCCACACCGCCTATCTGGAGCACAACGGCCCCATCCCGCTCGCGCACCGGGGCTTCAGCACCTCGGGGCTGGAGAACTCGATGGCCGCCTTCCAGGCCGCGATCGACCTCGGCTTCCGCTATCTGGAGACCGATGTCCACGCGACCGCGGACGGCGTGCTGGTCGCCTTCCACGATGCGAGCCTGGACCGGGTCAGCGACGGCACCGGGGTCATCGCCGCGATGCCGTGGGAGCAGGTCGCTCGCGCCCGCATCGGCGGCACCGAGGAGATCCCGCGCCTGGAGGAGATGCTGCACACCTGGCCGCAGGCCCGGTTCAACATCGACATCAAGTCGGCCGGTGCGATCGGACCGCTCGTCAGGGTGATCGAGCGGACGCGCGCCCACGACCGGGTCTGTGTCACATCGTTCTCGGACGCGCGGCGGCGACTGGCGGTGCGCCGCCTCACGCGTCCCGTGGTCACGTCGGCCGGTCAGGCCACCACGGCTCGCTTCCGGCTGGCGGCGACGACGTTCCGAGCACGGCCGGGGGCAGGCATCCGTCGCCGGGCCGCTGCGGTGCGGGCCGCCCTGCATGATGTCGATGGTCTCCAGGTGCCGGTGAGCTTCCGGGGCGTGCCGGTCGTCACCGCCCAGACGGTCGCGGCCGCCCACGCCGCCGGCAGGTTCGTGCACGTCTGGACCATCAACGACGAGGCCGAGATGCACCGCCTGCTCGACCTCGGGGTGGACGGCATCGTCAGCGACCGCGCCGACCTGCTAAAGCAGGTCCTGGTCGCGCGCGGCCAGTGGTCCTGATGGCGCCGGCAGTGCCGGGCGCGCTCACTCCTGCTGACCGCGGCGCCCGTCGCGGGGGCGGACCAGCGCGATCAGGGTGACCCCGGACCCGGAGACGTCCGACTCCTCCGTCACTACCGAGGCTCTGGCCCCGTCGTGGGTGAACAGGAGCACGGCCTCGGGGTTGCGCTCCAGGTAGTGCTCGAGGGTGAAGGACTCGGTCAGCTGGGTGCGGCGGACCACCATGCCGTCCTCGACCCGCTCCTGCAGCTGCTCGTGGGTCAGGGCCGGGCGGAACGGCGCGCGTGCCGAGAACTTCTCCGAGCTGCTGGTGCGGCTGGCCCGCTTGCGAGCAGGTTCCGTCACCGTCATCTTCCGAGCAGGTGCTGTCACGCTCTGCTTCAATGCGGCACTCGCGCGCTCGGCCGACGTCCCCGACGCGCCGTTGCCACCCGATGCCTTCCCCGACGCGCCGTTGCCACCCGATGACGTCCCCGACGCGCCACTCCCGCCCGATGACGTCCGTGCCCCGTCGGCCTCCCCCGCGGGCGCCTCGACGTCCTGGCGACGCAGCTGATAGACGTTCGCGCTGCCCAGCGTGTGACCGAACTCCCGCGCGGCGCTGCTGTTGGTGCCGTCGTCGTTGGTCGCGGCAATGAAGCTGCCGATCCCGGCGAGGTCCAGCTCGTTGATCGCATAGTCCGACAGGATGTTTGACCGCTCGGTGCGCACGCCCTCCATCCGCGCGCGGTGCAGCTCGCCGATGTCCTGACTGACCAGGATGGTCGGCACGTTCACCTCGCCCAGCGCCCCCGCGGCCTGGCGCACCCAGCCCTGGGAGCCGGCGAAGACCACGCCGTGCGGGTTGGCCGTGGCCAGCCCCAGCCGCTCGGCCAGCCGCCCCACGCCCAGGCCATAGACCGCGACGGACACCACGATGGTGACGAACACGAGGGGCACCATGCCCTCGGCCTCGGCCGCCAACCGGGCCAGCGCCTCCCCCCGGCGACCGTCCACCACCTCTGCCGCATGCTCCAGCTCGAGCGCAAAGATGCTGGTCACCGCCGCCGCGACGATGCCTCGCGGCGCCATGCCGGACAGCAGCAGCCGCTCCTTGCGGGTCGTCTCCGTCCCCATCAGACCCAGCCAGATGCTGACGGGGCGCACGACCAGCATGAGGATCGCGACAAACACCAGCGCAGTTGGCAGGATGTCGAGCACCTGCTCCGGGGTGACCCGGCCGGCCAGGATGATGAAGAGCACGCCGATCAGGAAGACCTGGAGGTGCTCATAGAACTCCTTGACGTGCTGCAGCGCGAGTCTGGGTCGGTTGCCGAGCACGATGCCCAGGACCGTCACCGTGAGCAGCCCGCTCTCGGCCTGGATCATGTTGGAGCCGACGAGTCCGGCGGCCGCCACGGCGATGAACAGCGTGCCCTGCAGATAGTCAGGCACCAGGTGGCGCACCATCACGAACTCCACGATCACGGCCAGCACCAGCGTGAAGACCAGTGCCACCCCGACCGACGTGAGCAGGGTCAGCACCGCGGTGCCGAACGCGTCCTCGCGGTTGCCCACCAGCACCGCCTGATAGACGAGCAGGGCCAGGATCGCGCCGATCGGGTCCACCACGATGCCCTCCCAGCGCAACAGCGAGGAGATCCGCCTCGTGGGGCGCAGCTGACGCAGGATCGGGTTGATCACGGTCGGCCCGGTGACCACCAGGATCGCCCCGATCAGGAGCGCGAGCTGCAGGTCCAGACCCACCAGCCAGCCCGTGGCGGTGATCAGCGCCCACGCGATGAGCACCGTCACCGTGCACAACCGGATCACTGGTCGCCCCAGGTCACGCACGTCCGCCAGGCGCAGCGTCAGGCTGCCCTCAAAGAGGATGATGCCGACTGCGAGGGACACCCCGGCAAAGAGCACGTCGCGGCCCAGCACCTCGTCCGGGCTGACGACCATGCCGCCGAGGAATCCGGCGACGAGCAGGACGAGGATCGAGGGGATCCGCAGTGCCCAGGCCAACCACTGGGCGAGGGCGCCCACCACCAGGACGGCACCCAGATAGACCACTGGCTCCATGCGACTCCCCGTCTAGCTTCGGCTCAACACACGGGCAGAGTTGACCAGGCCGACATGGCTGAACGCCTGAGGGGTGTTGCCCAGGTGCCGACCAGTCACCGGGTCGTGCTCCTCGGCGAGCAGGCCGAGGTCGTTGCGCAGACCGAGCAGGCGCTCGAACAGGTCGCGGGCCTCCCCGGTCCGGCCGATCCCGTGCAGGGCGTCGGCGAGCCAGAAGCTGCACAGCAGGAAGGCGCCCTCGTGACCCGGCAGCCCGTCCACGCCGTGCTCGGTGCGATAGCGCAGCAGGAACCCCTCCTCCGACAGCTCGCGCTGCACGGCCTCGACGGTGCCGACCACGCGCGGGTCGGCATACGGCAGGAAACCGACCCTCGGGATGAGCAGGAGCGCCGCGTCCAACCCGGGCGAGCCGTAGTGCTGCGTGAAGGTGCCGCGGTCAGCGTCGAACCCCTCGCGGCACACCTCGGTGTGGATCTCCTCGCGCAGCGCCCGCCACCGGTCGACCGGACCCTCGAGACCGAAGTGCTCCACGGCCTGGATCCCCCGGTCGATGCCGGCCCAGGCCATCACCTTGGAGTGCACGAACTGCTGGTCTGGCCCACGGATCTCCCACAACGACTTGTCCGGCCGACGCCAGTTGCCCTCGAGGTAGTCGAGCAGCGCCAGCTGCAGGTCCCAGCCCGCGGTGACGCCGGCCAGACCCGCCTCGCGCGCCACATGCAGTCCGTCGAGCGCCTCTCCCCACACGTCCAGCTGGAACTGGCTGGCCGCCCCGTTGCCGATCCGCACCGGCGAGGACCCCTCATAGCCCGGCAGCCAGGGCAGCTCATACTCCGTGAGTCGGCGCGTGCCGTCGATGGAATACATGATCTGCAGGTCAGCCGGATCGCCCGCGACAGCGCGCAGCAACCAGTCCCGCCAGGCCCCGGCCTCAGCGAGGTAGCCCGTGCTGATCAGCGCCTGCAGGGTGAAGGTGGCATCACGCAGCCAGCAATAGCGGTAGTCCCAGTTGCGTGAGCCACCGATCTCCTCGGGCAGCGAGGTGGTCGCGGCCGCCACGATCCCGCCCGACGGCGCATAGGTGAGCCCCTTGAGCGTGACCAGCGAGCGCACCACCGCATCGCGCCACTCGCCGTCATAGTCGGCCCGACTGACCCACTCGGTCCAGAACGCCTCGGTCCGGCGCAGCTCCAGCTCGGCGTCCCGGCGGGCCGGTGCCGGCTCGTGCGAGGGGTGGTAGGTCAGCAGGAACGGGATGCGGTCCCCGGCCGACACCTCGAACTCGACCTCGGTGGTCAGGTCGCGGCCGTGCAGCTCGACGGGGGTGTCCAGCCAGACCGAGTCGGGCCCGGCGATCGCGGACATCTGGTGGCCGGTGTGGTTGACCCACGGGATGATGTGGCCGTAGTCGAAGCGCAGCCGCAGGTCGCTGCGCACCGGCACCCGACCGGAGATCCCCTCGACGATCCGCACGACATCAGCGGCACCGTCACGCACCGGCATGGCGTCGATCACCCGCACGCTGCCCTCCGGGGTCTCCCACTCGGTCTCCAGGATCAGGCTGTCACCGCGATAGTGCCGGCGGGTGCAGCTGCCACCCGCGGAGGGCGCGATCCGCCAGAAGCCGTGGTCGTCGGTGCCCAGCAGCTTGGCGAAGCAGGCACCAGAGTCGAAGCGCGGCAGACACAGCCAGTCGATCGACCCGTCCCGCCCGACCAGGGCCATCGTCTGCAGGTCGCCGATCACTCCGTAGTCCTCGATGCGCTGGCTCATGCACCCACGGTGTCAGAGTCCTCGGCGTCCGGCACGTCGAGGTATGCCGGCGCCTCCCCTTACGTGTCGCAGCCGGTGAACCTCCAGATCGAGGCCTGACCCCCGCGGTCGACCAGCTCGAAGCCCGGCCGGTCGGTGCTGATGACCCGCAGGCCCGGGGTGGTCTCCTCCCACTTGCCGCCCTCCGCGAAGGTGAGGTCATCGGCATACACATGGGTGACCCCCAGGTCGCGCACGGCCTGACAGACCTCGGGCTGGAGATACCAGGTGTTGAAGTGCTGGGCCAGGAGCACGCGCTCGGGGCTGTCGGGGATCGTGGTCAGCTGCGGATAGACCACGTCCACGCCGCTGCGCGACAACAGGTAGGGCGAGCCGTTGATGGCCTCCCCCAGCACCACGGCGTCGTCGGGCAGCGTCTCGGCGGCCCGGTCGATCATCGCCAGCTCGTCCTCGGAGTCGATCATCGTGCCCCAGGCGATCGGCCAGTGGCTGTAGACCGACGACATCACCTCCACCTGCGAGGGCCACCGCAGCCCGAACGTCGCCAGGCCGACCCCCACCAGCACCACGGCGGTCGTGGCGGTGATCGGCACCCGGAACCGGGCGGCGAGCTTGCCGCACGTCCAGGCCAGCCCACCGGCGGCCAGCACGACCATCGGGATCACGAACAGCTGGTTGATCCGCGAGGCCTGGGTGTACCAGAACCCGGCGAGGAAGCGGATCGGGTTCTCCGGCGGGCCGGCGGCCAACAGCGTGAGTATGGCGGAGGCCACCAGGGCGACGACCAGCCACCTGGCATGGCGGCGGGTGATCGTCAGATAGACCCCGACGAAGGCCATGGCGGTGATGACCAGGTTGACGGACCTGATGTCGTAGACATAGATCAGCGGGTGGTCGATGAGCAGGCTGCCGATGCCGGGCAGATAGCTCTCCTGGCCGCCCCGCTGGTAGTCCATGATCGCCTGCACCGGTGGGAAGCTCACCAGCCAGCTGCCGCCCACGACCACCGCCACGAGCGCCACGCCGAGGATCACGGCGACAGGGACCGCGTGCCCGCGCCGCCAGTAGCGACGCCCCTGACGGAAGACCAGCACCCCCAGCAGCGGCGCGGCCAGCAGAGCCAGGGAGAACAGGCCCGAACCGTGAGCCAGGACGACGCCGGCGGCGGCCGCTGCGAAGCCCAGCGCGTGGACGAGATAGATCTGCCAGGTCTGGTTGCCGCGCAGGGCGGCGATCATCAGGGCGAGCGCGCCGGGCAGGCAGGCCACGCTCACCGCGAACGGCCACACCCCCAGCATGGACACGGAGATCGCGGGGAAGGCGACGAAGGTCGCCGCGATGATCGGGGTGAGCACGACGGGCAGGGCGCGGGCCGGCCAGGCGACGCGGGAGAGGGCGACCAGGGAGGACATCCACACGGCCGTGCCCAGCACGATGGAGGACGCGTTGGCGGCCTGCGTGACGTTGTCGAAGCCCGGCGCGATGGCCACGATCGAGTGCCACACGGTCGGGTAGTACGGGGCGGTCGTGTCGGCATACAGCGGAGCCAGGGCGCCCAGGCTCGAGGCGTTGCCGGTGTCCTGGATGACCCACAGGGCGTTGAGGTGATAGACGGCATCCCAGACCTGCAGCGGCATGTCGGCCCGCTGCATGCCGGTCATCATCGCCAGGGCCAGCACCCCCGCCCCGACCAGCCCGGTCAGGGCCAGCCAGCCCCGCTCCCGCGGTTCGAGCGGGCGCAGGCCGGCGACGGCCCCTGCGGCTGGGTTGGTGGTGGTGCCCAGCACCCGTCCGATGACCAGCGCCACGACGACGGCGGCCAGGGCGCCGGCCAGGAACGTCAGCAGGCTCCAGGTGAGGCCGACCAGGTCATAGCCGATCGCCAGGATCCCGGCCAGGCCCGAGGTCACGCCGGCCCCGCCGCCGAGCGCCAGGAGCCCTCGCACGCCGAGGGCGCGCAGGACGGCATAGCCAGGTCCCAGCCACAGCACCGCCATCAGGCCGATGCCGGGCAGCACCCCCCACCAGCTCATCCGCTGACCGGTTCACCCCCGCCGATGGTCAGCCGGGGCACCCCGGTGAACGCGGCAGGGTCGGTGATCCGGCGGCCGTCCAGCAGCAGCTTGAGTCCGGGCAGGTCGGCCAGGGTCAGCTCGGCATACTCCGGGTGGTCCGCCTGGACGATCGCGACGTCCACCGGCTCGCCGAGGGCATGGGCGGTCCAGCCGTAGGTGGCCAGCTCGTCCGCGGAGAACATCGGGTCGTGCACCACGACCTCGGCCCCTCGCTGCCGCAGCGCCTCGACCGTGCCGAAGACGCCGGAAAAGGCGGTCTCCTTGACCTTGCCGCGATAGGACGCGCCCAGCACGGCGACCTTCAGGCCGGACAGCGACCCGAGCAGGGACTCGGCGCGCGCCACGGCATACTCCGGCATCGCGGCGTTGGCCTCGCGGGCGTTGCGCACGACGGTGGCGTCGGGGTCGGTGGCCAGATAGAGCCGCGGATAGACCGGGATGCAGTGGCCGCCGACGGCGATGCCGGGCTGGTGGATGTGGCTGAACGGCTGGGAGTTGCACGCCTCGATGACGCGCTGGACGTCGATGCCGACCGTGTCCGCAAAACGGGCGAACTGGTTGGCCAGACCGATGTTGACGTCCCGATAGGTCGTCTCGGCCAGCTTGGCCATCTCGGCCGCCTCGGCGCTCCCCATGTCCCACACGCCGTTGGGCCGGGGCAGGTCGTCGCGCTCGTCGAAGGACAGGACAGACTCGTAGAACTCGACCGCCTTGACGGTGCCGGCCTCGGTCAGACCGCCGACCAGCTTGGGATAGCGCCGCAGGTCCTCGAAGACACGCCCGGTCAGCACCCGCTCCGGGCTGAAGACGAGGTGGAAGTCGCTGCCCTCGGTGAGCCCGGAGAGCTCCTCGATCATCGGCTTCCACCGGTCACGGGTGGTGCCGACCGGCAGGGTCGTCTCATAAGAGATCAACGTCCCGGGCGTCAGGTGCTGGGCCAGGCTCCGGGTCGCGTCGTCCATCCAGCCGAAGTCGGGAGCACCGGTGGCCTCGTCCACAAACAGGGGGACGACCAGGACGATCGCGTCCGCACCCGGGATCGCGTCGGCATACTCCGTGGTGACGCGCAGTCGACCGGCCGGCACGAGCTCGGCGAGCTTCTCGGCCAGGTGCGCCTCCCCCGGGAACGGCTCGGTGCCCTGGTTGACCAGGTCGACCACGGTCTGGTTGACGTCGACCCCGACCACCTCATGACTGGGGTCCGCATCGGCGAACTGCACCGCCAGCGGCAGGCCGATCTTGCCCAGTGCGACAACGGCGATCTTCATGGTTCTCCTGTGGTCGACATGTGTGCCAGGGGTCCAACGCGCAGGTCAGCGCCGGTGTTCCAGTGCCTGGCTCTGCAGTTTAGGCGCTATCGGGTCAGCAGGGAGGCTGCCATGAGGCGTGGCGGCGCCTCCCGGTGCAGGAGGTGGCGAAGGTCACGGGTCAGCACGGTCGCGGGACGGCCGTGGCGGCGGCGAGCCTGGGCGCGCGCGATCAGGTCGTCGGCCGGGACGGACGGCGCGAGTATGCCGTCGAGCAGGTCACGGTCCGCGCGCGAGAGGACCTGGGTCGCGTCGGGTGCCGCCCGGATGAGGCGATCGGCCACCGCCTGCAGGTCATGTCGTTCCGTGCCGGTCCAGTAGCCCGGGTCGCTGCGATAGAAGACCGCTCCGAACAGGTGGATGCGGATGGCTTTGACGACGACCCCTGTGCGCAGGGGGGCGGGGTAGTCCGCGAACCACCCCTGGTCAAGGAGGTGGTGGACGAAGGCGAGCTCAGCGGCGATGGGTCTGGGGTCGAGCGTGACCCGGTCGGTGGCGTCCTCGCCGATGACATAGGCGGGGCCGCGGCGCTGACAGGCGACGCGGGTCTCGGCCCACAGCCGGGTGACGTAGGGGACGTCGTCGCCGACCAGAAGCCCCTCGACGAGCTCGATGCCGAGCCGCTCGCGGCCCTGGTTGGAGACCAGCCCGAGCGGGGCGCTGCGATAGGCGAGGCGGTCCGCCACGGGGTCGGCCAGCCCGCGCAGCCACGGACGGGTCGGCGGTGTGGGCACCGGGCGGTGGCCCTCGCCGATGACCAGGCGGGAGATCACGGTCTCGGCGTGCGTGCGGTCGGCGAGGGCGAGCCAGGCGTCGATCGCCCCCGGTTGGAGGGTGTCGTCGCTGCCCATGATCGAGACGAACTCGCCGCGGGCCCGGCGCATGCCCTCGTTGAACGGTCCTGCCGCAGAACGGATCCCGTCGTGGTGTTCGAGGAAGCGGACCCGGTCTCGGTGGTGCTCGGCGACCCCGGGGGCGATCTGGCTGGCTGCGATGTTGTGGCAGACGACGGTGACCGCGGTGTGGGGGTGGGCCGGGTCCGGGCCGGTGTTGCCCTCGAGGATGCTGGCCACCGCACGGCCCACAGGCCGGGTCGGTGTGTGGACCGCGACGACGACGTCGACTCTCATCGTCGCTGCTGCCCAGCCAGGTCGTAGGCGTCCTGATAGCCCGCCGCCACCGCGTCCACCGAGAAGCGCTGGCCCACGGTGTCCGAGATCTGCTGGGCGCTCAGGCCGCTGGTCCGGCCCATCACCGACTCGACCGCATCGGCATAGGCGGTGGCGGTCTGGGTGTCGACCGTCTGCCCCACGGCAGGGTCGATGTATTCGCCCTGCCCGCCCGTCGACCCGACCACGACGGGGCGACCGGCGACGAGGGCCTCGGCGCAGGAGACGAAGAAGTTGTCGCCGCGGGTCGGGCCGATGAACAGGTGCGCACGGGCCAGCTGGTCGAGCACACCCTCGCGGTCCAGCGGTCCGGTCAGCCGCACCCGGTCGGCGATGTCGAAGACCTGGGCACGCTCGACGATCTGCTCGCGCAGGGGGCCCTGGCCGACGAAGGTGAGCTTGGCGTCGTGACCCCTGATCAGCAGCTCGGCCAGGGTGTCGACCGCCAGCAGCGGGTCCTTGCGCTCGATCAGGCCCCCGATGGAGACCATGCGCAGCCGTCGCTGGTCCGCCGGGCGCGCTGGCACGGGCTCGGGGACGGGGACGATGCACGGCACGACAGCAGTGGGCTTGGCCCCCGTGCGGTCGTGACTGCTCCCCCGCACCTCGCGAATCGGGGACGCGAGGTAGTCACAGACCGCAGTCACCACGTCGGGCCTGGCCAGGAGCCTCTGCAGGACCGGCAGCACCTTCTGCCAGGAGGCGGGCAGGGTCTGCGGCGCCGTCAGGCCGGACCAGTGCTCCGTGTGCACCCACGGCACCTGCGGACGCCAGGTCGCCATCGGCAGGAGGCTGGAGAACGCCATCGTGTGCACCAGGTCGGCGTGCGCGGCCATGCCTCGGAGCCGGCGCGCGGCCCGGGCGATCTGCAGCGGGTTGCTGGTCTCCATCGGCACCCGGGTGACCGGCAACCCTCCGATGGTGTCGCGCTCGGGCAGCCCCTCGGCATACTGCGCCTTCGGGACGAGGTGGACCAGGTGCACGTCATGTCCCAGGCTGGCGATCCCCTGCGCGTCCTTGACCACGAACGATCCAGTCGACGGGCTGCCCGGGGTCGGGAGCCAGGTGGTGACCGCGAGGATGCGCATGCCGCCCAAACTATCCCGACCGTAGGCTGGCCCCGTGAAGATCCTGAGTGTCGTCGGTGCCCGTCCGCAGTTCGTCAAGCTCGCTCCGGTGGCCGATGAGTGCCGTCGGCGTGGGGTGGAGCACGTGATCGTGCACACCGGGCAGCACTACGACCCGATGCTCTCCGACGTCTTCTTCACCGACCTGGGCATCCCGGACCCGGACGTGCACCTGGGCGTCGGCTCGGGCACCCATGGTGTGCAGACCGGGGCGATCCTCGGGGCGATGGACGCGGTCCTGGACGAGCACCGGCCGGACTGGGTGCTGGTCTATGGCGACACCAACTCCACGCTGGCCGGCGCCCTGTCGGCGGTGAAGCTGCACCTGCCGATCGCGCACCTGGAGGCGGGGCTGCGCTCGTTCAACCGCCGGATGCCCGAGGAGCACAACCGGGTGCTCACCGACCACGCCGCCGACCTGCTGCTCGCACCGACGCAGGTCGCGATGGACCACCTGGCCGCTGAGGGTCTGGCGCAGCGGTCGGTGCAGGTGGGCGATGTGATGGTGGACGTGCTGATGCTGGTGCGCGAGCGGCTGGCTGACACCGGGGCCGTGCTCGAGCGGCTCGGTCTGAGCAACGGCGGGTTCTCGGTGGCGACGATCCACCGCGCGGAGAACACCGACGACCCGGCGCGGCTGTCGGCGATCGTGACCGCGCTGCAAGAGGTCGACCATCCCGTGGTGCTGCTGGCCCACCCGCGGTTGCGCGCCAAGGCGAGCGAGCACGGGCTGGACCTCAACGGTGGCTCGCTGACCACGCGTGACCCCCTGGCCTATCCGGACCTGGTGGCCGCCGTCGACGCCGCCCGTGGGGTGATCACCGACTCCGGCGGCCTGCAGAAGGAGGCGTTCGTGCTGCGGACGCCGTGCACCACCGTGCGCACCGAGACCGAGTGGGTCGAGACCGTCGAGCTGGGTTGGAACGTGCTGGCCGAGCCGGGTCCCGCCGTGGCCGCAGCAGCATCACGTCCCGCCCCGGCGCCCACTGACGCCGCGCCCTACGGCACGGGCACAGCCGCGGCGGCTGTGCTTGACGCCCTCACCCGCTGAAGAAACCTGGGCACGGATAGCCGCGCTGGGACCGGGATATCACCGACGCACAGAGCGCTTATCCGTGCCCAGGTTGGCTGGCTTCGTCACGTCCGCTCCTCGCCCAGGTGCAACTGCATGCATCCTTCACGCTCCGTCGGCCTTGGGTTCAGGGGTCAGCGCAACACCAATCTGCCGGGAGGCATGGTGCTGCGTTCGTATGGTCTGGGTTTGGTGGCTGCTGGGATGGCTCTGGAGGAGGTGGGCAGGGTCTTGGCCCGGGACCGGTCGTCGGTGCTTCGTTGGGTGCGGGCCACGGGTGTGGCCGCCGACCAGCTCGTCTTGCGACCGGAGCTGTTGCCGGCTGGCTTCCTTGAGGGCGGTTATGTCGATGCCCGGGGCTTGCTGACCCCGGCCGGGGAGGAGTTGATCGCTCCGGTGCGGGTGGCCGGTCAGGTGGGCCAGCCGAGCAGTGCACAGCGTCGCGCCGAAGCGTTCGGAATGCTTGCCGAGGGAAAGAGCCTGACAGCGGTCGCCCGCACGCTCGGCATCAACGAGTCGACCCTGTACCGGTGGATCGTCGCGCAGGGGTGGTCCGGGCAACCCGGTGGGATCGGGGGGTTGGACGGCGCGTCGCGGGCGGCGGCTCGCGCGAGCCTGGTACCTGCTGTACCTATGGATGAGGACTACCGCGATGAGCGGGGCCGGTTGACCCAGGCCGGGCGCGGGGTGCTCCAGCACCTGGCTGGCACCACCGCGACCAACGCCCATATCGCCAGGGTGCTGGGCGTGCACCGCTCCACGATCGGTCGGGAGCTGGCCCGGTTCGCTGACCGAGCCGGCTACCGCGCTCGGGCCGCGCAGGACCTTGCCACTGCCGCGGCGGCCCGTCCGCAGGCCCGCCGGTTGTCCTGCCCGCGGTTGCGAGCCGCGGTGATCGAGCGGCTGAACAAGAGGTGGTCGCCCGAGCAGGTCGCTGCTGACCTGCGTCTCAGCTACCCGGACGAGGAAGATATGTGGGTGTCCCACGAGACGATCTACCAAGCGCTGTACGTCCAGGGCAAAGGCTCCCTGCGTCACGAGGTGAAGGTGGCCAAGGCCACCCGCACCGGCCGCACGAGCCGCAAGCCCCGCTCCAAGCTGCCGCCCAAGGCCAGCAGCCGGTCCTGGATCGATGAGGACAACCACATCAGCGCCCGACCTGCCGAGGTGGCCGACCGGGCCGTGCCCGGCCACTGGGAAGGAGACCTCGTCATCGGTGCCAAGGGCGCCACCGCGTTGATCACCCTGGCCGAGCGGGCCACCCGCAACGTGCTGATCTACCGACTCCCGGACCGCCACGACGCCCCGACCGTGACCCAGGCCCTGATCCAGATGGTCGCCGACCTCCCGGGCGACCTGCGCCGAACCATCACCTGGGACCAAGGATCTGAGCTGGCTGAGCACGCTGATTTCACACTGGCCAGTGACTGCCAGGTCTACTTCTGTGACCCGCACTCACCCTGGCAACGCGGCACCAACGAGAACACCAACGGCCTGATCCGTGACTTCTTCCCCAAAGGCACCGACTTCGCCAAGGTCACCGACGAAGAAGTCCGTGACGCCCAGGACCTCCTGAACACCCGACCCCGCAAAACACTCGGCTTCGCGACTCCCGCCGCTAGACTCGCCGAACTACTCACCGTTGCGCAGACCCCTTGAATTCGCCGGCCTGTCACGTGAAGGGATGCATGCAGTTGGCTGTGTGTGACGTCACGCCCCACGTGCTTAGCGCTGCGCGCGGGCGGCGAGCGCAGCGACCGGCTCGGCCCAGCCGTGCACCTGCTCCTCGGCGCAGAGGACCCGCGCCGCCTTGTCACTCGCCGCCTTGGCAGCCGCCAGCGCCTGCGGCGTCAGCGCGTTGATCGCCGCGGCGAAGGCCTCGGGCGTGAAGTCCTGGGCGACGACCCCCAGGTGATGCTTCTCCACGAGCCCCGCCATCTCCGGGCTCGGGCCGATCACCAGTGCGAGCCGAGCCTGCACGAAGTCGAAGAACTTGTTGGGCATCGCCCACCTGAAGTTGAACGAGATCGGAGGCAGCGAATAGACGCCTGCGTCATAGGCGTTGAGCGTCGAGACGATCTCGGCCGTCGGGACCGGGTCGTGGATCCTCACCCGGTCGCTGTCGGCAAATCGCTCCCGCAACGCCGGCACATAGCCGTTGCCCTGGTCGATCAGATAGAGGTCGAGGCTGGAGCCATTGGTCACCTGCGACATCGCCTCGAGCATCACCTCGAGCCGGGCGGCTACGCCGTTGCCAGCGTGCACCAGACGCGGCGGCCAGGAGACCGGCGCCGGTGACAGCTCGGCATACGGCGGGGCATTGACGACGACACCGCAGGCGACGCCGAACTCCGACTGGTACTGCCGCGCCAGCCCCTCGCCGACTGTCGTCGCGGAGTCGGCCCGGGTCACCCAGCGTCGCACCAGGTGGCGATAGTAGGGCGCCACCGCCCACCGCCAGATGCGCGACTCCTCCTTCTGGCGTGAGGAGAACTCGTGCAGGTCGGCGTGGACACCCCCACGCGGCTCCAGCGTCACCGCGAGCGGGACGGTGTCCACGTCGTTGGCGAGGATGACGTCGAACTGGCCTGGGGTGAGCCGCTCACGCAGCCAGCGGGTGACCGGCGCGGTGTCATAAGCCCGCTGGTAGAGCCGGGCGATCATCGCCTTGCGGTCCTTGTGCCAGTAGATGATGTCGTCGGGGATCCGGATGTGGTCGACCACGCCCTCGGGCGCCTGGCCATAGCCGCACGTCGTCACGTCGTAGTCGGGCGTGAAGTGCCGGATCTGCCGCAACAACCGCGCGTCGCGATAGAGCGGCGAGTAGCTGATGATCAGCAGGCTCGGGCGCTCACCGACCACGACGGGCTCCCCGCAGGACACGGGCATACAGGTCGGTCAGCTCGTGCGCCTCGAAGCGCCAGTCGAGTCGCTCGGCGGCCCGTCGTGACGCCGCCCGGAACGCTGCCGGGTCAGCGAGGACGTCACGGATCGCCTCAGCCAGCTCGGCCGGCGTCCGCGCATCGAAGACCTCGCCAACCCCGTGCTCGCGTACCACCGCCGCGGTGTCCGGCAGGTCCGCGGCCACGATCGGCAGCCCTGCGTGGATCGACTCGAACAGCTTGTTGGGCAGCGAGTAGAGGTAGGACAGCACGATCGGCCGCACGAACACCACGGCCACGTCCGCGTCAGCAAGGGTCTGCGGCACCTGTGGCCCGGGCACCTGACCCGCCAGGTGCATCCTGTCCCCCACGCCCCGCTGCTCGGCGAGGGCGACCAGCCCCTCGACATACTCCGGACCGCCGAACCCCAGCAGCACCAGGTGCACGTGGTCCGGCAGCAGGGTCAGCGCCTCGACAGTCTCCTCGAGACCGCGGCCGGTGGTGATGCCCCCGACATAGGAGACGATCCGGTCGTCACGCCCCAGCCCGGTGAGCTCACGCAACCGTCCGTCGGCCGGGTCCGGCGGAGCACCCTCGCGCAGCGGGATGTTGCGCACCAGGGTCGGGGCGACCCGCAGGCGATAGGTATCCTGCAGCCAGCGGACGATGGACGGCGAGACGGTGATGATGCCGTCGGACACCGCGACGCCGACGCGTTCGGTCAGCGCCTCGACCGCCGGGGCGAACCACCGGTCCTGACGCACGTTGCGCCGCAGCCACAGCTCGTGGGAGTCATAGACGATGCGCGCGCCATCGAGGACCTTGAGCAGCATCGCGGGTGCCAGCGTGTTGCCGTCGTTGGCATGCACGACGTCGGGAGCGAAGCGGCGCGCCTCACGCACGGCCCCGAGCCAGTAGTAGCTGAGGCGCCCCACCTGGTAGGTCCGCATGTAGGCGTCCGCGGCCAGGGCCTTGGCGCGGCCCGGGAGCGACTGTGGGACAACAGCATCGGTCGTATGCCGGGGGGCGGGCTGGTCCTCGGCCGTCGGCTGGATGCGGGTCGGTTGGGTGCGGGTCGGTTGGGTGAGCACAGCCCCGGTCTGCGGGTCCCGGCCACGCAAGCGTCGCCATACCCTCGCGGCGGTGGAGAACGACCGGACCAGGTCCAGGTCGGGGGCACGATAGATCGCCAGCCCGTCCGGGCTGGTGGCGTGTCCGGCGGGGAAGCCCGAACGGTCCCGCGCCGATCCGACGATGAGCACGTCCGCCCCCGCGTCACGCAGCGTCGCCGCGCTCTTGAGGACGCGGGAGTCGGTGTCGGCGTCGCGATAGACGAGGAGAGCCACCCGCGGGGCGCGCCCGTCGACCGCGGGCAGCTCCACGAGGTCGCCGTCGGGCACGTGCGGCGCCTGCGGGACCGGCGGCGCCTGCGGGATCGGCCCCGTCTCGTCGGCGGCAGTGATCTGGTTCGTCATGCGTCCCTCCGCGTGAGTCCGGCCAGCGCGGCCTGTTGGGCGAAGTCGGGCTCGGCAGCCACGACCTCGTCGAACGTGCCCTTGGCGATCATCTGCCCGTCGCGCATGAAGCACACCTGTTCGCTGTGTCGGATGGTGGCCAGGCGGTGGGCGACCACGATCACGCTGACCTCTCCGGCCAGCTCGCGGATCGCCGACGTGACGGCAGCCTCGGTCGAGGTGTCCAGGGCGGAGGTGGCCTCGTCCATCACCAGCACCAGGGGGTCGGTGTAGAGCGCGCGCGCCACGCCGAGCCGCTGCCGCTGGCCGCCGGACAGATTCAGCCCCCGCTCCCCCACCTTGCCGTGGATGCCACCCGGACGGGACTCGACGACGTCGAGGAGCTGGGCCCGGGCGAGAGCTCGGCGCACCGCCTCCTCGTCGACCTCATCGTCCTTCCAGGTCAGCGCCACGTTGCGGGCCACGGAAGCGTCAAACAGCGACACGTCCTGCGGCACATAGCCGACTCGGGCGCGCCAACCCTGGAGGACCTTGGGCAACGGGGTCGCGCCGACCAGCACCTGCCCTTCCTGCGGCTCCAGCAGGCCGAGAATGATGTCGACCAGTGTCGTCTTGCCCGACCCGGAGGCCCCGACCAGCGCGAGAGTCTGGCCGAAGGGCAGCTCCAGGCTGACCTCGCGCACCGCGGGCGCCTCGCCGCCGGGATAGGTGAAGGTCACCTCGTCCAACTGCAGCGAGTGCGCGCCCTCGGGCAGCGAGGTGTCGCCCGCTGCCCGCTCGGCAGCGACATACGTCTGGCCGCGCTTGATCTCCCGCATCACGTCCTGCGCGAAGGGCATGTTCGCCCCGGTCTGCCCCATGATCGTCTGGAATCGGGTGAGTGAGGGGACGATCCGGAAACCGGCGACACCGAAGAGGGCGACCGCTGCGATGGCGCCGTTGACCGGGTTGGCATCCCCAGCCGCGGAGG
Organism: Ornithinimicrobium cryptoxanthini; assembly: GCF_023923205.1. Classification (NCBI taxonomy): domain Bacteria; kingdom Bacillati; phylum Actinomycetota; class Actinomycetes; order Micrococcales; family Ornithinimicrobiaceae; genus Ornithinimicrobium; species Ornithinimicrobium cryptoxanthini. Next base: position 1,553,020 of record NZ_CP099490.1, on the reverse strand, counting down.
CCTGGGCATAACCGATGGCGGCACCGATTCCGAGCCCGCCGATGAGCCCGGCCTCAAGCACATAGCGCGGGATCGCGCCAAGGAAGCTCTGGTTGGCCCGCGCCTCCGAGGCGTGCTTGCGCACCGAGAGGACCACCTCGGCCACCTCGGACGACTTGTTGCGCAAGGTGACTTCCTTGAGGGAGTGCACCATCTCCTGGAGCAGTCGCACCGCCTTGTTGGAGTAGGTCCGGTTGTTCTGACCTGCGGTGACTGCCTTCTTCAGCACCCATTTGTAGAGCACTGCGGCGACCAGGAAAAAATAGATGATGGTCGCCAGTGCCAGCACCGGCTCCGCGACGATGAGCACGATCAGCACCGCCAGGAAGGTGAACAGCTCGCCGGAGAGCTGGCAGAACGGGATGAGCACGCCGGAGACCGTCGCGCCGACGCCGACGTCCGTGGCCCGCACCAGGTCGGTGGAGTTGCGGGTCAGTCGCTCGGTCCACGGCGCCTTGAAGGTCGTCTCCAGCAGCCGTGCGCCCAGGACCTGTTCGAAGCGGGCGAACCGACGGGTGGCCCAATACTGCAGGCCGATCGCCAGGACGCTCTTGGAGATGATCAGCAGCCCGACCACGATCAGAATGTTGCGGAACTGCGCAGGCTCACTCAGCGTCCCGATGATGGGCAGGGTGAGCTCGTTGCCGGTCAACATGGGAGCCAGCGTGATCGCGAGCAGCCCGAGCGCGGCGACGTCAAGAGCGGCCAACAGGCTCTGCAGCACGGCGAACGTGACGATGAACCGGCGGGTGCCCGCGGGGAGCACGGCGAGGAGGTCACGCACCGTGCGGAACAGGGCGAGCATCCGCTCCTCGTCTCTCTGGTCGGTCAGTTCGTATGCCGGGGGGCCGGGTCCGACCTGTCGGTCCCGGTCGGGCTGCCCCAGCCTAATCGGCTGCAGCGCGGCATCCGCGGCTATCGTCGTGCCGTGGCTGCATCATCAGGACCGGCGCAGTGGGCCTACCGTGCCTTCCGTGCACTGCCGTCCCCGGTCCGGGGGCTCGGCGACGCGGCGCTGCGGCTGCGTGCCGAGCGGGCGGCGCGCGCGCTGCCCGCCTTTCCGGAGGAGCCGACCCGGCTGCTGATCGGCCCCCTCAACACGGCCGGCCAGGCGCACCGGTGGGCGCAGGCTGCCCGTCAGGTGCCAGGCGTCGCGGCCAAAAGCCTTAATGTCGAGCGCCGCTCCACCGGCGTGAGCTATGGCTACGAGACGGACTGGTTCCTGAGCAGAAAGGTCCAGCTGAGGGGCATGCGGCCCTATCAGGAGCGAGTTCTTGGCCTGACCCACGTGCTGGCGGAGTCGGGGCGTGCGGTCCTGGACCACCCTCTCGACCGGACGATCATCGAGGACCTGCCCCGGCTGCGTGCTGCCGGGGTCGACGTGGGGCTGCTGATCCACGGGTCGGAGCTGCGCGACCTTCGAGAGCACGCGGAGGCCTATCCCCACTCGCCGTTCCAGGGCGAGTGGGACGAGCGGTGGCGCCGGATGCAGGCAACTGTGGAGCGGACCCGCGCAGTGGTCGAGCAGTTCGACGGGGAGCTCTTCGTGCCTACCCACGACATGCTCGACTTCGTGCCCGGCGCAGCACTGCTTCCCATCGTGGTCGACGTGGACCGGTTCACCGTGGGTCCTGGCAACCCTGGGGTGCAGGCACTGGAGCGGGAGCAGCCTGTGGTCCTACACGCCCCGACGAACCCTCGTCTGAAGGGGACCGACGCCATCGAGCGGGTGCTGCACCGACTCGAGGGCGAGGGGCTGGTGGCCTACCGAAGGCTCCAGGGGATCCCCAACGCGCAGATGCCGACCTTCCTGCAAGATGCCGACGTGGTCATCGACCAGATTGTGCTCGGCAACGCCGCGACCCTGACAGCGGAGGCGACAGCCGCGGGGCGGCTCGTCATCGGCCACCTGTCACCCGGCGTGCGGGATCGCATGACCGCCTTCGACCCGGGCGGCCACGAACCTCCGATCGTCGAGGCCGACCCCGACACCCTCGAGGAGGTGCTGCGGCAGATCCTCGGTGACCGATCGACATACCAAGAGATCGCCGCCCAGGGCCCGGCCTGGGCACGCCGCAACCACGACGGCACCCGCGCTGCCTCAGTGCTGGCGGCGTGGTTCAAATCTCCTCAATCGTTGGGGTAGTCCGGACCGCCGACGACATCTCCCTGGGACCGCCGAACCACTTCTGCAGAACCGAGAAGCACCGTCACCGCAGCGTGCGGTCACCCGCTCACGACTGCGAGGCCTCCCCGCCGGCCAGCTCGACCAACCGGGCAGCCACCAGGTCAAGGTCGGCGCGCAGGTCCTCAAGAGGTCGCGGCGGCAGGATGTCGTCCCAGTGCGACAGGAACGTCCCGCGCAGCTGCAGCATGCCGGTCGGGCGCGCAAACAGCCACCAGTGCAGGTGCTCACCTCCGTCACCCCACCGGGCCACCTGGATGCGCGGGATGTCCAGCACGTCGATCGCGGCTCGCTCGATGAGAGTGAGCAGCTCACCCATCCGAGCGGCCGTGGCCATCGGCAGATCCGCCAGGTCGGCGTGGGTGCGCGGCATCAGGAAGGCAGCGAAGGGCAGCGCTCGTGGCTCCGCCGGCACTCCGAGGATGGCGTGCTCGTCCTGCCAGAAGATGTAGGAGCGATCACCGGCTGCGAGCTTGTCGCAGACGAAGCAGTCGATGCCACCGAGTCCCCCGCGCTGGGGCTCGGCAGCCGGGGCCTGGAGCGGCTTCGGGGTCAGCTCACCCGCGAACGGCCAGCTCGACCACCGGCCCCAGTCCGACCCGAGATAGCCGCTGCGATCGATCTCGGCAGACACACGGGCAAACCACTCCTGGCTGGTCTCAGGCATGTCGACAGTATGCCGTGACTCACCCGACTCCCTTGGGTTCGGGTCTCCTTGGGCGCCCCCCTGCCCCCAACGGCTGTCCCCGCCGCCCGCCTGCCCCCCAACGCCTGTCCATGTCACTCGCCCTGCACCCGCGTTTGTGCTGTTCAGGGCTCTGTCGGTGATGGCATGTATGTTCTAATTATGGATCAGGGGTCGGGGTCGGACAGTCACGGTGGGGCCACCGTCGCCGCTCCTGACGTGCCCACCCAGGACAACACCGCCCAAGACGACACGGACCAGGATGGCGGGGATGTTGGTGGTCGTGGGCCGATGAAGTATCGCCCGGTGATCGGTTCTGGTCCGTTGCGGGAAGCCTCTTCCTGCAGTGGACCGTTGGTCCCGCCCGACGATGCCGACGCGCAGGCTGCGGGCGACCTGGACGGCTCCGGGCGTGCTGATGGTGGGCCGGTGTTGACGGCCAGCGGTCATGAGGTTCCCGAGTTCGCTGCCGGGACGGCGCACATGACCCAGCTGCTGGCTGGCGACTTCCCGCTGGCCACGTTGCCCGAGCAGGCACTGGGAGAGACGATCGGCGCCGCGCAGGCTCTGGTGCAGGCCGCGCAGTCGTTGTTGACCGCGGCCACCCATGAGGCGATCTCCCGCGGGCTGCCGGGGGAGTCCGGGCATTCTGTCCCGGACTGGATCACTACCTGGGCTCCGATGATCGACCGCCCCGAAGCGTTGGCTACCGCCCGCGTGGCTGCCGCGATCGATGATGACCGGTTCGAGGCCCTGTCGGCGAAGGTGGCCGATGGCAGTGCCCGCGTCTCGCGGGCCAACATCATCACCCGCCTGACCCAGGAGCTGACCCCGGTCGCGACGAAGGAGTCGTTGCAGGCCCTGACCGATGTGATGACCGACATCGTGGAGACCACCGGGCTGCGTGCCCTGGCCCAGATCGGGACCGAGGCCAAGAAGCTTCTCATCGAGCCGGATGACGATGACGAGCTCGACGACAAGCAAGGCGCCCGGCGCCTGCTACGCCGCACCGGGACCGTGGCCGGCCTGGCCGAGTGGCAGCTCCTGCTCGACGACGAAGCCGAAGCAATCCTGCTCGCGGCCCTGGACCCGTTGTCCACACCGCGCCCCGGCGCTGATGAGCACGGCGCCCACCAGTTGGACCCGCGCACCGCCTCCACCCGCCGTGCTGATGCCCTGCTCGAGATCATCGGCCGCGGTGTCGCCGCCCCCGAAGGCACCGTCGTCACCGACAAGGCCAAGATCCAGGTCACCATCGGCCACGAGGCCCTGGCCGGCAAGGTCAGTGGCGGGGGGACGACGGCCACCGGTCAACCCCTCTCCGCCGGGACGATCCGGCGCCTGGCCTGCGACGCGCAGATCATCCCCATCGTCCTCGGCGGCCCCTCTGAACCCTTGGATGTGGGGGTGACCAAGCGGTTGTTCACCCCCGCACAACGCAAAGCCGTCCACCTGCGGGACAAAGGCTGCTCCTTCCCGGGCTGCACGATGCCCGCGTCCTGGACCGACCTCCACCACGTCATCCACTGGATCTTCGGCGGCGCCACAGACCTGTCCAACGCCGCCGCTCTGTGCCGGCGCCACCACGTCACCGTCCACCGCTACGGCTACACCGCCACCATCACCGCCACCGAAGTCATCTGGCACCTCCCAGGAACCAGGACCGGGACCCACGCCGCACCCCTGGTCGACACCTAGCGGCCACGCCCCCGACCCCGCCACCCCACACCGGGACAGCGGGGTCACACCCACGCCCAGACCCAGCCAGACCTCTGCAGAACGCCCAGGATCACCGCGGATGTCCTGATCAGTTCCTCATAGCGAGCCAGATCACGATCGCAACGGCGATGATCCCGAGCAGGCCAACCCACAGCCAAGCCTGTCCCCCGCGGACGTCCACTCTTCCCGGCGCAGGCTCCCCCGCCGCAGTGACCTCAGATGCATCGGTCACAAGGGGCCGCTCCTGGTCGGCACGCAACTCCCGCCATTGCGCCACCGTCTCCTCCACGTCGACCCGCCCGGCGATGGCCGGCGAGCGCGGTCCCACTACCGGCTTGCGACGGTCCTCGAGCACGCGTGCGTTGTAGTCCGCCAACCTCTCCCGGACCGCCACCTCGTCCGCGATCCCGGCCAAGGACTCCGGATATCCTCGCCGCTCCTGCCGAAGCGCCATCACGGTCGGCAGTGCCGCGCTGAGATCGAGCTTCTCGCGCTCGATCAGTCCCTTGATCCACCAGTCGGGGTCGGCCTTGTCGAGGTTCTTCAGGGGCTTGCCGGCACCGGGCAGGTTCTCGAAGTCACCACGACGCTGCGCCTGCTGGATCTCCAGGTCGACCCAGGACTGGATCTGCTGCAGGTTCATCCGCGGACGGGCGTCTTCTGCCTGCTTCCGGCGCTCGACCTCCCGGGACCGGTCTGCGTCGCCGGCTGACGGCATACTCACAGCTGCCACCCCTGCGGCCGGTGCTTCTTCGGCAACTTGGCGACCACCATCTCGTAGGACTCGGTCACCGCCTCCAGGATCTCCTCGTCACTGATCGCGCCGCCACGGCGCAGGGAGTTCCACCCGGAGCGGCCGATGTAGGCCATCACGCTCGCGTCGTCGGGATAGCGCGCGAGCCACTCGTCGGCCTCCTCGCGGTTCCCGCACTTCAGGCCTATCGCCTCCTGGCCGAGGAAGACAAAGATCTTGCCAGCCCCTTCCGGCCCCACCTTGGCGACGTGATCCCCCTCCCAGGGCTGGTCGGGCCAGGCACCAGGCAGAGCCAGCGCAAACTCCGTGATCGAGTCCGTCATGTCGCCTCCATCCCCTGGCGCGGTGGGCGGCCCAGTTTACAAGTCAGAGCGGTGCGCCACCACAAAGATGCGTCGGAAGGGGAGCACCGTCCCGAACTCCCGCCGCGGATAGGCATCGCGCAGCGCCGCCTGGTATTCAGCGACGAACTCCTCGCGCACCCCATCCGACAGCGCCTGCAAGACCGGCCGTGCCCCGGTCCCGGAGATCCACTCAAAGACCGGGTCCTCGCCCTGCAGGACGTGCAGGTAGGTCGTCTCCCAGGCGTCCACCTCCCAACCCGGCCGCGACAGCAGGGCCAGGTAGTCAGCCGGGTCGAGCGCTGCAGCCCGAGACCTGAGGGCCCTGGTCAGGCCGGCGTATGCCGGGCGCGCTGCGGTCTCCCACAGGAGCCGGTGGCTGGGTGCGTCGAAGTTCCCGGGGAGCTGGAACGCGAGAGCACCTCCCGGCGCGATCTGCTCCATCCAGGGCGGGAGCAGATCGGCGTGGCCAGGGATCCACTGCAGCATCGCGTTGGAGACCAGCACGTCCACCGGCTGCTCAGGGTTCCAGTCGGCCGCATCGACCACGGCATAGCTCGTGAGGGGGTCATCACTCGTCGCTGTGGCCCGGGCGATCATCTCGGCGGACGAGTCCAGGCCGGTGATCTGTGCCTCCGGCCAGCGGCGGCGCAGGACCGGAGTCAGCTGGCCCGGTCCGCATCCCAGGTCGACCACGGTGCGAGCGTTCCTGCGGATGCGCGAGACAAGGTCGACGAAGGGACGACCGCGCTCGTCGGCGAACTGCAGATACTGCCCCGGGTCCCAGGTCGGCGAGGTCATGCCCTCAGCCAAACACGGTCACCGCCGTTCGCCTACCCGGAAGGAAGGCGACGGCCAGAGCTCTGCCGGTGCGTCGCGCTCTGTCCTGCGGTCGTGCTCTCTGCCGGTCCCTACTATTGCGCCATGACCTTCGCCGAGGACTCCGGCATCTTCGCCAGCATCGCCGGGCTTCCCCTCCACCCCCTCGTAGTGCATGTCGTGGTGGTCTTCCTGCCTGTGTCTGCGCTCGGCCTCATCACCCTCGTCGCGGTGCCGCGCTGGCGGAAGCACTATGGCGTGCTGGCTGTGGCGGTCGCGACTATGGGGGCAGCAGGGGCCTTCGTCGCGAAGGAGTCTGGTGACGCCCTGGCTGATCAGGTCGGTCTCCCGCGCAACCACGAGGACTGGGGCGAGCGTCTCTCGACGTGGGCCATCGTGTTTGCTGCCGTCGCGATCGTCTGGCTCGTGCTCGATCGGCGCCGCTCAAGCTCTGCGCAAGAACTGCACCAGGGTGCTCCAGACGCCTCGAGCGGGCGGCTGACGGGTGCCCTGCCCATGCTGGCTCGCCTTGCAGGCGCACTCGTGGCCGTGCTCTCCCTCGTCGTGCTGGTGCTCACGGCCGTCGTCGGACACAGCGGCGCTGAGGCAGCCTGGGCTGATCGCACCTCGTTCGGCGTGCCGTCGACGGTCACCCCGAGCGGGAGCTCGGACGCGGCCAACCCCCCAGCAGCGGAGCCGGGGACAGCCGAGTCAGGGCCAGCCGAGCCAGGAGCAACGGCTCCCGGGTCCGGCGAGTCCGCGACCAGCCCTGAAACGACGGATCCCTCGGCAACCGATCCATCCGCAGCGGACCCTTCCTACACGCTGGCTGAGATTGCGGAGCACGGGTCACGCGAGTCGTGCTGGGCCGCCATCAACGGTGAGGTCTATGACCTGACCGACTGGATCGACGAGCACCCCGGCGGGATCGGGGAGATCCTCGGCGTCTGCGGCACCGACGCCTCGGCCGACTTCCGCGATGAGCACGATGGAGACGACGAGCCCAGGCAGGAGCTCACCCGATTCAGGATCGGTCGGCTGGGCTGACCCATCACAGCGGCTCCGCCAAGGCCTCATCACCCACCAGGGCCTCCACCGCAGGCTTCCACCGCAGGGGCCTCCACCGCAGGGCCTCACCGGCAGGCTACGGAGCCCAGCGCGGCCAGCCCCGCCAGGTCACCGTTGCCGTAGGCCATGTTGATGCCGCCGTGCTCGTGCATCAGCTGGCGCGGGTCATCGACGTGCCCCAGCCCCACCAGGTGACCGAACTCGTGGTCGACGATCCCCTGCCGGACCTCATCAGAGCGGAGGTCGGCGAAGGCCTCACGGTCAAGCACAACGAAGCCGGTGACATAACGCTGCTTGCCCCCGCCGATCGGCTCGATGCGATAGCTGCCGCCCAGCCCGGCGATGCTGCCCGCCAGGTCCGCCACCTCGTCCTGCTCGGACCAGAGCACCATGACCGGGTCGTTCATCGACATCGAGTCGAAGCCACGCTCATCGGTTGTGCCCACCAGCTCGAACTGCAGCCCGGTGGCGTCACTGGTGTGCGCCATCGCCCGGGTCACCAGCTCCTCATGATCGTCCGGAGCGCCCTCCGGGTTGATCTCGACCTCGATGACCTCGCACGGGTTGTAGGCCACCGGCTCGTCGCTGTCCGGCTGGGTCGCGATGAAGCTGAAGTCGCCCGGCCCGATCGGGATGTCGCGCACCGGCAGCAGCCGCTCGGGGTTGGTGCCGAGCCAGTCGTGCACCCGGTCGGGGAAGACCTGCGGTTGCATGGTGAACACCGCTGAGGTGGTCACCCCCATGACGACCAGCAGCGCGATGGCCCCTGGGATCCGCGACGGTCTCCTCGGTGGTGCGCCGGAAGGTGCGTAGGCACCGATGCCGTAGGCCTGGTCCAACCAGTCCAGCTCACGCAGGCGTCGCTCCATCTCCCGCTGCCTGCGACGTCTGGCCCCGAACATGACTGAAGTATGCCGTCAGTCACTGACAGCGAGCACTGCTGCGGCGGCCTCGGCCCCGGTTCGGGCCAGGGATCGGTGAGCCAGGACCCACGCCGCGCGGCGAGCTCGGTCAGCATCCGGCGACGGGTGCGCGTCCAGGATCCTGACCATGGCCTCGGCGACGGGAGCCACGGCATACTCCACCGCCTCCCCCAGACCGGCCTCCCGCAGGTCGGCGGACGCGGGCCCGGGGCCGGCATAGACGACCGGCGTGCCACACGCGAGGGCGGCCAGCACCTTGGTGGGATAGGCGAAGTCATAGCCCAGTCCCGGCTTGATCGAGACCAGTGCGCCGGCTGCGGCGCGCTGCCACGCCGCGGCCTCCTCCGGTGGCACCAGCGGTCGCAGCTCGATGGTGCCCGCTGGCAGCTCGCCCGCGATGCGGTGCAGGGTCGGCCACGAGCTGCCCTGTCCCAGGAAGACCAGGCGCGCCCCCGGTACCCGCTCGGCCACCTCGCGCATCGCCGCCGCGAAGATCTCGGCGCCCTGCCACTCCGAGGCAGTCCCCGCATAGACCAGGAACGGGACGGTGGGCGCCTGGTCCGGCACTGGACCGTGCGGACTGAAGACGTCGGTGTCAATCCCGTTGGGCACCACCGTCACCGGGTCGGCGCCCAGCTCGCGCACCCGGTCCGCCACGCCCTCGGAGACGGCCAGCACCTGAGCGGCGCCACGCAGCGCAAACCGCTCGACGGCACGCAGCACGGTCACCACGACCCCCGGTGCACCGACCGACGCAGACGCATCCGACCACACGTCCGCGGCGTAGTAGACATAGGGAACCGGTTGGCCGACGAACGACCGCAGCCCGGTCACGACCCGCACCACCGCACCCGTGGTCGGCGGCGGCTCCACGAGCACGACATCCGGTCGACGAGTCACCAGCAGGCGCACGGCGGCCGGCACGTCGAACGAGAGATACTGCAGATAGCCGCGCACATAGCCGCTGGCGTCACGCAGCACCGGCGCCCGCTCCACCTCCGCACCCGGCACATCCAGCTGGTCCTGAGCGGCACGGCCCGGCGGCGGGGCGCTGGTCAGCACCTGCACCGCTGCTCCACGGGAGACCAGAGCCCGCACCAGCGCGGTCAGCCGGAACGTCGCGGCAGCGGCCTCGGGCGCGAAGATCCGGGAGACCAGCACCACCCGGGCCGAGGTCACAGCCCGACGGTCGTGCCGCTGGCGGCGGACTCGAGCACCGCCTCGACGACCTTGAGCGCGTGCACGCCCTCGGACATGCTGACCGACTCAGACTCCCTGCCCCACAAGCGATCCCGGAAGTTCTCCTGCTCCACCCGCAGGGGCTCCCGCTTGGCGATCGCATAGCGGATCGAGTCGCCCTCGGAGACGCCCCGGAACACGGTGACCCGGTCCCAGTCCGAACGCACATCACCATTGGCCACATAGGTCAGGTCCCCCGAGAGGGTGTTGGCCACGAACGAACCCTTCTCCCCCGTCGCGACCGTCTCACGCACCTTTAACGGCGAGAGCCAGTTCACGATGTGGTTGACGATGATCCCGTTGGCCAACCGCCCCGAGGCCACCATCATGTCCTCGTGCTCACGCCCCGACCGGTGCGTGACCTGCGCGCTGACCATCGCATAGGGCGACTGCGCGATCCAGGACGTCAGATCCACATCATGAGTCGCCAGGTCCTTCACCACCCCCACATCCGCGATCCGCGCCGGGAACGGCCCCTGCCGCGAGGTGGTGATCTGATAAACATCCCCCAGCTCACCGGCCTCGATCCGGTGCCGCATCTCCAACAGCGCCGGGTTGCACCGCTCGACATAACCCACACACCCCACCAGGCCAGCGTCCGCAAACGCCGCCGCGACCGCCTCCCCCTCGGCCACCGTCGCCGCGATCGGCTTCTCGATCATCGCGTGCACCCCCGCGCCGGCCAGCTCCAACGCCACCTGCTCATGCAGATACGTCGGCACCGCCACCATCGCCGCGTCGATCCCCTCACCGATCAACGCCGCCACATCCGGCAACACCTCCAGCTCACGGGCCACCCCGTGCTTATCGCCCTGCGCATCAGCAACCGCGACCAGCTCCATCCCCTCCACCTCACGGATCACCCGCGCATGGTGGCGCCCCATCGCGCCCAACCCGATCAACCCCATCCGGATCGGCTGCCCCTCCGGGACCACCGCACCCGACGGGCCACCATCGGTGCCACCCCACGCGCCCATCAGGAACCCGCCCCCACAACCGTGGTGACGGCGGCCGCGATCCGCTCCAGGTCCTCCTGGCTCAGCGACGGGTGCACCGGCAGGCTGATCACCTCAGCCGCCGCCCGCGCCGTCACCGGCAGCTCATGCTCCGGGGCGAACCGCGCCAACGACACCAGCTCATGGTTCGGGATCGGGTAGTACACCCCACACCCCACCTTGTGCTCCTCACGCAACGCCGCCACCACCGCGTCCCGCTCAGCCCCGCTCGCGCCCTCCAACCGCACCGTGTACTGGTGATACACGTGCGTGCACCCCGCCCGCACCGGCGGCACCACCACCCCGGACAGGTTCGCGTCCAACCACGCCGCGTTGGCCTGCCGCGCCGCCGTCCACGCCTCCACCTTGGTCAGCTGCACCCGCCCGATCGCCGCGTGGATATCCGTCATCCGGTTGTTCAACCCCACCAGCTCGTTCTCGTACTGCTTCTCCATCCCCTGGTTGCGCAACAACCGCACCCCCCGGGCGATCTCCTCATCCTCACACGCCACCATGCCCCCCTCACCCGAGGTCATGTTCTTCGTCGGATACAAACTGAACATTCCAAACGTGCCGAACGAACCCACCGGCGCACCGGCATACCGCGCCCCGTGCGCCTGCGCCGCGTCCTCAAACAGCTGCAACCCCGCCTCGTCCGCGACCCCCTGCAGACCAGCCAGGTCCGCCGGGTGACCATACAGATGCACCGGCATGATCGCCGCCGTCGCATCCGTCACCGCAGCCCGCACACTGACCGGGTCCAAGTTGAACGTGTCCGCCTCAATGTCCGCAAACACCGGCGTCGCCCCCGTCAACGCCACCGAGTTCGCCGTCGCCGCAAACGTGAACGACGGCACGATCACCTCATCCCCAAGACCGATCCCCGCCGCCAACAACCCCAGATGCAACCCCGACGTCCCCGAGTTCACCGCCACACACGTGCGCCCACCCACCAGCTGCGCCGCGAACTCCTCCTCAAACGCCGCCACCTCCGGACCCTGCGCCACCATCCCCGAACGCATCACCCGATCAACAGCCGCCCGCTCCTCATCACCAATAATCGGCCTCGCCGCCGGGATCATCGCCAGTTCACTCATAGTTCCACCTTCCGGTGCTCCGCGGCCCGCTCCGGGCCTCGCAAGCTCGTGTCCTCGCTGGTCCTGTCGCACCTCATAGCTCCACCTTCCGCAGGGTCTGCTCATGCTCTTCGTATGCCGTGCCGCTCACCGGACAGGACCACCGGCCGGGACCATCCTCGCGCAGCGGGTGGCCGGCCTCGCCGACCCAGCCGATGCGCCGAGCCGGGACCCCCGCCACGAGGGCGTGGTCGGGCACGTCCTTGGTCACCACGGCACCGGCCGCGACAGTCGCCCAGGCCCCGATCGTGACTGGCGCGACGCACACGGAACGCGCGCCGATGGAGGCGCCGCGCCCGATCGTGACCCCGACCGGCTCCCAATCGTCGGCACTCTTGAGGCTGCCGTCCGGGTTGATGGCCCGGGGAAACGTGTCGTTGGTCAGCACCACGGCCGGGCCGATAAACACACCGTCCGCCAGCACCGCCGGCTCATAGACCAGGGCGTAGTTCTGCACCTTGCAGTGGTCGCCCAGTCGCACCCCCGTGCCGATGTAGGCGCCTCGCCCGATGATGCAGCCCTGCCCGAGGACCGCTCCCTCCCGGACCTGCGCGAGGTGCCAGACCGAGGTGCCGTCACCGATGGTGGCGTCGTCCGAGACCTCTGCGCTGTCGACAATGCGGGTCGCCACCGGCGTCCTCCAAGGTGTTGGTCCTGGCGTGGGAGACAATGCAGACATGAGCCTAACGCCCCCGGTCGCTGGACCTGTCCAGGACGCGTGGCTCGTCATACCCCTGTTCAACGAGGCGACCGTGATCGCGGAGGTCGTCGCCGGGGCACTCGGCACGTTCCCGCACATCGTGTGCGTGGACGACGCCTCCACGGACGGCTCGGCGGTCGAGGCTCGCCGGGCGGGGGCGGTCGTGGTCACCCACCCGTTCAACCTCGGGCAGGGAGCAGCCCTGCAGACCGGCATCAGCTATGTCCTGCAGGCCACCGACGCGGCGTATGTCGTCACGTTCGACGCCGACGGCCAGCACCAGGTGCAGGAGGCGGCCCAGATGGTCCAGCGGGCCAGGGACGAGGACGTGGCCATCGTCTTCGGCTCCCGGTTCCTGGACAAACGGACCAAGCCCGGCTTCCTGCGGCGGATCATCCTGTGGGGTGCCGTCTGGATCACCAACCAGCAGACCGGCCTGCGCCTGTCCGATGCGCACAACGGGCTGCGCGTCATCCGGCGCGACGCCGCCCAGAGTCTGCGGCTCGAGCAGAACCGGATGGCCCACGCCACCGAGATCGTGCTCCAGCTCGCCCGGACCAGGTTGCCGTGGGTCGAGCACCCGGTGCACATTCTTTATACGGACTACTCCCGCAAGAAGGGTCAGTCGTTGATGAACTCGATCAACATCCTGATCGACACGATCGTGAAGTGAGGACGCACCGATGCTGGACCAACCCCTGCTCGACCAGATGATCATCAAGGTCATCCTGCTCGTCGCGATCGTCGGCGTCACGGTGCTGCTGACCCGGTCCACCGCCGGCGCCAGCCATCAGGCCGTCCGTCGCCTCCTGCTGGTCGGCTTCGTCGTCCTCGCTGCCATGGCCGTGGTGTTCCCCCCGCTGCTCACGCAGGTCGCCCGCGCGGTCGGGGTCGGTCGTGGCGCGGACCTGCTGCTCTATGGCCTGACGATCACGTTCCTGGGCTATGTCGCCGCCAGCTATCGGCGGATGCGCCAGCTGGAGGCGCAGAACACGATCCTGGCGCGCGAGCTCGCCCTGCGGTCCGCGCCGCAGGAGCGCGACCAACGCTGACCACGACCAGCACTGACGGCGACCAGCACTGACCACGCGTGCCGGTCCCGCTGCGGGCGATGGCGCACCGATAGGGTCAAGCGATGAGCGACGAGATCCAGTCCTTCTGGGATGACGCCCGCCTGCGGGCCAAGGTCAACCGGGTGCCCGGCTATCTCGGGGTCAACGCCCGCGAGACCCTCGCGCCCCCGGTCTGGTCCTTTGGCGCCAGCCCTGAGGAGGCCGACGAACTGCTGGCGCTGGTGCTGGCCGGCACCAAGACCGCGACGTCCTCGGCCCTGCGGGACTACTCCGACGGCGACGACGTCGTGCCGACCGACGGCGACCTGTCGATCATCACCGATGGCGCAGGCCACCCCCGTGCACTGGTCCAGACGACCCAGGTGCGCACGGTGCCCTTCGCCGAGGTGGGCGCGGCGCACGCGGAGGCGGAGGGTGAGGGCGATCTCAGCCTGGAGCACTGGCGCGAGGTGCACCGCGCCTTCTTCGAGAAGTCGGGCGGCGGGGCCCCCGTCACCGACGACATGCCCGTCGTGCTCGAGGAGTTCATCGTCCTGCACGCTGCGGACACCGCGGACTCCTAGCCCGGGGGCGTGCGGACCGAGCGAGGGTCGTGCGGACCGAGGGGCGTGCGGACGAGGGCCGTGCTCGCGAAGGCGGCGCTACAGACCCAGTTCCACCAGCGTGAGCAGCACCAGGGAACTCGTCCAGCCCAGGGGCGCCGAGCCACCGGGTGTGCCGTCCGGGCCGATCTTCTCCGGCAGTGATCCCCACGGCGCGCGATGGGCGTCCAGCCAGTCCAGCCAGGCCGTCGCGACCCCCGTCTGAGCGTCAGCGGCGGCGGTGAGGGCGACCAACGCCACCTCTGGAGTCCAGGAGACCCCGTCCTGCTTCCAGTCCGTGCCGGGCGCCAGGCCACCCCCCGGGCGTGACGCCCCCTCCTGGTAGCCCTCCCATGCCTCGCGGACGCCGGGCAGCGGGTCCGCGCTGAAGGGCGGCATGAGCATCGCGGTCGCCGCGTCCAGGCCGCCACCACCACGGGTGGTCCGGGAGAACGTCGGCCCGAAGGAGCTGGCGACCTCGGCCCTGAACGACTCGGCCGCCTTGAGCAGTGACTCGGCCCGCTCCGCCTCTCCGCCCGCGCGGTAGTCGGCAGCCGCGGAGTCGAGCCCGAGCAGCAGCGGTGCGCTGGCCCCGAGCAGGCGGTCAAAGGTGGCGCGCTCCCAGTAGTCGGGACTGGGCGCGGGCAGTCGCGTGCCCCCACCGGTCGCCCGGAGGACCTGCTCGGTGCACCTGTCGCGCAGCCCGGCGACCCCCTTCGGCACATCGGTGGTCCGGGTGACCTCATGGATCGCCCACAGCACCCAGCCGCACCCGTCCACCTGGGCACCGCGTGGGTCGTCGATGACCCGCTGCCCGTCGAGGAGATAGCGAGCATCAAACCCATAGAGCGGGTCCAGATAGAGCTGGCTCTGCTGCTCCAGGATGG
Source organism: Ornithinimicrobium cryptoxanthini (assembly GCF_023923205.1). Taxonomy (NCBI): domain Bacteria; kingdom Bacillati; phylum Actinomycetota; class Actinomycetes; order Micrococcales; family Ornithinimicrobiaceae; genus Ornithinimicrobium; species Ornithinimicrobium cryptoxanthini. Next base: position 1,537,876 of record NZ_CP099490.1, on the reverse strand, counting down.
CGACCGCGTCAGCAGCGTGCCCGGTCCGCAGCAGGGCCACGGCCACGAAGGCCCCGTCCCGCGGCCAGAAGTAGTCCCACCGGGCCCCTGGACCGGCCGGTGGCAACGGGTCACGGGTGAGCAGATAGAGGTCCCACAGCGCGACCTCGGCCATGTGCTCGTATGCCGTGCCCTCACCCGGCAGCCCACCGGCCCTCAGCCACTCCGTCGCCGCCGCGCCCGGTCCCGCGGTGTGCCCCCCTGCACCGTGGACCTGAGCACCGTGGACCTCTGCACCGTGGAACTCGGCACCCAGCAGCGCACCCTGGGGTCCAACCGTCGGCCCGGCGGCGACGGCTTCCCCGTCGGCGCGGGGCCAGACGCTCGAGGCACCCAGCAGCAGGACCGCGGTGAGCCCGGCGGCCAGGGCTGTGCGACGCGCCCGCGCGGCGCTCCGGACCGCGCCGGCAGCCCGCTTCTGGCTCGAACGCCTCACCAGCCGGTCGACGAGACGCGCCGAGGCCCAGAGCACCGCGCCGACGAGTGCACCGGTCGCGAGCCCGATCCACGCGTGCGCCACATCGCGGGCCGAGGCGACCTGCCCCAGTCCCGGCACCAGGAACTGCCAGGCCTCGACCACGACCGGCACCACTGGCACGACGGCCAGCCATCGGGGAGCCCGCACCAGCAGCGCGCCCACGAGGGCCATCAGCAGGATGGGCACCAGTCGCGGGTCTGCCTGGGCCCACTCCCAGGGCCACAGCAGGAAGTCGAGATCAGGGTCGAAGACGCGGGTCAGGGCCGGCACCGGCCCTCCGCGCGGTGGCAGCACCGTCAGTGCCAGGAACCACCCGAGAGCCGCCGCGACCACCACCCGCGCGGGCCAGCCACGGGATGTCACGAGTGCACACTACGTCCGGGACGGGACAGCACCGTCAATCGTGATCTGATCGTCACCAGACCCGGGCAACGTCCCTGCGCACCATCAGCGCGCGAGGGCCTCGCGGACCAGCGGGATCACCTGGTCGACGCCGCGCTGCAGCATCACGATCGTGTAGTGGTTGACGTCCTCGACCGCCACCATGCGCACCTCGGGGTGCGCCGCGACCCAGTGCTCTCGCGCACTGTCCGGATAGAGCGGCGGCACCTCATCCATCAGACCCCGCGGGGCGACCAGCCAGGAGGTCGGGTGCCGCAGGTTGGACAGGGCCGTCAACAGCGAGTCGCCGTCCACCAGCTCGCGGATGTCCTCGTGGAGCGCCTCGACGCGGGTGGCCGGGCGGAAGGCACCGCCCTCAGCGGGCACCAGGTCATAGTCCACATAGGCGGTCGTCAGGTCGACCCACTCGCTGAACGCCGGGTGGTTGCGCCAGATCTCCTCGTATGCCGCCAGGTCCGGGAAGGTCATCTCCAGCCGCTCTGCGGCGGGCCCCAGGACGGCCGAGGCCAGGTCCTCCGGTGCGACGCCGGGAGGCGGGAGCAACGGCATACCGCCATCGACGAGGACCAGCGAGCTGACCTTCTCCGGGTGCCGGTGGGCCAGCACCAGGGAGACGAAGGCGCCCATGGAGTGCCCGACGGCAACGGCCTGCTCGACGTCCAGGAAGTCCAGGACGGTCGCGACGTCGTCGGCGTGGCTGGGCATGCCGTAGGGCGCCGGCAGGTCGCGTGAGCCACCGCGACCGCGCAGGTCCGGGGCGACGATCCGCACGTCCGGCAGCGCCTGCGCGACCAGCGCCCACGCGACGTGGGAGGAGGTGATCCCGTGCACGGCGACGATGGTCGGGGCCTGCGGGTCACCGCTGCGCGGCTCCCACACGGCGACCCGCATCGTCCCACCACGCACGGGCACGTCCAGGGGGCGATAGCGCTCGCCGACGACGGTCGCCAGCGAGGCAGAGAGTTCGGTGGCGGTCACTGGGCCGTCCACCCGCCGTCCATCACATAGCTGCTGCCCGTCACCATGCCGGCGCTGTCGCTGGCCAGGAAGCTGGCCAGGGCGCCGACGTCCTGGGGCTCGATCAGCTCCTTGATCGCCGAGCGGGTCAGCATGATCTTCTCGATGACCTCGTCCTCGGGGATGCCGTGGGTGCTCGCCTGGTCGGCAATCTGCTTCTCCACCAACGGAGTCCGGACATAGCCGGGGTTGATGCAGTTGGACGTCACACCGTGGGGCGCGCCCTCGAGAGCAGTCACCTTGGACAGTCCCTCGAGCCCGTGCTTGGCCGACACATAGGCCACCTTGAACTCCGAGGCGCGCAGCCCGTGCGCCGAGGAGACGTTGATGATGCGGCCCCAGCCGCGCTCATACATGTGCGGCAGTGCGGCGCGGACCAGCAGGAAGGGTGACTCGAGCATCAACCGCTGGATCAGCCGGAAGTCCTCGGGTGCGAACTCGTGGATCGGGGCGACCCGCTGGATGCCGGCGTTGTTGACCAGCACGTCACAGTCGAGCCGGGTCTGCTCCAGGGTGGCGGTGTCCGCCAGGTCGACGACCCACGCCTCGCCACCGATCGACGACGCCAGCGCCTCAGCGGCCCCGGCGTCCCGATCGGCCACCACCACGTGCATGCCGTCGGCGGCGAACCGCTCGGCGATGGCGGCCCCGATGCCGCTCGCCCCGCCGGTGACCAGTGCCTTGCGCCTCATGGGGCGCTCCCTTCGTGTGGTGTCGTGTCTGTCGGGGCCAGGGCCCCCGCGATCAGGTCCATCAGTCCCTCGAAGACGTGCTCGGGGATCTGGTCCGCGTTCTCCCACAGGATCCAGCGCATGCCGATCAGCTCACCGGCACCCATCAGGGCCCAGGCCGAGACCACCGGGTCGACCGGCCGGATCTCCCCCGCCGCGCGCGCCGAGCTCAGCCCCGCGGCATACCCGTCGACGATGTTGTCGTAGTGCTTGCGCATCGACTCGGGCGAGACGAACTCGGCCTGGCGGATGATGCGATAGAGCGCGGGGTGCTGCGCCGTGAAGCCGAAGAAGGCCCGGAAGCCGGCCCGCTCGGCCTCGATGCGGTCCGCGACGCCGGTGGAGGCCTCGCTCATCGTCAGCCGGACGCGGTGGGACAGGTCCAGGACGACCTCGTCGAAGATCTCCTTCTTGCCCTCGAAATGGGTGTAGAAGGTGCCCAGCGCGACCTTGGCCTCCTCGGTGATCTTGACGATCGAGGCGTCGTGGTAGCCGACGGTGGCGAAGACGTGCTCGGCGGCCTCGAGCAGCTTGGCGCGGGTGCGGGCACCGCGCGGCGTGCGAGCCATGCGATCAGGTCGCACGGACCCCGGCGCGCTCATGACAGACCTCTGTATGCCGTGTGCCGGCCGGTCGTGTCCGGGCGAGTGGTGCGGCGGTCAGCGCCGGCCTCCTCGGTGCGCAGCGCCAGCTCCAGGGCCGCCTGCCGGGAGACCTTGCCCATCGTGTTGTAGGGCAGCTCGGTCACGAAGTGGACCGCGGCCGGCACCTTGAACGCGGCCAGGCGGTCGCGGCAGTGCTCGATCAGCTCCGCCTGGTCGGTGACCACGCCGGCACGCCGGATAACCAGGGCGACGCCGTGCTCACCCCACCGGTCGTCAGGCACGCCGACGACGGCAGCGTCCGCGACGGCAGGGTGCGTCAGCAGCGTCGCCTCCACCTCGGCCGGGGCGACGTTCTCACCGCCAGAGATGAAGATGTTGCGCAGTCGGTCCACGATCTTGAGGTAGCCCGCCTCGTCCCGCGTGGCGACATCGCCCGTGGCCAGCCAGCCGTTGCGCCAGATGGCCGCGGTGGCGGCCTCGTCGCGGAAGTAGCCGGCGAACATGCCCGGACCGCGCACCAGCAGCTCGCCCGTGGCCGGCCCCTCGAGCGGCTCGCCGGTCACCGTGTCGACCAGCTGGACCTCGACGTGGGGGTAGGGCACGCCGGCCCAGCCGACCCGTTCACCGGCCTCCCGCGGCGGGACGCACAGCACGTTGGGGCCGGCCTCGGTCAGACCATAACCCTGGGTGAGAGCCACGCCGTGGGCGTGGAAGATCCGCAGCAGCGGCGCCGGCATCGGCGCTCCCCCGACCACGGCGCTGCGCAACGCGCTGAGGTCGGTCCGCTCGAAGTTGGGGTGCTCGGCGAGCCGGGCATAGTGCGTGGGGACACCCATCATGGTGGTGACCCGGTGCTCGGCGATCAGGCACAGGGCGCGACCGGGGTCGAAGGAGCGCTCCAGCACCACGGTCGCGCCGGTCCACCAGGCCAGCAGGGGCTGGATGTTCCAGCCGCCGACGTGGAACTGCGGCAGGACGCTCAGCACGATGTCGGTCTCGTCGAGCTCCACGGTGCGCGAGAGCGACAGGTTGGTCCAGAAGCAGCTGGCGTGGGTCAGCACGGCCGCCTTGGGCCGGGCCGAGCTGCCGGAGGTGAAGGCCATCAGCAGCGGGTCGTCGTCACGCACCGGGCCGGCCTCGCGCAGCAGGACTCCGCTGGAGTCGCTGTGCCAGGGAGTCGGCACCGGCGCCTCCACGCCCACCTGCCCGATGTGGGCCGTGGGCACGAGGGCCGCGACGCGCGAGAGAGCACCTCGGGCGAGGGTCTCGGTCATCTCCTCGACCAGCAGGAGCGCCGGGTCGCACTGGGTGAGCTGGTCGGCCAGCTCCGTGGCTGTCAGCCGCCACGACAGCGGCACGAGCACCAGGCCGGTGCGCGCGCAGGCGAAGAAGGTGATCACGTGCTCGGCGCTGTTGCCCACGAGGGTGGCAACCCGGTCGCCCCGGCGATAGCCGGCCCGCACCAGGTCCCTGGCCAGCGCCTCAGCGCGCTGGTCCAGGCCCTGATAGGTCAGCTCGACACCCCGGTCCACGATCGCCGTGCGGTCCGGGTGCAACCGGGCGCGGTCGGTCGGCCAGCGGCCCAGGGTGTGGGCACCCTGGGCGCTGGGCCTGGAGGTCTGCGCTGAGCCCTGGGGGCCGAGCTCGCCGGGGGTCATGGTGTCTGATCCTCCTCCACCAGGTCCTCCGGCGTGCGGTTGTCGTCCTTGAGGTCGGCGGCTGCCCTGCGTGAGAACAGTGCCTGCACCCGCCGCCCCAGTCCGGCGAGACCGCCCGGCAGGAACATCACGACGAGCACGAAGATCGCGCCCAGGATGAACATCGGCTCCGACAGCGGGATCCGCAGGACGGCCGGCAGGTCGCTGATGGTCGGCGACTGCGCCAGCACCGCCAGGCGCTGGCTGAGGATGACATAGACGAACGCACCGGCGACCGCACCCCAGCGCGAGCCGACGCCGCCCAGCACCACCATCAGCAGCAGCGAGATGGTCAGCTCGGCACTGAGGATGTGGGGCACCGCACCCGAGTTGAGCAGCAGGTGCACCATGCCCATGCCCATCGCGATGACCGAGGCCGCCACGAAGATCGCCAGCTTGACCAGGAAGGGACGCATGCCCAGGACCTGCACCCGCAGCTCGTTCTCGCGCACGGCCTCGGCGACGTGGCCCGCGCGGCTGCGCTGCACCCAGGTCACCACGACGAAGGCGACGACGAGTGCTGCGAGGGCCACCCAGTAGAGGTTGCGCGTGTCGGCGACGCCCACCAGCCAGTCAGGGACGTAGTCGGTCGGCAGCCGCATGCCCTCCTCGCCACCGGTGAGGCGACCGGGGTCCTTGCGCACCAGCACGAAGCCCGCCTGGGCGAAGGCCAGGGTGACCATCGCGAAGGGGATGCCGGTGACCTGGAGCGAGACCGCTCCGAGCAGGGTGGAGATGACGATCCCGGCCACGATGATCAGGATCGCCGACGGCACGATGCCGAGCTCGAGCTTCTCCATGACGATGCCCACGCCGTAGGCGCCGAGCCCGAAATAGAGCGCGTGCCCGAAGGAGAGCAGGCCGGCCACGCCGAAGAGCAGGTGGTAGGAGAGGGCCAGGCCGGCCATCACCATCGCCAGGGCCAGCATGTGCAGCGTCCCCGGGGTGTAGGTCGCACCCGGCAGCACGCCGGGCACCGAGAGGTTCAGCAGCGGCAGGCACGCCAGCAGCACCACGAGCCCGACCGGCACGATGAGTCCGGTCAGCCGGGCCCGCAGATCGGTGCTCGGCTGCTGGTCCCGGACGATCTGGTCCCCTTCGGGACGCTGAGTGTCGACGGCGGTCATAGTGCCTTCCTCCCCATGAGGCCGGAGGGTCGGGTGAGCAGCACCACTGCCAGCAGGATGACCACGGCGAAGTCGCCGGTGCCGCCCAGATAGAAGTTGGCGAACTGCTGGAGCAGTGCCACCAGCACGGAGGCGACCGCGGCGCCGATCAGCGACCCCAGGCCACCGATGACGGTGACGATGAAGGCAAAGATCAGCAGGGTCTGTCCGAGCATCGGTGAGACATAGCCGAAGTGGTGCGAGGCGAGCACGCCACCCATGCCGGCGGCGGCACCACCGATGGTGAACACGAGGGTGAACGCGGTGCGCACGTCGATGCCCAGGGCGGTGACCATCGCACGGTTCTCCACGCCCGCGCGGATGATCATGCCGTAGCGCGTGTACTTGAGGAAGAGCACGATCGCGGCCAGCACGACCGCCGCGGCGATGATCGCCACGAAGACCCGGTTCGGGACGTTGGCGCCGCCGATCGAGGTGGTCTCACCGAGCCAGGCAGGAGCCCGCGGGAAGCGCGGGTCGGTGCCCCAGATGCCGTCGAAGAGCGCGACCGCCGCCAGGGCCAGACCGACGGTGACCAGCACCTGCTCGATGTGGCGGTTGTAGAGCTTCTGCACCAGGATCCGCTCGGTCGCCGCGGCGAACACGGCGCCGGCGAGGGCACCCACGAGCAGCGAGACCGCGAACCCGGTCCAGGTGGCGGCGCCCAGGCGCAGCGCGACCTCCAGGCCGAGCAGACCGCCGAGGGACAGGAAGACTCCGTGGGCGAAGTTCAGCACGCCCATCAGGCCATAGATCAGGGACAGTCCGGAGGCGACGAGGAAATAGATCGCGCCCAGGCCGACGCCGGTGATCGCGAGGAGGATGACGGTGCTCATGCTGCTCCCTCCGATCCGGTGCTGACGCCCAGCAGGCGTTGCGTCAGGTCGGGGTTGTTGAGGAACTCGGCGGCGGGTCCGTGATGGACGCTTCGGCCACCGGTCAGGACGACAGCGTGGTCCGCCAGATCGCGCACCACCTGCAGGTTCTGCTCGACCAGCAGGACCGGGACGGCCTCGGCGGCGCGGGCGAGCACCCGGCCCACGTCCTGGACCAGGCGCGGCGCCAGGCCCTTGGTCGGCTCGTCGACCAGCAGGACCCGGTTGTCGTTGAGCAGGGCACGCGCGAGCGACACCATCTGCTGCTGGCCACCGGACAGGGTGCCGGCAGCCTGGTTGGCGCGCTCCTTGAGCTCGGGGAAGAGCTCATAGATCAGGTCGTAGCGGTGGTCGTGACCCTTGCGCTCGGCGATGCGGAGGTTCTCGCTGACGCTCAGGGCGGAGAAGACCTCACGGTCCTCGGGGACATAGCCGACTCCCAGCAGGGCGACCTTGTGGGTCGGCAGGGCGGCGATGTCGCGACCGTCGAGGGTGATCGCGCCGGAGCGGCCGATCAGGCCCATGATCGCCTTGATCGTCGAGGTCTTGCCGACCCCGTTGCGGCCCAGCAGTGCGGTCACCCCGGTCGCGGCGACATCGAGGTCGACGTGCTCGACGACCTGCTGGCCGGCCACGTGGGCCTGCAGTCCGCGGACGGACAGGACAGGGTCGGGGACCTCGGCGGAGGTGACCGACGCCGGACCGGATCCGGGGTCGGGCACGGCAGCGGTCGTCATACAGGCTCTCCCAGGTAGGCGCTCTGGACAGTCGGGTCGGCCATCACGGCCTCCGGGGTGTCCAGCGCGAGCAGGTGTCCGAAATGGAGGACTGCGACCCGCTCGACCAGACCGAGCAGGACCTCCATGTGGTGCTCCACCATCAGGACGGTGCAGCCGTAGTCCGTGTGCAGCCTGCGGATGACCTCAGTCAGCCCGGCGACGTCACCGGAGGCGACGCCGGCCATCGGCTCGTCCAGGAGCACGACCGACGGATCCGTGGCGAGCAGCATGGCGATCTCCAGCTTGCGCTTGTCGCCGTGCGGGAGGTCGCCGGCCCGGTGCGCCAGTCGCGCTCCGAGACCGACCTCGTGCAGCAGCTCACGGGCGCGGGCGCTGGCTCTGTCCCCGCGGCGGGGGAAGGTGAACACGGAGATGGCACCGCCCTCGGTGACCTGAGCCGCCAGGCGCACGTTCTCCTCCACCGACAGCGCGGGGAAGATCGACGAGGTCTGGAAGGTGCGACCGAGCCCGGCGACCGCGCGCTGGGTGACGGATCGGTTCGTGACCTCACGCCCGCCCAGCAGGACGCTGCCGGTGCTCGGGGTCATCACGCCGGAGATCAGGTTGAACAGCGTCGTCTTGCCGGCACCGTTGGGGCCGATGACGCCGACGATCTGGCCGGTCGGGACGGTGAAGCTGATGTCTTCCAGGATCTGTGCGCCGCCGATGCGCAGCGACAGGTCCCGGACCTCCAACGCGGGAGCGGCGGTGGCCGCTCCCGCGCTGGAGTGGGGCTGTGGGGTCGTCACTTCCCGGACGCCTCCGGCGGTGCGACATCGGCAGCCGGGACGACCGAGATGAGCTCCGGCATCCAGGAGTCGCCGTCCGCCACGAGCTTGGCGGTGTACATGTCCTGGATCAGGGCGTGGTCGCTGGCGCGGATCTCGTAGTCACCCTTGGGACCCTGGAAGGTCCAGCCCTCGAGCGCGTCGATCATGGCGTTGACCTCGCCGTCGCCCTCGGTCAGGGCGTGCACGATCATCTGGCCGGCCACGAAGCCGTCCGGCGTGAACAGGTCGGGGGTGCCCCCGGCCTCCTCGACGGCCTCGACCATCGCGGTGTTGATCTCGTTGTCCGGGGCACCGGGGAAGTAGTGGTTCAGGAAGCTGATGTTCTCAGCGACCGGACCGTAGGCGTCGAAGGTGACCGAGTCACCCAGGCCGGTCACGACCGGGGCGACGTCAAAGACCTCCTGCTGCTGCAGTGCCTCCCACATGCTGCCGGAGGTGGCGCCCGCCCAGGCGACGAAGATCATGTCCGGGTCGGCCTCGAGCAGCTGGGCCGCGAAGGGGGTGAACTCGGTGGCGTCCTCGGGCACGAGGACACTGCTGACCTCGGCACCCTGACCGCCGAGGACGGCCTCGACGGCAGCCAGGTTGCCCTGACCGAAAGCGGTGTCCTGGGCGAAGACGACGACCTTGTTGGCGTCACCCTCCAGGAAGGCACCGGCGGCGGCGACGTCCTGCAGGCTCTGCCGGCCGGAGCGGAAGGTGTAGTCGTTGACGCCGGTGATGCCGTCGACGGCGGCGGGACCGGAGATGTAGAGGATCTCGTTCTGCTCGGCCTGCTCGGCCAGCGCGAGGGCGATGCCGGAGACGATGGTGCCGCCGAGGATCTGGTAGTCCTGACCGATCAGGTCCTTGGCCGCGGCCACCGCGGTGTCCGGGACACCCGTGTCGTCGCGGTAGGTGATCTCGATGTCGCGGCCGTCAATCGCGCCGGAGCCGTCGGTGGCGAAGGCGATGCCGGCCTCGAGGCCCTCCTTGTACTGCGCACCGTAGGCGGCCAGCGGGCCGGTCTCGGAGTAGATGATGCCGACCTGGTAGGGGTCGCCGCCACCCTGCTCCTCAGCGCCAGCGGTGCCGTCGGCGCTGTCGTTGGTGTCGCTGGCGTTGTTGTCGTTGTTGTCGTCGGTTGAGTCGGTGTCGTCGGCAGACGGGGCGCACGCTGCCAGCGCCAAGACCGCGGCCACCGATAGGGCCATGAGGGACGAGCGGGACATCGAGCACTCCTTTGTTGACTGCTGTGGGTGAACTCAACCTGAAAGGTGATTCAGGTTTCGGATGAAAGGTATCCGGCTGACTTGCCGAAGTCAACGCAACGGCGGGTCACGATGTGGTCACGACGTCATCTCCGCAGGTCAGCGCCCTGGCGGTCCCGCCCGGCGTGTCGCCGGCTGGAGCGTGCACCTGCACTGTGGGGCCGATCCCGCCCGGCGTGTCGTCGGCTGGAGCGTGCACCTGCACTCTGCAGCCGGGGCGTACCGACGCACCCGGCGCACCGGCTAGGGCAGGAGGGGCCGGATGCGGTCGAAAAGTTCCTCGTCGGCCGCGCCCAGGAGGCCGCCCGCGGGACGGGTGCGGGCGTCATACGGCTGCCCGTCGAAGTCGCCGAGATAGGCCCCGGCCTCGGTGAGCAGCAGGGACCCGGGCGCATGGTCCCAGGGTTGGCGCCCCTTGTAGACGATGTAGTCCGTCGCACCCCGCACCAGCATCGGATAGTCCACCGCGCAGCAGACCCACGTCAGCTCCAGCGGCGGCAGCTCCCCCAGGCTCGTCCCGATCCACTTGCGGTGCGAGGTCACTCCGCGCGGCGGCTGATCGTCGGCGACCGGCGGACGAGTGAGCCGCTCACCGTTGCGGAAGGCCCCCGCGCCACGCTCGGCGACGTAGGCCAGCTCGTGCTGCGGCTGCCAGATCCAGCTCCGGACGACGTCTGGCCCCCGGATCTCCGCGACCATCACGCCGTGGTCCGTCGAGCCGTTGACGAAGTTCTTGGTGCCGTCGATCGGGTCGACCGTGAAGGCATGCTCGGCCGCGGCAAACTCTTCGAGCACCCGGGGGTTGGCCTCGTAGTGCTCCTCCCCGAGGACGACCGCGTCAGGGTAGGCCTCCCGGAGCCGGGCGGTGATCAGCAGTTCGGCCTCGCGGTCGGCCACGGTGACCAGGTCGCCCGGCTTCTTCTCGATGACCTGGCCCTCACGCAGCGCCCGGAAGCGGGGGTTGATGACCTCTTCGGCCACCTCTTGCAGCAGCGCGAGCACCCCGTCCGTATCCACGCCCTCAACCTAGCCGTCGGCACGGGCAGACCCGCGACCGCCCCGTGGGGTGTGCCGTGGGGTGTGCCGGCAGCCACCGTCAGGCAGGCGGACGACGTGCGCTCCCTCAGTCGGAGGGCGACAGAGAGCTGCGGTGCAGCGCTGCCAGCCCGGGGTAGTGCCCGATGCCCTCTCGCATCCCGGCGCGCTCAGCCTCGGTCAGCTCGCGCCGGACCTTGGCCGGGACACCGGCGACCAGCGAGCCGGGCGGCACCTGCGTGCCCTCGAGCACCACGGCCCCGGCCGCGACCATCGAGCCGGCTCCGATCACTGCACCGTTGAGCACCACCGAGCCCATCCCGATGATGGTGCCGTCCCCGACCGTGCAGCCGTGCAGCACGGCGGCGTGCCCGACGGAGACGTCGTCCCCGATCACGGCGGGGAAGGTCGGCGTGGATGACGGCGTTGTCCTGCAGGTTGGACCGCTCCCCCAGCCGGATCTGCTCGGCATCGCCCCGCACGGATGCGCCATACCAGATGCTGGTCCCCGCGCCGATCGTGACGCTGCCGGACACCACGCTCAGCGGGGCCAGCCATGCCTCGGGGTGGACCTGGGGCACCCGGTCCCCGAGGGGCAGGACCAGCCCCGCCGACGGCGTAGTCGGACCAGTGCTCGTCTGCTTGTGCGTCATGGCGCGTGATCCTATCGACCGGTCAGGGCGCAGCCGCTAGCGTGAGCCGGTGATCACCTCCCTGCCGAGCAGCCGCGTCCCGGACCCCGCGCTCGCGCCACCCCTGCGCTGGGGCGTCCTCGGCCCCGGCACGATCGCCCACGTCCTGGCCGGCGCGCTGCAGAAGCACTCCAGACAACAGGTTGTCGCCGTCGGTTCCCGGTCGCGAGAGCGCGCCGACCAGTTTGCCGCCGAGTTCGACGTCACGCGCGTGCACTCCAGCTATGAGGAGCTCGTCGCGGACCCGGACGTCGACGTCGTCTATGTCGCCACTCCCCACTCGCACCACCACGCGCAGGCTCTCCTGGCGATCGCCGCCGGCAAGCACGTCCTCGTCGAGAAGGCGTTCACCCGCAACGCCTCGGACGCGCGCGAGGTCGCCGACGCCGCCCGCGCCGCCGGGGTCGTGGTGCTCGAGGCGATGTGGAGCCGCTTCCTGCCGGGTGCCGATGTGCTGCGCCAGCTGCTGTCCGACGGAGCCCTGGGCGAGGTCTCCTCCCTCACCGCCGACCACGGGCAGCTCATCGGGCCGGACGACGCCCAGCGCCTGCACGACCCGCGTCTGGCCGGTGGGGCCCTGCTCGATCTCGGCATCTATCCCGTGTCGTTCGCCTCGCTGGTGCTGGGCCCGCCGCAGGAGGTGACGGCCACCGGCAGCCTGACCACATCAGGGGTCGACGAGCAGGTCACCGCGGTGCTGCGCGTCGGCGCGGCGCAGGCCACGCTGACCACGACGCTTCGGGAGCGCACCCACAACACGGCGCGGGTGACGGGGGACCTCGCGCGCGTGGACCTGCCGGCGGACTTCTACACCCCCGTCCCCCTGACACTCACCAGCGCGGATGGGGGGCGACGTGTCCTGACCGCGGACCCGGGGTCGATCCTGGGCCACGAGGGGCTGGTCTATCAGGCGGCCCACCTTGCCCAGCTCGTCGCCGACGGTGCCACTGACTCCCCGCTCCTGCCGCTGGACGAGACGATCAGCATCCTCGCCACGACCGACGAGATCCGCCGCCAGCTCGGCGTCACCTTCCCCGGCGAGTGATCCAACCCACCTCCATTCCTGGCGTGGTTCGGGACACTGCCCGCGCGATGTGGGGTGGTTCGGAACACCACCCGCGACTCTGTGGAGTGACGAGACGCGCCCGCACTGTGCCGGGGTGCCGATCCATCGCAGAGAGGTTACGGTGATGCTCATCACACGACGGCGTGAGAGGAACGACGATGGCGCCCAAGGATGGAACCTTCCTCGGCTGGCCAGTGCTGCGACAGCTGGCCACCGGCGACTTCCTGGGACGGGGGGCGGCTGTGACCTCCCGGCGCACCCGAGAGGTCGAGGCGCGCACCACGACCGCGGACCGTGTCGTCCAGAGTGTGTGCCCCTACTGCGCCGTCGGCTGTGGCCAGAAGGTCTTCGTCAAGGACGAGAAGGTCGTCCAGATCGAGGGTGACCCGGACTCGCCGATCAGCCGCGGGCGGCTGTGCCCCAAGGGTGCGGCCAGCGAGCAGCTCGTCAACTCCCCCACCCGCCAGACCCACGTGCTCTATCGCGCCCCCGGCGGGACCGAGTTCCAGCGGATCGAGCTCGACAAGGCCATGGACATGGTGGCAGACCGCTATCTCGAGGCCCGCAAGAACAAGTGGCAGGAGCTCGACGACAAGGGCCGTCGCGTGCGCCGCACGATGGGCATCGCCTCGCTCGGGGGAGCCACCCTCGACAACGAGGAAAACTATCTGATGAAGAAGCTCTACACGGCTTCCGGGGCGATCCAGATCGAGAACCAGGCACGCATATGACACAGCTCCACGGTTCCCAGTCTGGGATCCTCGTTCGGTCGTGGTGGCGCCACCCAGTCCCTGCAGGACATGGCCAATGCCGACTGCGTCATCATCCAGGGCTCCAACATGGCCGAGTGCCACCCGGTCGGGTTCCAGTGGGTCTCGGAGGCCAAGGCCAAGGGCGCGCGGATCATCCACATCGACCCGCGCTTCACCCGCACCTCGGCGATCGCTGACACGCACGTCCCGCTGCGCGCCGGCACGGACGTCGTGCTGCTGGGTGCCCTGATCAACCACGTGCTGAGCAAGGACCTCTACTTCCACGACTACGTCGTCGCCTACACCAACGCCGCCACCCTCATCAACGAAGACTTCGTCGACACCGAGGACCTGGGCGGCATCTTCTCCGGGTTCGACCCCGAGACCGGCACCTACGACACCTCTTCATGGTCGTATGCCGAGCGCCGAGACCCCGAGGGCTCCTCACCAGGGGCCGGTGGTCCGGCGGGCGAGGGTGGTGACTCCACGGACGGCAAGATCGAGGAGCCGGACGGTGACGACGAGCACGGTGCCAGCAAGCGTTCCCGCGCCGCCGGGCACGAGCTCGGCGCCGCCGGTGCGGCGCTGGAGCACGCCAACGTGGTGCGCGACGAGACGCTGCAGCACCCACGCTCGGTCTTCCAGATCCTCAAGCGCCACTACTCGCGCTACACCCCCGAGATGGTGGAGGAGGTCTGCGGCATCCCCGTCGCGCTGTTCGACGAGGTGGCCCGCGCGCTGACCGAGAACTCCGGGCGGGAGCGGACGACCTGCTTCGCCTATGCCCTCGGCTGGACCCAGCACAGCCTGGGCGCACAGTTCATCCGGACTGCCGCCATACTCCAGCTGTTGATGGGCAACATGGGCCGTCCCGGCGGCGGGATCATGGCCCTGCGCGGCCACGCCAGCATCCAGGGCTCGACCGACATCCCGACGTTGTTCAACATCCTGCCGGGCTACCTGCCGATGCCGATGGCGGGCGAGCACGACAACCTGCAGGACTACCTGTCCACGATCTCCTCGCCGCTGCAGAAGGGCTTCTGGACCGAGGCCGACGCCTACACCGCCAGCCTGCTCAAGGCCTGGTGGGGCGATGCGGCCACGCCGGAGAACGACTTCTGCTTCGACTACCTGCCCAAGCTGACCGGCGCGCACGGCACCTACCAGACGGCCATGGCGATGCTGGATGACGAGGTCGAGGGCTACTTCGTCCTGGGCCAGAACCCTGCGGTGGGGTCGGCCCACGGCAAGATGCAGCGGATGGCGTTGACCCACCTGAAGTGGGTCGTGGTGCGCGACTTCCAGCTCATCGAGACCGCAACCTTCTGGAAGGACTCCCCCGAGATCGCGACGGGCGAGCTGCGCACCGAAGACATCGACACCGAGGTCTTCTTCTTCCCCGCGGCCAACCACGTGGAAAAGTCGGGCACCTTCACCCAGACCCAGCGGATGCTCCAATGGCGCCACCAGGCGGTGCAGCCACCGGGTGACGCCCGCAGCGAGCTGGAGTTCTTCTACGACCTGGGCAACCGCCTGCGCGAGCGCCTGGCGGGCTCGACCGACGAGCGCGACCGCCCACTTCTCGACCTGACGTGGGACTACCCCGTCGACGAGCACGGCGAGCCCGACGGTGAGGCCGTCCTGAAGGAGATCAACGGCTATCACCTGACCGGTGAGCGCGCGGGGCAGCTGCTCGACAAGTTCGCCGACATGAAGGCCGACGGGTCGACCTCCGGTGGGTGCTGGATCTACACCGGTGTCTTTGCCGGCGGGGTCAACCGCTCGGACAAGCGGGTGCCCGGCTCGGAGCAGGACGAGGTCGCTGCCGAGTGGGGCTGGGCCTGGCCGATGAACCGCCGGATCCTCTACAACCGCGCTTCCGCAGACCCGCAGGGCAAGCCGTGGAGCGAGCGCAAGAAGTATGTCTGGTGGGACGAGGACCAGCGCAAGTGGGTCGGCAAGGACGTCCCGGACTTCCCGCTCGACCGGGACCCCTCGTTCCGGCCGGACCCTGATGTGGGCGGACCTGCAGCGCTGGCCGGCGACGACCCGTTCATCATGCAGGCTGACGGCAAGGGCTGGCTCTTTGCGCCCAAGGGCATGGTCGACGGCCCGCTGCCCACCCACTACGAGGCACACGAGTCGCCGGTCCCCAACCCGCTCTATCCGCAGCAGAGCAACCCGAGCCGGCTGATCTACCCGCGCAAGGACAATCTGTGGGCGCCGTCGGGCACCGAGCCCGGGTCGGAGGTCTACCCCTATGTCTTCACGACCTACCGGTTGACCGAGCACCACACGGCGGGCGGCATGAGCCGGTGGCTGCCCTACCTGTCCGAGCTGCAGCCGGAGATGTTCTGCGAGGTCTCGCCCGAGCTGGCGGCAGAGCGCGGTCTGGTCAACGGTGAGTGGGCCACGATCGTCTCCGCGCGCAGCGCGATCGAGGCCCGGGTGCTGGTCACCGAGCGGATGACCCCGCTGACGATCAAGGGGCACACGGTCCACCAGATCGGGTTGCCCTACCACTGGGGCGTCGGCGGTGACGCCGTGGTCGAGGGCGACGGCGCCAACGACCTGCTCGGCATCGTGCTCGACCCCAACGTCCAGATCCAGGAGTCCAAGGTGGGCTCGTGCGACATCCAGCCCGGTCGTCGCCCCCGCGGCGAGGCACTGCTGCGGCTGGTGGCCGAATACCAGTCGCGGTCGGGCTCCACCGCCGAGACCAGCAGCCAGCGGCTCTCAGACGTGTCGACCGAGGTCCAGGCGCGACGGGACTCCGTCGCCGGCGGCGACACCCCGCCCCCCGACGTGGATGGAGACCAATAGTGGGATACCTCGCCCGCCAACTCGCCGGACGCACCGACCCCGCCCTGGACGCCGGGTGGGAGGAGCCACCGTCGCGCAAGGGTTTCTTCACCGACACCTCGATCTGCATCGGCTGCAAGGCCTGCGAGGTGGCGTGTAAGGAGTGGAACGCCCTGCCGATGGACGGGAGCCTGGACCTCACCGGCAACTCCTACGACAACACCGGAGACCTGGGCGCCAGCACCTGGCGCCACGTCGCCTTCGTGGAGCAGAGCAAGGACCGCATCGAGGCTGCGCGGGAGTCCGGTCAGCGCCTGGTCGATCTGGGTATGCCGACAGTCGGTTCTCCCTCCCAGGCACCGGGGGTGGCGGGTTCAGCGTCTGCGAAACCCCTATCAAAAGACGGGGAGGACCTACGAAACCCCTACCAAAATTCGGGGGGAGGCACGCCGGCGGGCTACGGCACGTTGCCGGCTCCGCCGGAGCACGGTGGTCCCAGCCTCGGCGACATGCTCACCGAGAAGGAGGCCGTCGACAACGGGGCCGACCCCCTCTCCGCGGGTGGTGGGCTGGGGACCACGGTGGACGGGACCCCGATGGTCGGGCCGCTGCCGGAGTTCCGCTGGCTGATGGCCTCCGACGTCTGCAAGCACTGCACCCATGCCGGCTGTCTGGACGTCTGCCCGACGGGCGCACTGTTCCGCAGCGAGCACGGCACCGTCGTGGTCCAGGCCGACATCTGCAACGGCTGCGGCTACTGCGTCGGGGCCTGCCCGTTCGGGGTCATCGAGCGGCGCAGCGACGACGCGGTCTCCGTGCGCGGTGACGGGCACGTCCCCGATGTTGGTGTCGCACAGAAGTGCACGCTCTGCTACGACCGCCTCAGCCACGACCAGACTCCCGCCTGCGCACAGACCTGCCCGACGACCTCGATCCAGTTCGGCGCCCGCGAGGACATGGTGACGGCCGCGCAGGATCGCGTCGCCCAGCTCCACGAGCAGGGCTTCACCGAGGCCCGGCTCTATGGCGCCAACGATGACGACGGGGTCGGTGGGACCGGGTCGGTCTTCCTGCTGCTCGACGAGCCCGAGGTCTATGGGCTCCCGCCGGACCCCGTGTGTGCGACCTTTAAGCTGCCCGAGATGTTCCGCGTGGCCGGCTGGGCGGGCACCGGTCTGCTGGCTGCTGCCGCCGCTGCGTTCCTGGGAGGCCGGCGGTGACCACCTCCCCCTTCGACAGCTATCGACCGCCTGAGGAGGGTGGCCGACGTCGGCGCCGCAGTGGCGTGCGCGGTGCCGTGACCGGTGCGGTCTCCGACGCGGCCCGGGGTGTCGCCAAGGGCGGCCGTGGCGCAGCACGGGGCGGCACGAACTGGCTCAAGCGCGACGGTGGCGGCCGACGCGAGGCGCCCGCCGTCCCCGACGCCGAGTTCTCCAGCTACTACGGAC
Organism: Ornithinimicrobium cryptoxanthini; assembly: GCF_023923205.1. NCBI lineage: Bacteria > Bacillati > Actinomycetota > Actinomycetes > Micrococcales > Ornithinimicrobiaceae > Ornithinimicrobium > Ornithinimicrobium cryptoxanthini. The sequence goes on along the minus strand of NZ_CP099490.1, from coordinate 1,520,251 downwards.
GGGCCGTCATCAAGCCCGTCCCGTGGGACTACAAGATCCCCGCCTATCTCTTTGTCGGTGGCATCGCGGCCGGCTCCGGTCTCATCGCCTCCGGTGCCGCAGCCACCGGACGAGAGCTGCTGCGCCGCAACAGTCGGCTCACCGCGATGACGGGGGTCGCCCTCAGCGGCGCCTTCCTGGTGGCGGACCTGGGCCGTCCCGAGCGCTTCCTCAACATGATGCGCACGGTCAAGCTCACCTCGCCCATGTCGGTCGGCACCTGGATCCTGTCCGGCTACGCGGCCTTCGCGGGCGTGACGACCGCGTCCGAGGTGGCCCGCCTGCTGCCGCTCCCGGAGCGTGGAGTGGTCGGCGTCCTGACCCGGGCGCTCGATGTGGTCGACGCACCGGCCTCCGTCGGCCAGGCCTTCTTCGCGCCGCCGCTGGCGGCCTACACCGCGGTCCTGCTCTCCGACACGGTGACACCCGTCTGGTTCGAGTCCCGGCGCCAGCTGCCCTTCGTCTTCGTCGGGTCGGCCGCCCTGGCCTCGGCCGGGGTGCAGATGGTCCTCACCCCGACCGAGCAGACCGGCCCTGCACGCCGCTTCGCCCTCCTGGGGGTCGTGGCCGACCTCGTGGCCATGCACCGCCTGGAGGAGCACCTCACACGGCAGGATCTCGACGAGCCGCTCCGCACCGGTGACGGGGGCGCCAAGCTGCGCCTCGCCAAGGCCCTGACGATCGCGGGCGGCCTGGGCACGCTGGCCGCCGGACGCAGCCGGGTGGTGGCCGTCGCCTCCGGCCTGGCCCTGGCTGGTGCCTCTGCCCTGACCCGTTTCGGCCTGGTTGATGCGGGGATGGTCTCTGCCAAGGACCCGAAATACACCGTCGGTCCACAGAAGCGTCGCCTCGAGGAGCGCCGGGCGGCCGGCACCGTCCACGACAGCATCGTGACGGTCCGGTGACGTCACTGCACCACTAGTCAGCTGACCCCGTCCCCCCTCACCAGGAGGAGAACGCATGTCCGCAGCACCCGACGTCTCTGCCCGCACGGCCACCCGCGGTGGCAATCGATGGCTCATCCTCGCAGGCGGGGTGCTCGTGCAGCTCGCGATCGGCGCAGTCTATGCCTGGAGCACGTTCAGCAAGGCGATCCAGGCTGACCCATCGGCCATCGAGCTCACCCCGGTGCAGGCCACGCTGCCGTTCACCGTCGCCATCGGCATGATCTTCGTCGGCAGCTTCCTGGGTGGGCGGGCCCAGGACAAGCGCGGACCTCGCATCGTGGCGCTCGTCGGCGTCACGATCTATTCACTGGGCATCATGCTGGCCAGCTTCACGCGCGACGGCTCCGACCTGTGGATGCTCATCCTGGGCTACGGCGTGCTCGGCGGCTTCGGTCTCGGCCTGGCCTACATCGTGCCGATCGCGATGCTGCAGAAGTGGTTCCCGGACAAGCGCGGCCTCATTACGGGCATCGCCGTCGGTGGGTTCGGCTTCGGTGCGGTCATCACCTCACCGCTGGCCCAGCAGATGATCGCCGGCAGCGAGGACTACCAGCAGTATCCGACCAAGGTGTTCCTCTGGCTCGGCGTCGCCTACCTCGTGGCCGGAGTCCTCGGTGCGTCGGTCTTCCGCGACCCGCCGGAGGGCTACACCGTCCCGGGTTCTGCGGCCCCGGCAGCAGCAGTGGAAGCTGAAGACACGGCGACCGAGGCGGCAGCGGACGCGGTGGTCACGGACGACGCGAAGCCAGCCCCCGCGCACAACGCCGCGGGTCACGACTTCACCCCCAAGGAAGCCCTCAGCACGCCGCAGTGGTATCTGCTGACCCTGATCCTGACCATCTCGGTCAGCGCTGGCATCTCGCTGATCTCGATCGCAGCGGACACGGCCACCGACGTGGCCGGCTTCACCGCCGCGGGTGCGGCGACCCTGGTGGGCATCATGGGCCTGTTCAACGGTGGTGGCCGCATCCTGTGGGCCGGCATCTCCGACAAGATCGGGCGGATGCCGGCCTTCCTGGGCATCCTCGTCATCCAGGGCGTGGCGCTGCTGGCGATCCCCCACGCCGGCAACGTCGCGCTGTTCTACATCCTCGCGGCCGTGATCTACACCTGCTACGGCGGTGCGTTCGGCACGATGCCGTCCACCGCGGGGGACTTCTTCGGGGTGCGGCACGCCGGTGCGATCTATGGCCTGATGCTGCTCGGCTGGTCCATCGGCGGCATCATCGGCCCGATGCTGATCTCGTGGCTGGTCGGCGAGGACGGTGCCTACGTCCTCGGCTACACCGTCGTCGGCATCCTCGCCCTGGCCGGAGCGATCCTGCCGTTCATCACCCGCCCCCCGAAGCACCCAGACCGCACGGCAGCCGCCGCCTAGCTCGTCGGCCGGTAGGCTGCCGGGCGGAGGCGTCTGGGTTCCTGGTGGGCCCCCCGGTCTTCAACACCGGTGAGGCCGAGCATCTCGGTCTGGCGGGTTCGATTCCCGTCCGCCTCCGCCAACACGTCTGCCGGAGGGTCCCGGCGCGGGAAGGAGCGCGGTGAAGCGGGTGCTGGCCACGGCCGGTCACGTCGACCACGGCAAGTCGACGCTGGTGCGGGCGCTCACCGACCGGGATCCCGACCGCCTCGGTGAGGAGAAGTCCCGCGGACTGACCATCGAGCTCGGTTTTGCCTGGACGAAGCTGCCCAGTGGAGCGGACGTCGCGTTCGTGGACGTGCCCGGGCACCAGCGCTTCATCGCGACCACCCTCTCCGGCCTGGGACCGTCCGCAGCCGTGGTCTTCGTGGTCGCGGCCGACCAGGGGTGGCAGGCGCAGAGCTCTGAGCACCTGGCGGCAGTGCGCGCCCTCGGCATCCGCGACGGCGTGCTCGTGCTCACCCGGTGCGACCTGGCCGACCCTGCGCGCGCGGACGCCGTGCGCGAGGAGGCCAGCCGGCACCTCGCCGGGGCGGGCCTGTCCTTGCCGGTGTGTCCGGTCTCAGCGGTGACCGGCGAGGGTCTGGACGAGCTGCGCGAGGCCCTCGACGACCTCGTGACCCGGATGCCCGCCCCCGACGCGGACGCCCCGGTGCGTCTGTGGTGCGATCGCTCGTTCACCATCTCAGGTGCCGGGACCGTGGTGACTGGCACGCTCGGCGCCGGCACCCTGCGCACCGGTGATCACCTGACCCTGCTCTCCGGGGAGCGATCGCGCGAGGTGGTCGTGCGCGGTCTGCAGAGCGAGGACCTGCCCCACGACGTGGTCGGCCCGGTGTCCCGGGTCGCTGTCAATCTGCGCCGCACCGAGACCGACCTCGCCGCTCGCTCGTCCGTCCTGTTCACCCCTGGTGCATATGCCGAGGCACAGGTCGTCGACGTTGCCCTTGAGCCGGTCGACACCGGGCTCGGCCACTCCCGTCAGGAGCGGGCGACACCGCCGGTCGAGGCCATCCTTCATGTCGGGACCGCGGCCCAGCCGACCCACGTCCGTCCCCTGGGCAGCGGCTACGCACGACTCACCCTCTCGACGCCGCTGCCGTGGCACGTCGGCGACCGCACCATCTTGCGCGACCCCGGCGACCGGCGCCTGTGGTCCCTGACCGTCGTCGACGTCGACCCGCTCCCGCTGCGGCGCCGGGGTGCCGCGGGACGGCGGGCTCAGGAGCTGGACGGGGCGGACTCCCCCGCTGATCTCCGGCTGCGATCACGTGCCGCCGACCACCCCACGGTCCTGACGCAGCTCGGGCTGCCTGCCCCCACCTCGGGTGTCCGGGTCGGCCAGTGGTGGGTCGACGAGGCAGCCCTCAACGACTGGGGAGACCTGCTCACGGAACGGGTCCGGGCCCACCACCAGGCCAACCCGCTGAGCCAGGGGGTCCCGCTCGCCGAGGCCGGCCGGCTCCTCGACCTGCCGGACCACCTGCGCGTGACGGCGGACGGCGGGACGCTGCAGCACGGCATACCGCCATTGACTGCCGACCTGGTCCGACACCTCGCCGACGCCGCCAGACTCGTCGTGGCGGACGGACGCGTGCGCCCGGCGGACGCTGGTGGTCTCGGTGCCGCCGAGACCGCCGTGGCTGAGGTCGAGCGACGTCTGCGGGCGGCACCGTTCGACGCTCCCGAGCGCGACGACCTGACTGCCTTCGGACTGGGTCCGACCGAGCTGGCGGCCGCAGCCCGGATCGGACGGCTGCTGCGGCTGGCCGATGACATCGTGCTCCTACCTGACGCCCCGGCCCTCGCGATGCGCCGGCTCGCCGCCCTGGAACAGCCCTTCACCCTCAGCGCCGCCCGCCAGGCGCTCGGCACCACACGGCGGGTCGCGGTTCCACTGCTGGAGCACCTGGACGCACGCGGCTGGACCCGTCGCGTCGACGGCCAGCTGCGCCAGGTCGTCCGCTAGCCCACCAATTTTGGTAGTGGTTTCGCGGGTCCGCCCCGTCTTTTTTCAGCGGTTTCGCAGCCACCCACAAAACCCGTTGCGGACCGGCGGGGGCCTGCGAGAGGCTAGGACCCGTCGCGGCGATCGGCCGCCGAGCCCGGACCGCTGCGGCGGACCCCTGACGAGAGGAGCAGTGACGTGTCTATGACTGCCTCTGGTGTGCCCACCAGCCACCATCCTTCTCTCAGGAGTTCTCTTGTCCCTGCAGCACCAGGACCACGCGTCCAGCACTGACCAGCGCCACGGCGAGCGCCCAGACGGCCACCGCGCCGACGACATCGACCCGTTCTTCGTCTTCGACTACGTCCCCCTCGACGGCCCCGACGACCGGCCGCCCGACGGTCCCCGCGGCCCTGACTCCCCCGATGACGGCCCCACGTTCACCACCTACTGGGACGTCGAGAAGGGCTGTCGCGGCCCCGAGCCGCTGCCCGACTGGGTGATCACCGACTCGGGCGCCCTCGACACCGAGCTCGGCATCCTCAAGACCGGCAAGGAGGCGGACGTCTTCCTGCTCGAGCGCACCGCACCGGACGGCACCGGCGTGGTCATGGCGGCCAAGCGCTATCGCGACCTGGACCACCGCAGCTTCCGCCGCAGCAGCGACTACACCGAGGGCCGCACGGTCCGTCGCAGCCGCGACCAGCGCGCCCTCGCCCGCAAGTCCGAGTGGGGACGCAGCGTCGCCGCCGGGCAGTGGGCGGTCGCCGAGTGGGATGCCCTGTGCCGCTACTGGACCGCCGGGCTCCCGGTCCCCTACCCTGTCCAGCTCGACGGCACCGAGATCCTCATGGAGCTCATCCAGTATGACGACGCACCGGCCCCACGACTGGCCCAGGTCAGACCTGGTGCCGGGTTGCTGGAGGAGTACTTCGTCCAGGTCCGGACCGCGATCTCCGTCATGGCAGCCGAGGGGGTCGCCCACGGCGACCTCTCGGCATACAACATCCTGGCGGCCGGCGAGCGGCTAGTCATCATCGACCTGCCCCAGATCGTCGACCTGATCGCCAACCCCAACGGCCCGGAGCTGCTGATGAGGGACTGCCGCAACGTCTGCTCCTGGTTCCAGGCACGCGGGCTCGACGCCGACCCCCACGAACTGTTCGAGGAGGTCAAGCCGGTCTAGCATCGACCTGTTTGACTGAGCCCATGACCAGGGGCGCCGGGGTGTTCAGCTATCCCGCGTTCGTGCAGCTCTGGATCTCCGACACCGCCAAGTGGCTGGGTGTGTTCACCTCGGGGCTGGCCCTCCAGCTGCTGCTCATCGAGACGCTCGGGGCCGACCAGGTGGCACTGGGACTGGTCCGGTCGGCCCAGTGGTTGCCGATGCTGCTCTTTGGCCTCGTCGCAGGGGTCCTGATCGACCGGGTCCGTCGCAAGCCGGTGCTGGTCGTCGGTGACGCGGTGTGTGCCCTGGCGTTCGGTGCCATCGGCGGGCTCGGCCTGCTGGGGTGGCTGACCGTGCCCCTGGTGGCCGTCCTGGTCTTCGTCGCAGGCACAGCGTCCCTGTCTGCCACCGCTGCCCACCAGTCGTTCCTGCCGCGCCTGGTGCCCACCTCGATGCTGTCCCGCGCCAATGCGCGCATCGAACAGTCCATGACGGCGGCCGAGGCTCTCGGCCCCCTGCTCGCCGGCGTCCTGGTCCGGGTGGCGTCAGCGCCCATCGCGATCCTCGTCAACGCTGGCACCTATGCCGTGTCGGCTCTCGTGCTCTCCACGATCCGGGTCACCGAGCCCCCTCCGGCTGACGGCACCGAGCGGCACCTGTGGCGCGAGCTGCGGGAGGGGGCCCGTTGGGTCTATCGGCACCCCACGCTCGCGCCCTACGCGATCGGGCTGCACACCTGGTTCTTCTTCAACTCCGCCGTCATGACCATCCTGGTCTTCTATGCCTCCGAGGAGATCGGGCTGGGGCCAGTGGCGATCGGGCTGGTCCTCGCGTCCGCGGGCCTCACCGGCGTGGCCGCTGCCGGCCTGACCCCACGGGCCGCGGACCGATTCGGCGCCGGGTCGGTCATCTGCGCGGCCACCTGGCTGGCCCCGCTGGCATTCCTGTTGGCCGCGCTGGCGCCCGAAGGGGACGCTGGCCTCCCGGTCCTGGTCGCCGGCCAGCTGATCTATGGCGTGAGCAACGGTCTGCGCGGGCCGCTGGAGATGAGCTATCGCAACGCCGTCACCCCCGACCGCCTGCGGGCCCGGATGAACTCCACCATCCGGTCGCTCAACTGGGGCACGATCACCGTGTCCGCGCCGCTGGCCGGGTGGTTCGCGCTCACCTATGGCAACCGGCCGACGATCCTGGTCTGCGTCGTGGGCCTCGTGGTGGCAGCGCTGATCCCGACGCTGTCCCCCTTCCGGAGTGTGCAGCTGCCCGACGACGAGGCGCCGTCCACCTAGCCCGACCTGGTCGCCTCGACCGCGGCACGCACCTGCTCGAACCCCTGCTCCGAGATCAGGCCCAGCTCGTGCGCCCGGGCCGCGGCGTCGGCATACGTGTCGAAGAGCCAGATCCCCTCGGCAGCCAGCGACGCACGCACGTCCGGCCCGACCGGGCTCACGTGGTGGATGAACACCGCCCGCACGTGCTCGGGGTCACGTGCGAGCATCGCGCGACCCACCTCGACGTCGGCCTGCCCGTTGTCTCCGATGAAGACGACCTGGCACTCGGGGAACAGCAGGCGCGAGCGGTCGAAGTTGGCCATCTTGCGCTCGGCGATCCTCCCCTTGGTGGCCACGTTGAGGATGTGCCCGGTCATCACCGAGTGCGGCGGCAGCCCGAGCTCTGCCAGGCCGTTGCGGGTGTAGCTCTCGACCAGCCCCCGCGGGTCGCTCGGGCGTGCGGTGATGAAGGTCAGGTCACCAGGGCGACCCGGCTCACGGGCGGCTCCGTGGTCCAGGGCGAGCAGGAACTCCACGACGCCCGGATAGACCGTCCCCCGCGGATATCGACGGTCGTGCAACATGCAGAGCACCGTGTCGTCGATGTCGCACAGGATGCGCAGGTCAGCTGAGGCACGGCCCACCGCTTCGGCGGCGATGTGCGCCAGGATCTGGGTGCGCAGCTCGTCGTCGCCGATGTCGTCGAAGACCAGGTGGTCGAGGTCGTGATAGCTGCCGCTGCTGTTGACCATGGACTTGAACTCCTCGAGCTCCTCGCCGCGCAGCGACAGGACGAGGTCCCGGATCGCCAGCTCGTGGCTGCGCGGGGTCGGCCCCCGGTGCAGCGCCGTCGCCAGCTGCGCCAGACGGGCCACGGTGAGCACCTGCCGGCGCTCGCGGACCAGCAGGTCCAGCAGGGCGCTGCGGTGGTCCGGGCCGGGCCGGTGGTCGTCCAGCTTGCGCACGAGGGCCTCCAGGTCGACCTCGCCGAGGACGGCGTCCAGCTCCTCAGGGGGCGTATGCCGCAGCACCCGCAGGATGCGCCGCTCCGCACCGCGGCCGGTCCAGCCCCGCATCAAGGTGCTGATCGTGCTCGCCTGAGTGGACCGTGCGGTCCGCACGGTCAGCTGCCCGGGCAGCACGGTGCAGTCGAGCTCCAGGATGTCCGGGTGCGGGTCCCCGTCGATCTGGATCACGACGGGTTCCTCGCTGAAGACCTTGACGGTGCGGGCCTGACGGTAGGACAGACCGGGCACCTCCCGACGGAAGCCGAGCAGCCCCTTCAACGCGATCGGGGCCCAGTGCGCCACGGTCGGTGGCGCGACGTGCACCAGGTCCAGCAGACCGTCATCCACCTCGGCATCGGCGGCCACCTTGATGCCGGCCGGGATGAGCCCGCAGTTGCTCACCAGCAGGCTCCACGCGCTGAGGTCCTCACGCCGGCCGCCGTCGACCTCGACCCGCAGTGGCAGCAGGGCCTTGGTCAGTCGGCGGGCGCCGGGCTCAAAATAGGCCAGCCAGCTCACCCACCGCTTGAGAGCCTGTCTCGTGTCGGCGACCGTGGCCGCGTCGTGCCCGGCGCCGACCAGGACCAGGAAGTGGTGCGGTGGGGACTCCACCGGCCCCGCGGGTCCCAGCTGCACATAGCGGACCAGGCCGATGTCCAGGTGGCGTGTCTGCCCCAGCAGCGCGGCCTGCACCATCTCCGTCACGTCGGAGCGCGCCAGACCGAGGTTGCGCGCAAACAGGTTGGCCGTCCCCAGTGGCAGGATGCCGAGCGGCACGCCGGTGCCGGCCAGGACGCCAGCGACCTGCCGGACCGTGCCGTCGCCGCCGCCCACGACCACCAGCTGCGCACCCTCGCGGAGCGCAGCCCGGGCCTGACGAGCGCCCGGCTCGGTGACGGTCGTGTAGTAGATGTCGGGGTCGGGCCACTCCAGCAGCCGGCACACCCGCTGCAGCTCGGCCTGCGCCGCCCAGGCATGGTCGGCAGCGGGGTTGAGCACCGCGGCCACCTGGGTGGTCCCGGTCATCGGGCTAGCCGCGCAGGCGCGTGGTCAGCGAGGTCGCGACCGTGTCCGGGGTCAGGCCGATCCGCTCCAGGACCTGCCCACGCGAGCCGTGGTCGAGGAATTCCTTGGGGATGCCATAGGTCCACACCGGCCGGGGGTCGTCCTCGCCGCGCAGGCAGGCCGCCAGTGCGGCGCCGACCCCGCTCGCCACCAGGTTGTCCTCGATCACCGCGACAGCCTCAGCCTGCCCCGTCAGCTCCACCAGGTCAGCACTGATCGGCAGGACCCAGCGAGGGTCCACAACCTTGACGGAGATCCCCTGCGCACCAAGCTTTTCGGCGACCTCGAGCGCAACGCTGGCAAGGGCGCCCACGGAGACGAGGAGCAGGTCCGGCTGCTCGCTCTCCCGCAGGATGTCGACGCTTCCGTGAGCCCCCACCGCCTGGATGGGCTCGGCGACCGTCCCCTTGGGGAAGCGGATCACGGTGGGTGCATCAGCCACGTCGACGGCTTCGCGCAGCGCCACCCGGATCTGCGCGCCGTCACGTGGGGCGGCCAGCCGCAGCCCCGGCACGATCGAGACGAGGGCCATGTCCCACATGCCGTTGTGGCTGGCACCATCGGTGCCGGTCACGCCGGCACGGTCCAGGATGAAGGTCACACCCTGACGGTGCAGGGCGCAGTCCATCAGGAGCTGGTCGAAGGCCCGGTTGAGGAAGGTCGCATAGACCGCCACCACTGGGTGCATCCCCGCAAAGGACAGTCCCGCCGCCATGGTCACCGCGTGCTGCTCGGCGATGCCGACGTCGAAGACCCGTTGCGGGTGCTTCTTGGCAAACCCCGAGAGCCCGACGGGGATGAGCATCGAGGCGGTGAGGGCCACGATGTCCTCGCGCTCGTCGGCCAGGTCGAGCAGCTCGTCGCTGAACTCATCGGTCCAGGACCGTCCGGACAGCTCCAGCGGCAGCCCCGTCTCGGGGTTGATGACACCGACCGCGTGGAACCGGTCGGCCTCGTCGTTGGTCGCGGGCTGATAGCCGTGACCCTTCTCGGTGATGGCGTGCACCAGCACCACGCCACCGAAGTCGTGGGCGCGGCGCAGGGCCGTCTCCATCGCCGCAAGGTCGTGGCCGTCGACGGGCCCGAGATACTTCAGACCGAGGTCCTCGAACATGCCCTGCGGGCTGACGATGTCCTTGAGGCCCTTCTTGACCCCGTGGAGCGTGTCATACATCTGCCGCCCGACGACCGGGGTGCGGTGCAGGAGGCGCTTGCCCCAGGACAGGACGTTCTCGTAGTTGCGCGAGGACCGCAGCGAGGCGAGGTAGTCGGCCATCCCGCCGATGGTCGGCGCATAGGACCGCTCGTTGTCGTTGACCACGACGATCAGTGGCAGGTCCGGGTTGGCCGCGATGTTGTTGAGGGCCTCCCAGGCCATGCCACCGGTCAGCGCGCCGTCACCGATGACCGCGACGGTATGCCGATCGGTCTCGCCGCGCAGCTTGCGTCCGGTGGCGATGCCGATCGCCCAGGACAGGGAGGTGCTGGCGTGGGAGTTCTCCACCACGTCGTGCTCGGACTCGGCGCGGCTGGGATAGCCGGACAGGCCACCCTGCTTGCGCAGCGTCGCGAAGTCATGGCGTCCGGTGAGCAGCTTGTGCACATAGGACTGGTGCCCGGTGTCGAAGACGACCGTGTCGTGCGGGCTGTCGAAGACCCGGTGGATCGCCATGGTCAGCTCCACGACCCCCAGGTTGGGGCCGAGATGTCCGCCCGTGCGCGAGACCGAGTCGATCAGATAGGTCCTGATCTCCTGGGCGAGTTCGGCAAGCTGTGCCGACGAGAGCCGCTTCAGGTCGGCCGGACCGGCAATGCTGTTGAGCAGACCCACGATGCGTCGGCGCCTTTCTCTGCGATGGAGATGTCTCTCCGAGGGAGACGTCTCGCGTTGACGTGCTGGTCGAGTCTACGTCCTGTGGGCTGCGAACAGGCTGGGCACGGGTCAGCGTGGCGCAATCGGCGCCCTCACCCGCATCGCCTCCAGGAGCAGCTGGGCACTGCGCAGCGCGGCGCGCAGCCGCAGTCCCTCCTGGGTCAGCGACCCGAGCACGTCACCCAACGAGCCCGGGGGCAGCAGCGGACCCAGGTCGGCCCGCACATCGCGCCAGGCGCCCCGCATCGCGTCGAGCTCGGCCTGCAGGTGGCGCACGGTGATCCAGGCCAGGGCCACCGGGTGCCGGCGCCAGGCGCGGTAGGCCCGGTAGTCGGCCGGGCACTGGTCCAGCAGCCAGGACACGGCGGCCTCCTCCCAGCCGGGCACACCCGTCGGAGGCACGCGCTCTGGCCATCCAGGAGGTCCCGACATGCGAACAAGTGTACGACGCCGGACCGACAGCCCCCACTGTCGGCCCCGGCCCTCGACCCCGGCCTTCGATCGGGGCGCCGGACCCGGATGTGTCCGAGCCGGGCCCGCGTGCCATTCTTGGAGATGGAGATACGACACGCAGGCGTTTGCTAAATGACGGTGCCCTAGTTAGGTTAGCCTTACCTGGCTCGAAATAGTCGGCTGGGTCTGCACGTCACGGACCGCCTGTCCCCACACATCGGAGCACGACCTCATGAACCTGCGTCACCACGCTGTCGCCGCCACCGCCCTGACCGCCGCACTCACCCTCTCCGCCTGCGGCGGGGGCAGCAGCGCCGACGACGGTGGCGGCGACGCCGCGGCCGCTGGTGCCGAGACCATCTCGATCACCGACGCCCAGGGGCGCTCGGTCGACGTGCCGGTCGATCCCGAGACCGTCGTCGTGACCGACTGGAGCGTCATCCGCACGCTGGGCGACCTCGGCATCGAGGTCGACGCCGCCCCGACCGCCAACATCGATCTGCCCGACGACCTCGCGGCCTATGTCGACGGAGACATCCCCACCGTCGGGACCCTGCAGGAGCCGGACTACGAGGCGATCAACGAGCTCGAGCCTGACCTGATCATCATCGCGGGGCGCAGCGGCAACCCCGAGATCCTGGCCGAGATGGAGAAGATCTCTCCCGTCGTGCTCGACATGTCCGTCCGCTACGAGGAGCCGTCCGGGCAGCTGACCGTCACCGAGGAGCGCGTCGTGCAGCTCGGCTCGATCTTTGCCAAGGAGACCGAGGCCCAGGAGCAGATGGACGAGATCATGGCCCAGGTCGAGGAGGTCGGCACGGCGGCCGCCGAGACCGGCGACACGGCTCTGTTCGTGCAGGTCTCGGGCGGCACCGCGAGCGCCTACGGCCCCGGCTCGCGCTTCGGCATCGTCTATGACGCGTTCGGCTATGCCGACACCGGCGCCCCGGTCGACGAGGAGGGCTCCCACGGCCAGGAGATCAGCCAGGAGTTCTTCACCGAGTTCAACCCCGACGTCCTGCTCGTCCTGGACCGCGCTGCGGCGATCGGTGCTGACGAGGCGCCGGCGCTGGAGGTGCTCAACAACGACCTGGTCAACACCACGTCCGCGGCCACCAACGACAAGATCCACGTCGTCGACGGCTTCTCCTGGTACATCGCCAACGCCTCCCCCAGCAGCCTGCGTCAGATGATCGCCGACATCGAGGCCACCCTCTGACACCCTGACGGACCGACCCTGACTCACATCGGAGAGCCCACCGCGTGACCGCACCGACCACCACCCACCCCGCCCGGACCACCCGTTCTGGCGGGGTGCGGCCCGTCCACCTCTGGCTCGGGGCCGGTGTCCTGGCGGTCGGCAGCTATCTGTCCCTCGGTGTGGGCGCCAGCAGTGTGGGCGTGGTTGACCTGCTCAACCCCAGCCCCGAGGCCTGGCACATCCTGACCACCTCCCGCATCCCACGGCTCATCGCGATCCTGCTGGCGGGAGCGTCCCTGTCGGTGGCCGGCCTGATCATGCAGCGGATCACCGCCAACCGTTTCGTCTCCCCCAGCACCTCCGGCACCGTGGAGGCCGCGGTCCTGGGCATCCTGATCGCCACGATGTTCTTCGGCGGGACCTCACTCATCGTCAAGATGGGCATCGCGATCGTCACCGCGATCGCCGGCACCCTGATCTTCCTGCAGATGCTCCAGCGCATCCAGCACCGCGAGGGCATCGTGGTCGCCCTGGTGGGCTTGATGTATGGCGGGGTCCTGGCCGCCATCACGACCTTCGTCGCCTATCAGCGCGACCTCATCCAGTATCTCGACATCTGGACCACCGGCTCGTTCTCCTCGGTGCTCGAGGGTCGCTACGAACCGCTCTACATCGTGCTGGTCGTCGGCATCATCGGCTACGTCTTCGCCGACAAGTTCACCGTGATCGGGATGGGCGAGTCGTTCGCCACCAACCTCGGCCTGAACTACCAGCGCATCCTCTATATCGGTCTGATCGTGGTCTCCGTGATGGCTGCCGTGGTCGTGGTGGTCGTCGGCGCGATCCCGTTCCTCGGGCTGATCGTGCCCAACGTCGTGACCCTGCTCCTGGGCGACAACATCAAGAAGGTCCTGCCGCTCACCGCCCTCGCCGGGGCCGGGTTCGTGCTGGCCTGCGACGTCGCCGGCCGGGTCATCATCCACCCCTACGAGCTGCCGGTCGCCACCATCGCCGGGGCCATCGGCGGGGTCGTCTTCATCTGGCTCATCCTGCGCTCGGCCAAGGGGGCGTCCGTATGACGCTGCTCGAGTCCCGCAGGCAGCGCGCGACCCGCGTCGCGTCCGACGCCGAACACACCAGCGCGGAGGAACGTCGCCGGCGGACCCGGATCCGGGTGACCCTGGGCGTGCTCGGCCTGCTGTCCGTCCTGGCCGTGACCGCCTACCTGACCTACGACGTGCGCGGCTCGTGGGACTACGCGATGGACCTGCGCAGCCGCCAGGTCGGCTCGCTGATCGTGGTCGGCGCCACGGTCGGCGCCTCCAGCCTGGTGTTCCAGACCATTGCCGGCAGCCGGATCCTGACCCCGAGCGTGATGGGCTTCGACGCCCTCTATCTGCTGGTGCAGACCGTCATCGTCTTCTTCTTCGGCAGCACCACCTTCATGCTGATGGGGGTCGGCCCACGGTTCCTGATCAACGCCGCCGTGCTGCTGGTCTTCGGGATGCTGCTCTTCCGCTGGCTCTTCGGGCGCAGCAGCCGCAACCTGCTGGTCCTGGTGCTGGTCGGCATCGTGATCGGCTCCCTGTTCAACAGCCTGACCTCGTTGGCCTCCCGCGTGCTCAGCCCCAATGACTTCCTGACCCTGCAGGACGTGATGTTTGCCAGTTTCAACACGGTCGACGCCGACCTGTTGTGGATCGTGGCCGCCGTCTCGGTCGTCGGGATGCTCGCGCTGGTGCCGCTCCTGCGCTATCTCGACGTCGTGGACCTGGGCTTCGATGCCGCAGTGGCACTTGGGGTGCCCTACCACCGCGTCGTCACCCTCAGCCTCGGTGTGATCACCCTGCTGGTGGCGGTCTCGACCGCCCTGGTCGGTCCGATGCTCTTCCTCGGTCTGATCGTGGCCAACCTGGCGCGGCAGATCATCCCGAGCCATCGGCATACGGACCTGGTCATCGGCTCTGCGCTGGTCGGCGTGCTCTGCACGGTGGCCGGTCAGTTCGTGGTGGGCCACCTGCTGGACAATGGCACTACCCTCAGCGTCGTCGTCAACCTGGTCGGCGGCATCTATTTCATCCTGCTCCTGATGAGGACGGTCCGACTGTGATCACCGTGCGCGACGTCAGCCACCGCTACGACAAGCAGGTGGTGCTCGACGAGGTGGGGCTGACCCTGCCCGTCGGTCAGCTGACCTCGATCGTCGGCGCCAACGGTGCCGGCAAGTCCACCCTGCTGTCGGTCATCAGCCGGCTGATCAAGCCCGAGTCGGGCAGCGTCTTCATCGACGACCTGGACGTGCAGAGCGCCGGCGACGACGCCGTCGCCAAGCGGCTCGCGGTGCTGCGGCAGGACAACCGGATCACCGCGCGGCTCAGCGTGGTCGACCTGGCCCGCTTCGGGCGCTTCCCCTACAGCAAGGGGCGGCTGACTCCGGAGGACCACGTGATCGTCGACGAGGCGCTGGACTACCTGGACCTGCAGCCCCTGCGGGACCGCTATCTCGACCAGCTCTCGGGTGGTCAGCGACAGCGGGCCTACATCGCGATGATCCTGGCGCAGGACACCGACTACATCCTGCTTGACGAGCCGCTGAACAACCTGGACATGAAGCACTCGTCGTCGATGATGACGTTGCTGCGCCGCGCCGCCGACGACCTCGGCAAGACGATCGTGCTGGTGCTGCACGACATCAACTTCGCGTCCTGCTTCTCCGACCACATCGTCGCGATGCGCGACGGCAAGGTCGTGGTGCAGGGCACGCCGGCGCAGATCATGCACCGTCAGACGTTGCGCGAGGTCTTCGACATGGACATCCACGTGCAGGACCTCAACGGCGTGCGCCTGGGCATCTTCTGGACCACAGGTGCACCGGTCGGTCCCACCCCAGGCTTCGGGGAGCCGCTGATGGAGCCGGACGAGGCCGAGCCGGTCGTCGCGCGACGCTAGTCAGCGCTGCCGGATGCTGCGGGCTCCTGTGCGTGCAGCACGACGCAGCAGCGACCCGGGGCAGGCTCCAGCTCTGCCCGCAGGCAGGGCGGCTGCAGCTCCTGGGTGAAGCCCTCGAGCATGGCGTGGTTCATCCCGCACACCAGGCTCGTGTGCTCCTGGGAGAGCGTGTGGAACGGACAGTTCTCCAGCGTGATGCTCCGGGACTCCTCACGAGGCTCGTAGCCGTGCTCGGACAGCAGCGCGAGGACGCGGTCCACGAGCTCGGGGGCGCTGGCCTGCACGCCCAGTCCGGCCGCGAGACGGCGGCCGTGCTCAGCGGCGACCTCGCCCAGGGCGTCCAGCACCGGTCGCCCGCTCTGCGCGGACGCCTCGATCGCGGCCGCCAGCAACCGCCCCACCAGCTCGTAGTCCCGCTCCGGGAGCGAGACCGCCAGCTCCGCATTCGAGCGCCGATAGACCTTGGCGGGCCGCCCTGCCCCAGGCCCGGTCCGCTCCCCCAGCCGCCGGTAGTCGACCTCGAGCAGCCCGTCCGCCGCCAGCCGGTCCAGGTGGAACTTGGCCCGGTGGTGGCTCAGACCGGTCGCCGCCGCGGCCTCCTCACGGCCCACCGAGTCGTCCCGGCTGCAGACATAGCGATACAGCTCGCGCCGGGCCGGCTCGGTCAGCGAGCCGATGCCTGCCACGGCCTTGTCGAAGTCACTGTCGGCCACCATCGCCACCTCCTGGAACAAACGGCATACGTCTTGACGGAACAGCGCCACCGGTCTAACGTGAAGCCTACTCTCCTTTAGAAGGGCTGGCCAGTATGACGACAGGCACCGAGCGCTCCCGCGCCCCACTCTCGCACGAGACCGGGTGGGCAGAGCTGGCCACCGACCTTCCCGTCCCGGCCAGCGACCACCTCGACCGGGCGACCCGGGCGGCCGCCGACTTCCTGGCCGCCCTCGGCGTCGACTGCGACACCACTGCCAGGGCGGCCAGCCCGCGCCGCATGGCCAGGGCCTATGCCGCGATGCTGACCGCGCGCCCGTTCGAGATGACCACGTTCGACAACGACGAGGGCTATGACGAGCTCGTGCTGGTCAAGTCGATCCCCGTCCAGTCCCTGTGCGAGCACCACTTCCTGCCGTTCACCGGCACGGCCCACGTGGGCTACCTGCCGGGCAGCCGGATCCTCGGGCTGTCCAAGTTTGCCCGGGTCGTGGAGATGTTTGCCCGCCGCCCCCAGGTCCAGGAGCGGCTCACCCAGCAGGTTGCCGACTGGATCGACCGTGAGCTCCAACCGCGCGGGGTCGGGGTCGTCATCGAGGCGGAGCACACCTGCATGACCCTGCGCGGTGTGCGTGCCGCCGGCACCACGACCCGCACCAGCGCGCTGCGCGGCTCCCTGCGCGAGACCGCCCAGCGCGCCGAGTTCTTCAGCCTCATCCACTAGCTCCGGAAGGTCAGCCATGACAACCCAGCACTCCGCACCCGCGGCCGGCGTCGTCGTCATCGGGGCCGGTCTGGCAGGCGCCCATGTCGTCGAGTCGTTGCGCGCACACGACTATGCCGGACCCATCACCCTGGTCGGCGACGAGACGGACCGTCCCTACGAGCGACCCCCCTTGAGCAAGGGCTACCTGCAGGGTCAGGCGGAGATCGATGAGGCCTACGTGCACCCGGCAGGTTGGTATGCCGAGCACGACGTCACCACCCGGCTCGGGGAGGAGGCGGTCGCCATCGACCGCGACGCGCACGAGGTCGAGCTCGCGGGCGGAGAGCGGATCGCCTATCAGGAGCTGGTAGTGGCCACCGGTGCCACACCCCGGCGCCTGCCCCTCCCGGGCAGCGACCTGAGCGGTGTGCTGACCCTGCGTCGCATCGCCGACAGCGACGCCATCAAGGAGGCCATTGCAGCGCACTCGCGGATAGTCATCATCGGTGGGGGCTGGATCGGGCTCGAGGTCGCCGCGGCAGCCCGTGCGGGCGGGTGCGAGGTGGCCGTCATCGAGAGTTCAGAGCTCCCCCTTCTCGCGGTCCTTGGCCCCCAGGTGGCTGGGCACTTCGCCCAACTGCACCGGGACCAGGGCGTCGACCTGCGCACCGGCGCCTCCTGCGAGGCGTTCACCGGCGAGGACGGCCGCGTCACGGGCGTCGTCGTGGACGGCGAGACCTTCCCTGCGGACGTGGTGGTGGTGGGCATCGGGGCGGCGCCCAACACCGACCTGGCCGCCGCGGCCGGGCTGACCGTGGAGTCCGGGGTCGTGACCGACGAGCACCTGCGATCGGTGGACGACCGCGACATCCTGGCCGTCGGCGACGTCGCCGAGGCGCAGAACACGTTGACCGGTCACCTGCTGCGGGTCGAGCACTGGGACAACGCGATCCGGCAGGGCAAGCTCGCTGGCGCCGTGATCGCCGGCGGTGACGACGCCTACGACTGGGCTCCCTACTTCTTCACCGACCAGTTCGACCTGGGCATGGAGTATGTCGGGCACGGCCGCGAGGACGACGACGTGGTGATCCGCGGCGAGCTGGGCTCTGGTGAGTTCATCGCGTTCTGGCTGCGCGACGGCACGGTGAGCGCGGCGATGAACGTCAACATCTGGGACGTCAACGAGCACCTGCGTGCGTTGATCGGCACGGAGGTCGCGCCCGAGCGACTTGCTGACAGCGACGTCGAACTGACCGACCTCTGAGCAACCTGGGCTACAGCAGCAGGCCGACGATCAGGAAGGCGACGATCCCGTTGAGGCGGCGGCGCCCCGGGAGCTGGCCGCGTGCCCCGAGGATGAGGTAGGCGGGCGCGGCGACGAGGATCGTGGGGCTCAGCATGAGCCAGGCCCATCCCCAGCGGGTGGCGAGTCGGGGCTGTGGTGAGTTCACCAGGACGATGAGGCAGGCCACCAGCAGCGCCATCGGCAGATAGGCATACGCGCCGCGCACCTCCCAGCCACCGAAGGACCCGTAGATGCCGTTCGGCCACTCAGCGCTGACGATCTCCACACCGGGCGCGATCCGACGCAGCTCCTGCCCGACGTCCCCGATGATGTAGTCCCGCGACGTCTCGTCGAACCCCTGCGACCGAAGCTCTTCCAGCGAGCTGACCTGCCAGATCTCGGCAACGCTTCGGTGCCAGCCGTCCTGCCACTCGAGGCGGACGGTGGAGACCCCCTGCACTGCGTCCGAGTAGCCACCAGGACCATCCAGCGCCCCTACGACGCGCACCTGGTCGACCGCGCCCTGTTGCAGAGCTGCCTGCAGGTCCTCCACGGACGCCGTCCGGGCCCCGCCGACGGCAACACCCAGGAGAGTGACGGCATACAGCACGAGAGTCAGCCAGCGCGCGACCTGCCACGCGTTGACGCCCTCACGCTTCGCCCCCACGCCCCCCGGGGCAACCGTCGATGTTGCCATGCCGCGACGCTAGCAGGTCAGGCGCGGACGCCACGCCCCCCGGTCAGTTCGCGGCGCGGACGTTGATCAGGTTGGCCCACGGGTCGTCGAACGACACCGTCTGGCCGTCGTCGCGCGTCTGCATGCCGAAGTGCTTCATCCGCTCGGTGAGCGCACCGACCTCGTCGGCGGTCGGGACGACGATGTCGACCTGGCCCAGCCCCAGAGTGCGCTGGCGGGGGCCGGCGCCGCGGGAGTTCCACACGTTCATCGCCATGTGGTGGTGATATTTGCCCGCGCTGACGAACAGCGCCTGGTTGCCCATGGCGGCGGTCGTCTCGAAGCCGAGCTTGTGGACATAGAACTCTTGCGCGGTCGCCACGTCACCCACGGACAGGTGGACGTGTCCGACAACGGCGCCGCCCAGCGCGGTGGGGTCGGCCAAACCCTGCTCCGTGAGGTGCTCGCGCAGGAACTGGTTCGGGTCGAGATAGAGGGTGGACATCTCCACCTGACCGTGCGTCCAGCTCCACTGGGTGCGGTCGCGGTCCCAGTAGAGCTCGATGCCGTTGCCCTCGGGGTCGTCAAAATAGAAGGCCTGGCTGACCAGGTGGTCGCTGGAGCCGACGAAACGCACGCCTGGGTACTGCCCGGCGGTGGCAACCGTCGCGGCCAGCGCCTCCTGGGTCTCGAACAGGATGGCGGTGTGGAAGAGGCCGGCCTGTCCGGGGCTGGCGGCCTTGAGCTCAGGACTGTGCCGGAGGATGACGACAGGCTCGGTCCCGCGACCCAGCGTCACCGAGGACCCCTGGCTGGAGATCACCTCCAGGGCGATCGCGTCGCGATAGTAGGCGGTCATCACGTCGAGGTCGGCGACGTCCAGCGTCACCGCTCCCATGGCCGTGTCGGCTGCGAGCAGGTCCTTGGGGGTGAGCAGTTCAGGCGTCGAGTTCATGCGGGCATCCCTTTCGTTGATGTTTCAAGTATTCCAACAGAGGTGCCCTCCTGTCCATTCCCACTCTCCGAGAAATCTGGCCTCGTCCAGACCTTCTCCCGGACTGAGCCGGTGATGACCGGTCCGAACCACCCCAGAAAATGGGCCGGCCCCGCACCAGCGAACTGGTGCGGGGCCGCGCGTCGTGCGCTGAGGGTCAGGCAGAGACCAGCGAGCGCAGGACGTACTGCAGGATGCCGTCGTTGCGGTAGTAGTCCGCCTCACCCGGGGTGTCGATGCGAACCACAGCGTCGAACTCGACCTTCTCGCCGCCCTCCTTCTCTGCGACGACGTGGACCGTCTCCGGGATGCCGTCGTTCAGCGCGGTGATGCCGGTGAACGAGAACGTCTCGGTGCCGTCGAGGCCCAGCGAGTCCGCGGTCTGCCCGGAGGGGTACTCCAGCGGCAGGACGCCCATGCCGATCAGGTTTGAGCGGTGGATGCGCTCATAGGACTCGGCGATGACGACCTTGACGCCCAGCAGACGGGTGCCCTTGGCAGCCCAGTCACGCGAGGAGCCGGAGCCGTACTCCTTGCCGGTCAGGATGACCAGCGGGACCCCGGCCTCGGCATAGGCCTGCGCCGCGTCATAGATGGACACCGGCTCGGTGGAGCCGTCCAGCAGGTTGCGGGTGAAGCCGCCCTCGACATCGTCCAGCAGCTGGTTGCGCAGCCGGATGTTGGCGAAGGTGCCGCGGATCATCACCTCGTGGTTGCCACGACGCGAGCCGTAGGAGTTGAAGTTCTTGCGCTCGATGCCGTGGTCGGCGAGGTACCTGCCCGCCGGGCTGTCGCCCTTGATCGACCCCGCCGGGCTGATGTGGTCAGTCGTGACCGAGTCACCCAGCTTGGCCAGCACCCGTGCGCCGCTGACGTCCTCGAGCGCGGCAGGCTCGGCCTGCATGCCGTCGAAGTAGGGGGGCTTGCGCACGTAGGTGGAGTCGTCGACCCACTCGAAGGTGTCCCCGTCGGGCGTCGGCAGCGCCTGCCAGCGCTCGTCACCGGCGAAGACGTCGGCGTAGTCCTCGGTGAACATCTCGCTGCTGATCGAGGTGGCGATCGTGGCCTCGACCTCATCCGGGTTGGGCCAGATGTCCCTGAGGAAGACCTCGTTGCCCTCGGTGTCGACGCCCAGCGGCTGGGACTCGAAGTCGAAGTCCATCGTGCCGGCCAGCGCATAGGCGATGACCAGCGGCGGGGAGGCCAGGTAGTTCATCTTGACGTCCGGGTTGATCCGGCCCTCGAAGTTGCGGTTGCCGGAGAGCACGGAGGTCACCGCCAGGTCGTGGGCGTTGACCGCCTCGGAGACCTCCTCGATGATCGGGCCGGAGTTGCCGATGCACGTGGTGCAGCCGTAGCCGACCAGGTGGAAGCCGAGCTTCTCCAGGTAGGGCCACATGCCGGCCTTCTCGAAGTAACCGGTGACGACCTTCGACCCCGGCGCCATCGACGTCTTCACCCACGGTGGCACGGTCAGCCCGCGCTCCACCGCGCTCTTGGCGAGCATCGCGGCGGCCATCATCACCGAGGGGTTGGAGGTGTTGGTGCAGCTGGTGATGGAGGCGATCACGACGTGCCCGTGGTCGACCTCGACCTGCTGGCCGTTGATGGAGACGGTGGCCGGGTTGGTCGCGCGCTTGTTGCCGTTGGTCACCGCCGGGGAGTGCTCGGGGCGACCGGCCGACTCGGAGCTCTCGTGCACGTCGTGGGAGGGAGCGTCCGAGGCCGGGAAGGTGTCCCTGAGCTCCTCGTCCACCGAGCTCTTCTCGATGCCGTTGCCGTCGACCACGTAGTTCTGCAGGTCCGCCCAGAACTGCTGCTTCGACCCGGTCAGCGCGATGCGGTCCTGCGGCCGCTTCGGGCCCGCGATGGAGGGGACGACCGTCGACAGGTCCAGCTCGAGGCGCTCGCTGTAACGAGCCTCCTGGGACGCGTCGAGCCACATGCCCTGCTCCTTGGCATAGGCCTCGACCAGTGCGACCTGCTCGTCGGAGCGACCCGTCAGACGCAGGTAGTCGAGCGTGACGTCGTCGATGGGGAAGATCGCGCACGTCGAGCCGAACTCCGGGCTCATGTTGCCGATCGTGGCGCGGTTGGCCAGCGGCACCTGAGCGACGCCCTCGCCATAGAACTCCACGAACTTGCCGACCACACCGTGCTCACGCAGCTGCTCGGTGATGGTGAGCACCACGTCGGTCGCGGTGGCACCGGCGGGGATCGACCCGGACAGCTTGAAGCCCACGACCTTGGGGATCAGCATGGAGACGGGCTGGCCCAACATGGCCGCCTCGGCCTCGATGCCGCCGACGCCCCAGCCCAGCACGCCCAGGCCGTTGACCATGGTGGTGTGGCTGTCGGTGCCGACGAGCGTGTCGGGGTAGGCCAGCAGCTCACCGTCGACCTCACGAGTCATCGTCACGCGCGCCAGGTGCTCGATGTTGACCTGGTGGACGATGCCGGTGCCCGGGGGGACCACCTTGAAGTCCTCAAAGGCGGTCTGGCCCCAGCGCAGGAACTGGTAGCGCTCGCCGTTGCGCTCGTACTCAATCTCCACGTTGCGCTCAAAGGCGTCCGCCCGGCCGAACACGTCGATGATCACGGAGTGGTCGATGACCAGCTCGGCGGGGGCGAGCGGGTTGATCTTGGTCGGGTCACCGCCCAGGTCGACCATCGCCTCACGCATGGTCGCCAGGTCCACCACGCACGGCACGCCGGTGAAGTCCTGCATGATCACGCGGGCGGGGGTGAACTGGATCTCGGTGGACGGCTCGGCGTTCTCGTCCCACTGGGCGAGCGCGTTGATGTGCTCGGCGGTGGTGTTCTTGCCGTCCTCGGTGCGCAGCAGGTTCTCGAGCAGCACCTTGAGGCTGTATGGCAGGTCGGCCGCGCCGTCGAGGTCGGTGATGCGATAGATCTCATAACTGGCGTCACCCACCTGGAGGGTGCCCTTGGCCCCGAAACTGTTGGTCGTGTCGCTCACGCCGACTCCTCTCAGATTTATCTTGACGTCAAGATAGTTCTATCACA
This sequence comes from Ornithinimicrobium cryptoxanthini, assembly GCF_023923205.1. NCBI lineage: Bacteria > Bacillati > Actinomycetota > Actinomycetes > Micrococcales > Ornithinimicrobiaceae > Ornithinimicrobium > Ornithinimicrobium cryptoxanthini. The sequence continues at coordinate 1,497,511 of NZ_CP099490.1, read as the reverse complement.
GAACCGTCCTCAGCAGCCAGTCTCCCCCACCCGGCAGATCGCGTCCATGGCGGGGCCCGCCCTCAGACCTCGTCCTCGTCCTCGCGTGGGGCCCGTGTCCTGCTCTCCGGGTTCAGCGTCCGGCCCAGCTGGAGCTCGGACTCGGGCGGGCACAGGAACAGGATCTCGTCGCCGGCCTCGATCGCCTCGTCCGGGCTGGGGATGATCGCCTGCCCGTCGCGCAGGATGGTCACCAGCGTCGTGTCGGGCGGCAACGGCACGTCGCCGACCCGGGCGCCGGCATACGGGCTGGTCTCGGGCAGCGTCAGCTCGACCATGTGCACCCGACCCTGCTGGAACTCAAAGAGCTGGACCACCTCACCCACGGTGACGGCCTCCTCGACCAGCGCCGTCATCAACCGCGGCGTGGACACCGCGACATCGACCCCCCAGGACTCGTCGAACAACCACTCGTTGCGCGGGTTGTTGACCCTGGCCACGGTGCGTGGCACGGCAAACTCGGTGCGAGCCAGGAAGGAGACCACCAGGTTGACCTTGTCGTCACCAGTGGCGCACACGACGTGGTCAAAGGTGTCCAGCCGGGCGCTCGTGAGCGTGCTGATCTCACACGCATCACCGATGATCCACTCGGCCGAGGGCACCCGAGAGGTGCGCTGGGTCGTGGCGTCCCGGTCGATGACGAGCACGTCGTGCCCGTTGAGGATCAGCTCACGACAGATGGAGCGGCCCACGCTCCCCGCGCCGATGACGGCAACGCGCACGGCAACCTCCTCAGTCTGGTGGCTGGACGGTGTCCAGCTTGTGCTCGAGCTCGGGCAGGGTGCCGCGCGGGGCGACCAGGTGCAGCTCGTCGCCCTCCTGATAGACGGTCTCGTCGGTGGGGATGATCCCGTCACCCAGCCGGGTCACGAACGCCACCCGACAGCCGAAAAGGCGCTCGATCTCGGAGAGCCGGCGCCCCACCCACCGCTTGTCGACGTGCACCCGCGACAGGGCGAGGGCCCCGCTGGGGTCGAAGTAGTCCGGGATCGTCCCCTCGGGCAGCAGGTGGTGCAGGGTCTGGTCGGCAGCCCACCGCACGGTGGCCACGGTCGGTATGCCGAGGCGCTGGTAGATCTCCGCCCGCGCCGGGTCATAGATGCGGGCCACCACGTGCTGCACCCCGAAGGTCTCACGGGCCACCCGGGCCGCGATGATGTTGGAGTTGTCACCGCTGCTCACCGCCGCGAAGGCGAACGCGTCGGGCACGCCGGCGTCCTTCATCACCTCGCGGTCGAAGCCGACCCCCTGCACGCGCAGGCCGGGGAAGCCCGGCCCGAGCCGGTGGAAGGCCGCAGGGTCCTGGTCGATCACCGCGACGTCATGACCACGCTTGACCAGGCTGTGCGCCAGGGTCGACCCGACTCGGCCGCAGCCCATGATGACGAAGTGCACGGTGCCGACGCTACCCCGCTCACCAATTTTTGTAGGGGTTTTGACGGTGCCCCACGTCTTTTTGTAGGGGTTTTGCGCCTCCCCGCTGCACAGATGTCGGCCGACACCCCTGTCCGTCCCTAGAGTGGCCGTCATGGAGTCCGGCAGCCTGCTCAAGCGGGTGTTCCTCGGTCGCGCGCTGCGCACCGACCGGCTCAGCGACACCCTGCTGCCGCGCCGCCTGGGCATGCCGGTCTTCGCCAGCGACGCCCTCTCCTCGGTGGCGTATGCCGTGGACGAGATCGTGCTGACCCTCGCCCTGGCCGGTGGTGCCGCGGTCTACCTCTACTCCTGGGAGGTCGGGGCGGCCGTCTGCCTGGTGATGCTGGTCATCGTCGCGTCCTACCGGCAGACGGTGCACGCCTACCCCGGAGGGGGCGGCGACTACGAGGTGGCTTCGGTCAACCTCGGGCCACGGGCCGGAGTCGTCGTCGGTTCGGCGCTCATCGTCGACTACGTCCTGACCGTCGCGGTGTCGGTCTCTGCCGGCGTGCAGAACGCGGCGGCCGCCCTGGAGTTCCTGCGCGGCTACGAGGCACCGGTCGCCGCCGGCCTGATCGCGCTCCTGACGCTGATCAACCTGCGCGGGGTGCGCGAGTCCGGCCGAGCCCTGGCGGTGCCCGTCTACGCCTTCCTGGGGTCGCTGGCCATCCTCATCGTGACCGGGGTCGGGCAGGCGGTTACCGGCAACCTGAGCCGCGCCGACAGCGCGCGTTACGAGCTGCTCCCGGCCGAGGGGTATTCCGAGGTGACCGGAGTCTTCCTCGTCTTCCTGCTGCTGCGCTCCTTCGCCTCGGGCTCGGTGGCGCTGACCGGGGTGCAGGGCGTGGCCAACGGGGTGCCCGCCCTGAGCCGGCCCAAGAGCCAGAACGCCGCCTCGATCCTGGCGATCATGGCCGCCATCTCGATCACCATCACGATGGCGGTCCTGTGGCTCACCCGGGAGACCGGCATCCAGATGGCCGTGGACCCGCAGCAACAGCTGCGCGACCAGGGCGACCCGGTCGGCCCGGACTTCGTCCAGGACCCGGTGCTCGGCCAGCTGTCCAAGGTGGTCTTCGGTGCCGAGGGCTTGGGTGTGCTGCTCGTGGCGATCACGACCGGTGTGATGCTCTTCGTCGCCGCCAACACCGCGTTCAACGGGTTCCCGGTCCTGGCCTCGCGCCTGGCCCGAGACCGCTTCCTGCCCCGCGGCCTGGTCACCCGCGGCCAACGCCTGACCTACTCCAACGGCATACTCCTGCTCGCCGCTGCGGCGGCCGCCCTCGTGCTGGTCTATCGCGCCACCGTCACCGAGCTGATCCAGATGTATATCGTGGGCGTCTTCATCAGCTTCAGCTTCAGCCAGGCCGGCATGGTGCGGCACTGGAACCGCCAGCTGCGCACCGAGGTGAGCCTGCGGCAACGGGTCGGCATGATCCGCAGCCGCACGATCAACCTGATCGGCGTCAGCGTCTCCGTCACGGTGCTGGTGGTCGTCCTGCTCACCCGCTTCCTGCACGGCGCGGGACTGTCCCTGCTCGCAATCGGCCTCATCTGGATGGGGATGACCATGGTCTACCGCTATCACCGCTCGATGGACAACGACATCTCGCTGCCTGAAGGGGTGGACGCCAGCCAGGTGGTCCCGTCCCGGGTGCATGCCCTCGTCTATATCCCGCGGCTGGACCGGCCGGTGATGCGCGCGCTCGCCTATGCCCGGGCGACCAGGCCGCAGACGCTGGAGGCGATCACCGTGGACGTGGTGCCCGAGGAGACGCAGGCGCTGCGTGCGGAGTGGACGACCCGCGGGCTGCCGGTCATCCTGCGGGCGCTCGACTCCCCCTACCGCGACGCCGTCCGGCCCGTCATCGACTATGTCCGTCGGGTCCGGGGGGACCGGCCCCGGGAGGTGGTGGTGGTCTATGTCGCGGAGTATGTCGCGCGCGAGGGTTGGTGGGTCAGGCTGATCCGCGACCGCACGCTCGAGCGGCTCCGCCGGGAGCTGCTGCGCACGCCGGGGGTCATGCTGGTGACCGTGCCGTGGCAGGGAGAGGAGAGCGATGGCGAACACACCTGAGAGCGTCCCGGTCGGCGCCCACCTGGTGCTGGAGGTGGGGCCGGTCGCCCACGGCGGACACTGCGTCGCCCGTCACCACGGACAGGTGGTGTTCGTGCGTCACACGCTGCCCGGCGAGCAGGTGCGCGCCGTCGTCACCGAGGTCGGGGCAGGCGGCAAGTTCCTGCGCGCCGACGCTGTCGACGTCCTGCGGGCCGCGCCGGAACGCGTCCCGGCCCCGTGTCCCTGGGCCGGCCCGGGACTGTGCGGTGGGTGCGACTGGCAGCACGTGGACCTGGTGGCACAGCGGGACCTGAAGGCGGCCGTGGTGGTGGAGCAGTTCGCCCGGTTGGCCGACCTGGACCTCACCGATCACCTGGGTCACCCGGTGCCGGTCGAGGCGGTGCCCGGCGACCAGGACGGCCTCGGCTGGCGCACGCGGGTCGAGTTCGCGGTGGACCAGGGCGGTCGGCCGGGCCTTCGCAGACACCGCAGTCACGACATCGTCCCGATCGAGGACTGCCTGATCGCCGACGGTCGGGTGATCGGCACGGGGGTGCTGGGCACGACCTATCCCGGAGCGACCGCCGTCGACGTGGTGGCGCCATCGGTCGGGCACCCCGTCATCGTCGAGGTGCCCGGCGAGGACCCGCCCGTCGTGCGCGAACGCGTCGCCGTGCCCGGCGGTGACCTTGAGCTCGGCGTCTCGGCCAGAGGCTTCTGGCAGGTGCACCCCGGGGCCGCCACCACCTTTGTGACGACGGTCCTGGACTGGCTGCAGCCTCGCGCGGGTGAGCACGCTGTCGACCTGTATGCCGGTGTCGGGCTCTTCGCCGCCGCGCTGGCCGACCGGGTCGGGACCGAGGGCTCGGTCCTGGCCATCGAGTCCGACCGGGTGGCCACCGACAACGCCCGGGGCAACCTGGCTCAGCGCCCGTGGGTGCGGGTGCAGCGTGACCGGGTGGACCGGGCGGTGCGCCGGCTCCTGCGCTCCGAGCAGGAGATCGACCTCGTCGTGCTCGACCCGCCACGCACCGGTGCCGGCCGGCAGGTCTGCCGCGACATCGCCGGCCTGCGCCCCCGCTCGATCGGCTATGTCGCCTGCGACCCCGCGGCGCTGGCCCGGGACGTCGGTTATCTCAGCAACTACGGCTATCGGCTGCGTGACCTGCGGGCCTTCGACGCCTTCCCGATGACCCACCACATGGAGCTGGTGGCCGTCCTCGACCCGGTCTGAGCTCGCCCGTCGGGCTAGGAGTCCGGGCTCTTCCGGGTCGAGGGCACCCCGTTGGCGCTGGTGGAGTTGGTCAACGGGGTCTGCCCCACCGCCAGCATCAGGCCCATCACCACGATGGCCAGCAGATAGAGCGGCCACCCCAGGACGATCTTGGCCACCCCGAGCCAGGCCACCTCACCGGCGAGGTAGAGGGGCGCCATGATGCCCACCCGGACCACGAACAGCGCGACCAGCACCCAGGTGAGGCGCGAGCAGACGCGCACCAGCGCGCTGTCCCTGCGCCACCGGCTGGGGTGCTCGGCGAACTCCGGGTCCCCGGCGGCCACCAGGAAACCGACCGCAGGCCACCGGGTGAGGATCGAGATCAGGGTCGCCACGGCATACGCCGCAGAGGTCAGGATGCCGGGCAGGAACGCGTCCTCGGCCCGGCCCGAACGCAGCGCGAAGAAGGCGGCCAGGGCGGTGGCGAAGATCGAGGTGAGGACATATCTGACCGACCCGCCGACCGTTAGCCGGATGCCCAGCAGCACCAGCGCGACCCCGGCCGCGGCCAGCAGGGCGGGGCGGATCTCGGAACGGATCAGCCAGACGACCACGAAGGCGACGGTGGGCAGGGCCGTCTCGAGCGAGCCGTACCATCCGCCGAGCACCTCCGAGACCCGGTGCCGGATCACGTCCTCGACCGTGGCGACGGTCGCTGCCTCGGACTCCGGCGACGGCTCAGCCATGACCGGGCAGCATCTCGTAGCCGGGGTTGAAGATCGTGCGGCGCCCGTCGACCAGCGTCACCCGACCGGTCAGGGTCAGGTAGGCCCCGGGCCGGATCCCTTCGATGGCACGCCGACCGAGCCAGACCACGTCGACGATGCCGGTGCCGTCAAACAGCTCGATGCGCAGCTCGGGCGCCTCCTCGAGTGGGAGCACGGCGATGCTGTGGACCGTGCCGGTCACCGAGACGACGTCGCGCGGTGCCAGGTCAGCGATCCTGGTGCAGCCGGGGCGGGCGCACTCGCGCGCCAGCTCCTCGGCGGCGGTCTGCGAGGGATGGGTGGCCAGGTCGTCGAGGACCTTGCGCAGGCTCATGGGCCGGTCGGCGCCGCGCCGCCACCCTGCGCGACGTCGCTGCTCGCGCCCGGTGCCGCGGCCCGGGCAGCCGCGCGTCGACGCGCAGCCTCCTCGATGACTCCCTTGGGCGCGGTCAGCGTCAGCACCTCGCGGGGCGGACGCGGCTCGGTGCCGCGGTCGACCACGACCTCACGCAGGAAGGCGCGCACCACGGCGAGCGCCTTGGCGTCGGTGGCGGCCGGGCCGTTGATGACGGCCCTGAGGAACCAGCGCGGACCGTCGACCCCGATGAACCGGTTGGGCGCGAAGGCAACGCGACCGGCCGGGTCCTGCCCCGGCATACGACCCAGCAGTTCCTGACCCATCACGCCGTCGGCGTCGACCTGCGAGGAGCCGCCGGCCCCCTTGATGCCCTCGGTGAGGCCCTCGCGGATCTCGTCCCACAGCCCCTCGCTGCGCGGTGCGGCAAACGCCTGCAGCTGCAGCTTCGAGCTCTGGATGGTGGCGGTCAGGCCGATGATCTTGTTCGACCCCTTCTCGATGTCCAGGCGCATCTCCATGCCAGGCACCGCCGGCACGCGCAGCGCGCCCAGGTCGATCCGCCCGTTGAGCTCGGGGACCTCACCGATGTCGAAGGGACCGTCGAACTCGCGCTGCCAGTCGCGGTCCACCCCCGGCTCGCCCTCCGGCTTGACCGGGGCCTCGTCGATCGGCTCGACGATCTCGTTCTTCTTGCGTCCGAAGATGGCCACTGTGCGTCAGTCCTTTGGGGTGGTGATGGTCTGGGTGGTGCGGTCCGGGACGCCGAAACCGCCGGAGCCCCCGTGCCCGCTCGCGCCGCGGGCGCTGCCCGGCAACGCGGCCACCTCGGTGAAGGACACGACGCAGACCGGCTGCACGATGAGCTGGGCGATCCGGTCGCCGCGGTGGACCGTGAACGTCTCGCCCGCGTCCGTATTGTGCAGGTTGACCATGATCTCGCCGCGATAGCCGGCGTCGATGGTGCCGGGCGCGTTGAGAATGGTGATCCCGTGCCGCGTCGCCAATCCGGAGCGGGGATGGGTGAAGGCGGCGTAGCCGTCGGGTAGGGCGATCGCGACACCGGTCGGCACGAGCGCCCGCTGACCAGGCGCGAGGGTCACGTCCTCGCGCGCGTGCAGGTCAACGCCGGCGTCTCCCGGATGGGCCCGGGTCGGGACCGGAAGGGTGTCGTCCAGCCGGCGCAGCAGCAACGGCACGGGTTGGGTGCTCACGTGGATCGAGGGTACCCGCAAAGCGCGGGCACCCCCGCCTCATCGGTGGTCAGGCCGCACACTCGGTGCAGACCGGCAGGCCACCGACCTCCTTGGCGAGCTGGCTGCGGTGGTGGACCAGGAAGCATCGCGAGCAGGTGAACTCGTCGGCCTGGCGCGGGAGCACCCGCACCGACAGCTCCTCGCCCGACAGGTCGGCACCCGGAAGCTCAAACCCCTCGGCGTGCTCCGTCTCGTCGACGTCGACGCTGGAGGAGCTCTTGTTAGCCCGCCGCGCCTTCAGCTCCTCCAGAGAGTCTTCACTGATGTCGTCCTCGGACTTGCGAGGTGCGTCGTAGTCAGTTGCCATGACGTCCCTCTCCTCTCATGAGCTGGTGTCGCAGGGCCTGGCGTGACCCTGCGGTCTGCGTGTTGTCTGCGTATGAACGTCGGGTGCCCCGATTTTGTGCCCGAGCCCGACAACTGTCTGCCGGAGCGGTCACCAGCTCGTGCGCAGGTGTCGCGGGGATTGTGCCGCATGAGGACCCCTTCCGTCGAACTGGGATCCGGTCCCACCAATTTTTGTAGTGGTTTTGCTGGTCGAGAACGTCTTTTCGCAGTGGTTTTGCTGGCCCGTCGGACACGCAAAACCACTACGAGAAGACGGGCGGCACCAGCAAACCCGCTACGAAAACTGGGTCAGTCCGACCCGCATGCCGCCGGCTTGGCGACGCGCAGGTTCGGGCAGCAACCCGGCGCGCAGACTGACGGCCTCGGCTGCGCACCGGGCCAGGTGGGCCGGTCGGGAGACTCGCCACGCGCCTCGGCGGCGCGCTCCAGGGCCAGGTCCGTCAGACCGGACACGAACTGCGGGTCAATCCCGACCGTGGGCACCCGCAGCACCTCGATCCCGACCTCGGCCGCGGTCTCCTGCGCCTCGGTGTCGAGGTCGAAGACGACCTCCATGTGGTCAGAGACGAACCCGATGGGCGCCAGCACCACGTGCGTCACCCCGTCGGCCGCCAGCTCGCGCAGCCGGTCGTTGACGTCCGGCTCCAGCCACGGCTGCGTGGGCGGACCCGACCGGGAGCAGTAGGTCAGCTCGCCGACCACGTCCTCCCCCAGCGTCGCTCGCGTCTCCTCGGTGATCGCGCGCGCCAGCTCCTCGTGCTGGGCGCTGTAGGCGTTGCCCTCCCCGTCCCCCGGCCCTGAGGTGTCGTCCATCGCGTCCGGGATCGAGTGCGTGACGAAGACCAGGCGGGGCACGGCTCCCGTGCGGTCGCGGAGCTGGCGGGCTCCCTCGCTGACGATCCGGGCGTTGGTGGAGGAAAAGCCTGGGTGATTCCAGTACTGCCGGATCTTGTCGACCCGCACCGGGACCCCCTCCTGGGTCAGCTCGTCGATGGACTCGGCGATGTCCTCGCGGTACTGCCGGCACGAGCTGTAGGACGAGTAGGCGCTGGTCGTGATCGCCAGGAACCGGGTCATCCCCTCCCCCGCGGCCGCGCGCAGCGTGTCGGTGAGGAAGGGCTCGGAGTTGCGGTTGCCCCACAGCAGCGGCGTGTGGATCTCACGGCGCGCGAACTCCTGGGTGAGGGCTGCCAGGAGGGCCCGGTTCTGGTCGTTGATCGGGCTCTTGCCGCCGAAGGCATGGTAGTGCTCGGCGACCTCCTCGAGACGCTCGTCAGGGATGCCCCGCCCGCGGGTCACGCGCCGCAGGAACGGCATCACCTCGTCAGGACCCTCCGGACCGCCGAACGAGACCAGGACGACCGCGTCATAGGGCTGCGTCTCTCCCCTCGCCTCCTCGTCCGCGTCCTGCTCGAGCTCGGCCAGGGTCTCTGTCTCGTATGCCGACTCCCCGGTCGGCGTGCCTGCGTGCGGTGTCGTGGGCTCGGCTTCGCCCTGGGTCGGGTCGACCGGGTCGACGATCGGGTTGCTCACTGGGTTTCTCCTGTCGTGCGTAGTGCGGTGGGGGCGTTGAGGTTGAGGGCGACGGCGGCCATGCGGATGGCGAAGACAAGCATGACCGAACCCCAGATGACGACTGGGTTGAGATGTCCCCAGCGGTCGGCCAGGACGACGACGCTGGCTCCGATCAGGGCGGGCACGGCATACAGCTCACGACGCAGCACCTCGGGCACCTGGCCGGCCAGGACGTCGCGCAGGGCGCCTCCTCCCACGGCGGTGAGCACCCCGAGAAGCACGGCCGCCAGCGCGCCGGTGTCATAGTCCAGGGCCTTGAGGGAGCCGCTGACGGCAAAGAAGGCGAGGCCGACGGCGTCCAGGGTCCGCACCGAGCGGGTGAGCAGCGTCATCCGGCCACGGGCGCGTCCGAGATAGGCGCTGCGCAGGCGCCGCTGCCACAGGAAGGTCAGGGCGCCGGCGACCACGACGCTGGCGAGCAGCCGCCAGTCGCTGATCCCCACGGGCGGTGTCGCGCCGAGGAGCACGTCGCGCATGATGCCACCGCCGAGTCCGGCGACCCAGGCCAGGACCACCACACCGACCAGGTCCAACCCCTTGCGGACGGCGACGAGACCGCCCGAAAGGGCGAACACGAACACCCCGAGGATGTCCAGCAACACCTGGAGGTTGACGTCGACGGTCAGCATGGTCTGCCTAAGGTAACCCTCGGAGTGTCATTGCAGCGGCGTGGCCTGATGGTGCCACGGGGTGAGAAGTGGCACAGTCGTCAGAACGGTCGACACACGAGAAGAGGCTGCATGCAACAGCTGCGGTTCACCGCTGTCCACGAGGACGGCCAGCACCTGGTCCTGTCGTCGTCGGACGGCACCGAGATGCTGCTCACGGTCGACGAGCGGCTCCGGGCTGCGCTGCGGCCCCGTCCTGCTGCGGTCGACGCTCCGGCCACCGATCTGCGGCCACGCCACGTGCAGGCGATGATCCGGGCCGGTCTAAGCCCCGCGGAGGTGGCCGAGATCACCGGGTGGCCAGCTGAGCGGGTCGCCCGGTTCGAGGGGCCGATCCTGGCCGAGCGCGAGCACGTGGCCGGGATGGCCCGGGCGGCGCACGTGCGCGGGCGCGGGCCGGACGGGACGATCCCGACGCTGGAGTCCAGGGTGCGTGAGCGCCTCACGGCCCGCGGCGTCGACGCTGACAACACCGGGTGGGACGCGACCCGGCCCGAGGGCGGCACCTGGACGGTGCTGGTCACGTTCGTGGCCGGTCAGCGGCAGCGTGCTGCTGCCTGGCAGTTCGACCCGGCAGACCGCACGGTGGAGGCGCTGGACGACGAGGCGCGCTGGCTGAGTGAGGACGAGCAGGCCCTGCCCGGCAGCGCGGCCGGCAAGGAGCTCTTCGGTGGGGCGGGGGCGGCCGAGGAGGTCGACCTGATGACCACGATGCGTGAGCGCAGCCGCTCGCGTGGTCGCCGCAAGAAGTCACCCACGGCCAGTGCCGACCCTGCAGAGCTGCCCTCCCTGGCAGACGCTCCCGAGCAGGTGCTGCCGCTGGAGGAGCTGGCCTACGACCCGGACAGCATGGGGCTGCCGCCCGCTGCTCGTGGGGAGTCACCGGGACGTGCGGGTGCACGTGCTGCGCGCAGGAGGGCTGCGCGCAAGGACTCAGCACGCCAGGACTCACCACGCCAGGGCTCGGCCGGTGCCGGGCCTGACCAGGAGCCTGGGGACCAAGAGCGAGCAGGCCAGGGCAGCGTCGAGGAGCAGGACGCAGCGTCCGCCGGGACCGCCGCGGCGGAGCAGACGGATGCGTCTGACGCCGCCACGACCTATGACATCGAGCTCGACTTCGACGACGACTACGAGGTCGACCCGAGCCCGCAGGAGGCGACGTTGGCCGACCTGTTCGGTCACGAGGTCGCCTATGACCGGGCGTCGACACCGTCTGAGGATGACTCGGAGGATGACTCAGCGGAGGACTCCGAGGATGACTCCGACGAGGAGCCCGAGGACGAGCTGGATGGCCCGGAGGACGAGCCCGACGACGCTTCGGCGGACGCCGAGCCTCTCCACGACGCTTCGGCGGACGCGAAGTCCGACGACGGAGAGTCCGCCGACGAAGAGTCCGTCGACGAAGAGTCCGTCAACAGTGGCGCTGCAGCCTCGGCCGCGGACCCGGCCGACACCAGGGCGACGGATGATGGCCCCGCAGTGGATCAGGAGGCCACGAAAGCCCCGCGACGCAAGGACGGGCGGCCGGGCGTGCCCAGCTGGGACGACATCATGTTTGGCGCCAAGGACCGCGGTCACTGACCCGCATCGGCGTCTGGACGCGACCATCGAGGTCGTCTCGGAGGGGCATTGGCACCAGTAGTGAGTGAGCGGCGGCCTCGTCGCGGGCTCGCCCCGGTGTGGTGGACCCTGCCGCTCCTCGTCCTGACCACGGCCACGCTGGTGCTGCTCGCGTGGGCGCTGCTCGTCATGCATGGCATGACTTATGGCATCTTCGAGGTGCTGCGGCCTCAGGCACGAGCCCTTCCCCCAGAGTTCCGCCGTTACGACAGCGCCCTGTTGGTCGGGGTGACCGTCAACGTGGTGCTGGCCCTGGCGCTGGCGTGGTCTGCCGGGAGGACACGTGCTCGCGGTTGGCCACCGATCGCGGTGGCGGCGCTGGCCGCGGTCCTCAGCCTCACGGTGGCCGGCAGTGTGCTGCTGCTCATGCTCGGCATCAGCCCGGTCACGTTCCTCGTCACGCTGTTCTGACCAACCGCCTCCGAGCGAGGACAAACGGTCAGTCGTCGTCCTTGAACGCGACCAGGACCAGGAAGGCGATCACCACCGCGAGCTGCACGTCAAGCGGTGACTCGTCAGCAGCGACCAGTTGTCGGGGGCGCGATCCCAGGCGGTCGTAGTCGACGGTGAGGCCGCCGATCCGGCGGACCCTGTTGCCGAGCTTGTCGTAGTCGATGTCCACGCGGCCGACCCGGCGGAGTCTGCTGCCGAGGTGGTCGTAGTCCAGGTCGAACTCTCCGAACCGCACCGGCCGGCTGCCTAGCTTGTCGTAGTCGATCCGGTCTCCTCCGACGTGCCGCAGACGGCTGCCCGCCCGGTCATAGTCGAGGTCGAGCTCCCCGAGCCGGCTGGGTCGGCTGCCCGCCCTGTCATAGGAGATCTGGACGTCGCCGATCTGGCGAAGGCGACTGCCTGCCCTGTCATAGCTCAACGTCATCTGCACGCGGTCCTCCTCCGTCGAACCCTGCCGTGTGCGCATCGGCTCCAACACGAAGTCAGTCAGAGTCCAGATCGAAGGCCTCGAACGGCGGTGGATCGGGGTCGCCGCGGTAGGCATGCGTCTGACCGGTGACATCCTCGAACGGGACAGGAGTGTTCAGGTCATCGACGCCAAGCCACGTGACGCGGTCCGAGGGTGAGCCCGGGGTCTGCGCACCGACCGGATCCGCGTCGGTCGGACTCACGACGCCTGGATCATGGGCCCGCTCGGGCCGGGCGTCGTCGGGTTGATGCGGATCTGTGATGTGGGTCTGCTCCGTCATGACCAGCCTCGATCCCGTGTCGTCATGTCCCGGTCCACCCTAGGGTCCCAGCGCACTCAGTGACAATGGTCGAACGCTGGTGTGGTCAGCGGGGTTGGTCCGGCGCGGACACCGCTGCCGGGAGAGGGAGCGATCGCTCAGGCCCGGCGCGGGACCCGTCCCTTCCCGGTCAGCAGCACGACGAGGAGCCAGGCGACCAGGACCACCGCGATCACCGTCATCCCGATGGTGGAGTCGGCCGGCAGCAGGACCGCGAGGCCACCTCCGACGACCCAGGCGAGCTGGATCAGGGTCTCGGACCGGCCGAACACCGAGGTGCGCGTGTGCTCGGGCACGGTCTCCTGGATGACTGCGTCGAGCGCGAGCTTGCCCAGCTGCTGGTTCATGCCGACCAGGAAGCACAGGATCAGGACCGTGATCATCCCGAAGTTGATGGCGGTGGCCACCGCCGCGACGACGTTGACGATCAGCGCGATCCGCACCAGCGCCTGGGGAGGCACCAGCGTGCGCAGCGAACCCAGCATCGTGCCGATCGCCGACCCGATCCCCGCCGCCGCGGCGACCATGCCCAGCAGCAGGAGGCTGCTGCTGCCGGTCCAGCCGGTGGGTGGCGACTCCCGCAGCAGGAACGCCAGGAAGATGGTCAGGAAGCCGGACAGCATGCGCAGCCCCACGTTGCCCCGCAGCGCGCCGACGACAGCAGGTGGCACCCAGCGGCTGCTGCGGCCGGCGACCTCGCTGATGGGCACCTCGCTCTCGCCCCTGGTGGAGTCGACGGCCGGCGGCAGCATGATGGCCAGGACGGTCCCGAGCGCGAAGACCGCAAACCCCAGGCGCAGCGTCCAGTCCGAGCCGAAATAGCCGATCCCGATCGCCAGCGGCGCGGCGAGGGTGGCCCCCGCGGTCCCCGCCAGCGACATCCGGCCGTTGGCCTTGACCAGTGTCATCCCCCGAGGCAGCAGTCGCGGGGTGGCCGCGGACCGGGTCACGTTGTAGGCCTTGCTGGCCACCAGGATGCCCAGCGCCATCGGGAACTGCCACCACGAGGCGGTGTCCAGCGAGCTGGCCAGCACGAGGCAGAGCACGGCCCGGATCGCCATCGTCGTGCCGATCGCCCACCGCCGGCCGTGCCGGAACCGGTCCAGGAACGGTCCGATGAAGGGCGCGATGATGCTGAACGGCAACAGGGTCAGCAGCAGGAACAGCAGGACCTGACCGCGCGCCTCGCCGGTCGGCACAGAGAAGAAGAGCGAGCCGGCCAGGGCGATGGCGACCACCGCGTCGCCCGCATTGTGCAGGCCGTGGACCTCGATCAGCCGGGACAGTCCCGTCTCCCCCGCACCCTCGGCGTGGGTCGCCCGGCGCGTGACCCTGTATGCCGAGTGGCTGACCGCGCTCGTCCCGTGCGCGACCGCTCTGGCCCCCCTGCCGAGACCGTGGCCGACAGCGGCGCCCGCCTGCGCCACCTTGGACGGCCTGGGTCGCGCGGACGGACCGACGATCGGGCCATAGTGCGCGCCGTCCTCCAGCGGATGCTGCTCGCGCCAGCGCTGCTGCTCGTCGCTGCGCCCCTGCGAGTGGTCCTCGGCCACCTCGTCCCGCTCCCGGTTCATCGCTGCGGCACGGGGCAGAAGTCGAGGTCGAACGGCAGGACCTCCGGCGACAGCGACGCCGCGCGCGCCGCGTGCGAGGTCATCCGGCGCATGTAGTGGCGCCGGCAGAGCACCTCGTACTCCACCACCGAAGCGGCGCTGGACTCCCCCGCCTCGCTCTCTCCCGCCTCGCTCTCTCCAACGTCGCCCACGACGATCTGGGCGCCCTCCACCACCATGACCCCGTCGACGACCCGCGCGTTGTGGGTGGCCGTGCGCCCGCACCAGCACAGCGCCTCGACCTGCAGCACCTCGGTGCGGTCGGCGAGCTCGATCAGCCGCCGCGACCCGGGGAACAGCTCGGTGCGGAAGTCGGCGGTGATGCCGAACGCAAAGACGTCCAGGCCCATCTCGTCCACCAGCCGCGCCAGCTGCTCGACCTGCGCAGGGGTGTAGAACTGCGCCTCGTCACAGATCAGGTAGTCGACCCGCCGACCGCTGGTCGCGGCGTCGACGACGAGGTCCCAGAACTCCAGGTCGTCGGTCACCTCGATCGCCTCGCGCGAGAGACCCAACCTCGAGGAGAGCACGGACTGGCCGGCCCGGTCGTGCTTGGAGAAGATCAGCCCGGCCCGCCCACGCGTCGCGTGGTTGTGATCCATCTGGAGCGCGAGGGTCGACTTGCCGCAATCCATCGTTCCGGTGAAGAAGACAAGCTCGGCCACGGCGTGCAGTCTACGGAACGGCGGGCAGGTGCAGCAGGGGGATCGCCATCTCGTCGCGGGTGAGTGACCCGTGGTGCCCCTTCAGGGCGAGAAACTCCGGCCGCTGAGCCCGGGAGTCGAGCACGGTCGCGTGGCCGCGCATCGCCACGACCAGGTCACCGATGCGGGGGGTCACCGCGCCCTCGACCGGCCCGAACCACCCGTGGTCGATCGCCTCGGCGCGGCTGACGACCAGCGCCTGCTCCCCCAGCAGCTCAGTCCAGGTCTCGAGCACCTCGGCCGCGGCCCCGGGCTCGCAGTGCGGTTGCGGCACGCGGGGGTCACCACCGAGATGACGTATGCCGCGGGCCAGGTCCTCGTCCCAGGCCAGGTCGTGGCGGAGCATCTCGGGGGCCTCGACCATGCCGTGGTCGGCGGTCACGGTCAGCGAGGTGCCAGGCGGCAGGCGCATCGCCAGGTCGGCGAGCGCAGCATCGGTGCGCTCCACCTCCTCACCCCACTGCCAGGAGTCTGGACCGAAGGTGTGCCCGATCTTGTCGACCTCGCCCCAGTAGAGATAGACGAAGGAGCGCGGCGCCGCGGTGAGCGCCGCGATGGCGGTGTCGACCCGCTCGGGCAGCGTCCGGGCGGCCGCGAAACTGCCCCCGCGCTGGGCGGCCCGCGTCATGCCGGAGCCGTCGAAGTAGCCCGGCCCGATCCGGGTGACCGCGACGCCCCCGGCCTCGAGCTGCTCAAAGACGGTGCGGTGCGGCTGCCACTGCTCGGGGTCCGGCCCCTCGTCCCAGGACAGGTGGTTGAGCAGCCGGTCGTGCTCGGGCATCAGCACCTGCCAGCCGACCATCCCGTGCGCGCCCGGCGGGAGCCCGGTGCCCAGGCTGGCCAGGCTGGTGGCCGTCGTCGCGGGGAAGCCGCAGGTCAGCTGCGGCGCTGGGCTCTGCAGAGAGCGCAGGAACTGGGCGTGACCGCTGCGCCGCCGGAGCTGCTCGGCACCCAGCCCGTCGACGAGCACCAGCACGGCACTGCGGGCCGGTGGCAGCTCAAACAGGGGGTCGAGGCCGAGGGGCGCCGCCCCCGGGTGGGCCGACACACCCAGGCTCTGCGCGACGGCAGGCAGGACGGTGGCCAGCGACCCGGCATACGCCAGCTCGATGAACTCCGAGGGCAGGGCGACCACGGGCAGTCGGTGGTCAGCGGCCGAGACGGGCGGAGAGCTGCTGGGCAAAGGCGAGCGCCCGCGTGAGCGCCTCGGGTCCGTCGGCCTCGGAGGTGATCCGCAGCGAGATGTCGTCGGAGGCCACGGTGCCCTCATAGCCGTGGTCACCCTCGCAGGTCGGGTCCGCGCACATCGCGGGCACCAGGTCCAGCCGCGAGACGGTCCCCCAGCCGAGGGTCAGGGTCAGCGCGCGCCCGGTCAGCCCACCGGCATAGGTCGCGGGGTCGGGCAGGACGTGCGTCATCATCACGCCACGCACCGCGCGCAGCGGGACGGTCTCGGTGGTGGCGGTGGCGAAGTGCCCGTGCGGCTCGCCGGACTCGTGGTCGTCGGCGTGCCCGATGACCAGTCGGTGCGGCGTCAGGACGAGCACGGTGACGTGGCGGCGGACGGCCTCCTCGTCCAGGGTGGTCTCCTGGTGCACCAGGTGCCCGACGATCTCGTCACCCGCCACAGCCGTGGCGACCACGTCCGACACGAGCGCCGGCAGATATCCTGCGTGCTCGATGTCCTCGCGCAGTTCCTGTGGGAGGGTCATGCTGTCAGGCTGGGGCATGGGACCATCCTCCCACCCCTGCCGTCGTCTGCTCGAACCGTGTGCCGAGGGCGCACGCTCGGAACCGTGAAAGGCCCCCTATGCGTCGCCTCCTCGCTGCTGCCGCTGCCGCTGCAGTCCTCCTGAGCGCGTGCGGTGACGACGCGCAGGACCGTGCCCCGGCCGACCCCACCACGACGACGGAGAGCACGGCGACCGCGACAACCACAGAGATCGCGGACGAGGCACCCACCTCGGCAGCCCCGACCACCGTCACGCCGACCTCTGCCAGCGCTGAGACGACTACGGCAGAGCCCGCCCCGGAGGCGGCCCCTGCGCCGACGACGGCCGCCCCCGCCCGACCGGCCGTCACGGCGTGCGACGACGACGGGTTGAGCCAGGACATCCTCGGGTTTCCCGGTGGGGTGAGTGTCGACTTCTGCGAGGACGGGTGGGCCTTCGCGGCCTATCCGAACGCGCCGGGGGCGCCGGAGTTCATCGCCGAGCAGGTGGACGGACGCTGGTTCCACGCCGTCGCCATGGGCGACCCGGTGTGCCAGGACGACCTGTCGGCCCGGGGTGCCCCGGCCGCCGTCAGCAAGCTCCTCCCCCCGTGCGTGGACGCACCCGCACCCACCGCGGGTCCCACCGGGTCGCCGACCGACCCGGTCGCAGCGTGCGTGGTCAGCACCAAGGAGTATGGCGACACGCATGCCGATCTCGTCGCGGTCACCTGTGACGGGGCGCGCGCCGAGTGGGGGCTGGCCGAGGCCAACACCGAGCCGTCCTGGACGATCCCGTGGGTCACCCCCACCGGCTGGGAGTGCTTCGTCACGCCCTACGACGCGACGTCCAAGGCGGCCGGCTCCTGCTACGGACCCGACGGGACGGCCTACTTCACGCTCTACCTGCCGTGACCTGCTGCCAGTTCGTCAGCGGGTGAGCGAGCGCCGACCAGCGTCGGCACGGCCCTCGTCCCGCGCGATCCGGGCGGTCGCGCCGAGGACCATGATGCCTCCCTGGTGGGCCACCACCGGGTTGAGCCGCAGGAGCTGGACCTCGGGCAGGTCGTCGGCCAGCACCGAGACCCGGGCGAGCAGGTCGTGCAGCGCGACCTGGTCGACGGGGTCCGTGCCGCGATAGCCGTCCAGCAGCGGCGCGGCACGCACCCCCGAGACCATGTCGGCGACGTCGGTGCTGGTCAGCGGCGGGAAGCGGTGGGTCACGTCCCCGAGCAGGTCGGAGGGAACACCGGCCACCCCGAACCCGACAACCGGCCCGAAGAGCGGGTCCTCGGCCGAGGTGATCTCGACGACGACCCCGGCCGGCGCCATCTCCTGGAGCACGATCCCGTCGTCCCCACGCTGCCGTAGCACGGCAGACAGACCCGCAAAGGCGTCGGCGACGGTCTCCGGGCTCTGCAGGTCGGTGCGGATCCAGTAGTGCCCGGTGCCGTGTCGCAGGTCTGGGCTGGTGGCCTTGAGGACCACCGGACGGCCCAGCTGCGCGGCGGCGTCGACGGCCTCCTGAGCCGTGTGCACCAGCTGGGAGGGCACGACCTCGATGCCGTAGGCGCTCAGCAGGTCGGTGACCTCGGCATCCGTCATCTCCCGCCCCTCGCCACCACCGGCCAGGGCGCTCTCGACCACATCGTGGGCAAGGCGCCGGTTGACTCCGCCGGGGCGCACCCGCTCCCCCCGCTCCCGTCCGCGCCACGCGGCGTAGTCGGTGGCGGCCGCGAGCGCCCGCACGGCGTCCTCCGGCATCGGATAGGCCGGGAGGGAGCCGCCCGGTGCCACGCCCCGCATGCCGAGGAAGGTGGCGACACAGGGCTTGTCGTGCGCCGCGACGGTCTGCTCCACCTGCGCGACGACCTCGGTGTCGCTGGTCACGATCGGTGGGATGAAGCAGGCCACCAGGCTGTCCACGGCCGGGTCGGTGAGGGCTGCCTCAAGAGCCTCGTTGAACTCGGCCACCGTGGCCGTGCTGGGCAGGGCCACCGGCCCGTGCGTGATCGTCAGGTCCCAGGACTCGGCTGCGTCGGCGGTCAGCATCCCGAGCGCGTCGGAGTTGGTCACGATCGCGATCGCGCGCCCCCGCGGCAGCGGCTGGTGCACGACGAGCTGGGCGACGTCAAACATCTGGTGGGTGTTCTCCACCCTGATGACGCCGCTCTGCTTGAGCATCTCGGCGAAGGCCTCGGGCCGCTCGCGGGTCGCGCGCACCGTGTGGCCCGGCACCGCGTGCTGGCCGGTGCCGCTCTTGACGACGATCACCGGCTTGACGGCGGAGAGCTGGCGCGAGATCCGGGTGAACTTGCGAGGGTTGCCCATGGACTCCAGATAGAGGCCGACGACAGCTGTCGCCTCGTCCTCGATCCAGTACTGCATCAGGTCGTTGCCCGAGATGTCGACCCGGTTGCCGGCCGAGGCGAAGGAGGAGATGCCCAGCCCGCGCCGCTCGGCCGACGCGAGCACCGCGATGGCCAGCGCGCCGGACTGGGCAAACAGCCCCAGTGAGCCGATCATCGGCATCTGGGGCGAGAGCGAGGCGTTGAGGCTGACGCCCTCGGTGGTGTTGATCAGACCGAACGAGTTGGGACCCAGCACCCGCAGACCGTGGGTGCGCGCGGTGGCCAGGAGCTGCCGCTGCAGCTCGACCCCCTCCTCACCCGCCTCGGCGAACCCGGCGCTGACGACCACGACCGCCCCGACGCCAGCAAAGGCGCACTCGCGCACGACGCTGGGCACCTCCGCAGCCGGCACGGCGATGAGCGCCAGGTCGATCGGGGACCCGATCTGCGAGACGCTGGACCACGTCTTGAGGCCGGCGACCTCCTCGGCAGCATGGTTGACGACATACAGGTCACCGGCGAAGCCGCCCTCCCGCATGTGGCGCACGAGTCCCCCGCCGACGGACCCCGGGCGACGGCTCGCCCCGACCACCACCACCGACGACGGGTGCAGGACCCGGCGCATGCTGCGCGCCTCGGACCGGTGCTCGCGCGACAGCTCCACCGCGCGCGAGGCCTCGGTGGGCTCGATCGCGAAGCTGACCACGATGACCCCGTCCTCGAACTCGTGGCTGACCTCATAGCCGGCGTCCTGGAAGACGTTGATCATCTTGCGGTTCTGGGGCAGGACGTCGGCGACGAAGAGCGCCACGCCCGACTCGCGCCCAATCGCGGCCAGGTGCTCGAGCAGGACCGACCCGATGCCCCTGCCCTGGTGCTTGTCGGCGACGTTGAACGCGACCTCGGCCGAGCTCCAGCCGGTCTCCTCGATGCGGTCGTAACGGCCGATGCCGGCGATCTCGTCACCGATGAGCATCACCAGCGCGACCCGCTTGTCATAGTCCACGGTGGCGAACCGCGTGGCGTCCTTGTCCGAGAGCCGGCGCAGCGGGGCAAAGAAGCGCAGATAGATGGACTCCTCGGACTGGCCGGAGTGGAACTCGTGCAGTCCCTCGACATCACCTGGCACGATCGGCCGGACGTGCGCCACGGAGCCGTCCGAGAGCACCACGTCCGCCTCCCACTCGCGCGGATATCCCGGAGGCACGTCGATCATGGACCCAGCATGCCCGATCATCCTCGGCCCGTGCGTGACGGGTCACGGCACGTTGGTGAACGACCACCGACTCACTGCTGAGGCGCCACCACGTCCCAGGTGGCGCCCCAGTCACCAGAGCGCCAGTAGCCCAGGTCGGGGTCACCCCGCCCCTGGGTGGGATAGACGACGATCTCCTGGAACTGGGTCACCTCGATCCGCTCCGGCCGGGCGCTCGCGCCGGGCAGGAACTCCTCGGCGGTCCACGTCTGGCCACCGTCGGTGGTCAGAGCGTGGTTGCCCTCCCCCACCAGCAACAGGTGCTCACTGTCGAGGGAGGCCAGCAGCGGGGGCTGCTCTCCGAGCACGAACGAGGGGACGATGACATTGCCCGGTGTCCAGGAACGGCCACCGTTGGCGCTCTCCTGCACGGCGATCCCGCGCTCGTCGTCGCAGAGCGCGACCAGGTGCTCCGGGGTGGCCATGGAGACGGTGACGGCGACCGGTCCGGCCGCGCACTCGCTGAGCTCCGCCGTCGCCTCCAGCCGTCCGTCCTGCAGCCGCAGGCTGGTCACCTGCCCTGTCGCGTTCGTGGTCGTGACATAGCGGGTGGTCCCGGCCTCGAGCACCTCAGCGGTGGCGGCCGGGCCGGCGTCGTGGGCGACGCCGTCGCTCCAGTCGGTGTCGAGCGGGTCGGTGAGCACGACGGACACGTCGGGCAGCGGGCAGGGGCTGGTAGTGCACCGCTGGTCGGTCGCGGTCGTCGCGAGCAGCACGTCGTCACGCACGGACACGTCCAGCACGCGTCTGGCACCGGTCGCGACGGTGCTCCAGGTCGCGCCACCGTCGGTCGTGGCCCAGAGCGGCGCCTTGGCGCCCCACGCCCAGCCGCGCTGCTGGTCGTTGAAGAGCACGCGGTCGACCAGGCCCAGCTGCTCGAGGTCAGCCTGCGGCGCCCAGGTGATCCCACCATCGGCCGAGCGCACCAGCATGGCGCAGAAGCCGTTGGCGGGGCAGTCCCGGGCGACCAGCCCGAGGCGCACGCCGGAGTCGGTGTCCGGTGTCGGGTCGGCGGTGGTGGTGTCGGTGAACCACGCGCCGTCGGGGATCTCCCCCTCGGGGACCGGCGTGCTCACCGTCTCTGCCGCACTGTCGGTGGGGTCGCCGGACTCTGTCTCCCCAGGGTCGGTCGCGCTGGGGTCGGTCGCGCTGGGGTCCGTCAGCCCCGGGTCGGTCACGCTCGGGTCCGTCGCGCTGGGGTCCGTCGGGCTCGGGTCCGTCACGCTGGTCGCGGGCCCGGCTACGTCCGGGAGGTCGGCGTCGGGGACCAGGCTCGGCCCGAACACGACCGCCAGTGCCGCCGCAGCAGCGACGAGGCCACCGGCCCACGCGCCGCGGTGCGAGCGCGCCCGCCGCCGCCCGTCCCTGATCCGCTGCCAGGTCAACTCGTCCGGGTCCTGGTCCTGGATCTGGGCCCGGTGCGCCGCGAAGAACTCCTCGACGGGATCGCGTCCGGTCTCCCGGTCCTCGCCCGGCCACTGAGCGTTCATCGTGCCTCCTCCAGCGTCATGGCGAGCCTGGCGCGCGCGTCGTACAGGTCCCGTTTGACCGCTCCCTCGGAGCGGCCGAGCTGGCGCGCCACGTCGGCCACCGACAGGTCGGCGAAATAGAAGAGCAGCACCGGCAGCCGCATCCGGTCTGGCAGCGCCTCCACGGCCTCCCGCACGCTGAGCAGCTGTGCCTGGTCCGGCCCCGGCCGAGCCTGCTCGGGGTCGGGACGCCCGCCCTGATAGAGCTCGTAGGCCTTCGCCTCGCGCCCCCGTTTGCGCCAGTGGTCGCGCACCAGGTTGCCGGCCGTGGCATAGAGCCACGGGCGCGGGTCATCGACGCGTTGCCAGTGCGACAGCAGCCGGGTGAAGGCCTCCGTCGCCACGTCGTGCCCCAGCTCCCGGTCCCCCAGCAGGTGCGCGGCCCAGCCGGCCAGCCGCCCGTAGTGCGCGACGAAGACCTCGTGCACGGCACTCTCGATGGGGTCCGTGGAGTGTGCCACGCGGCCTCCGATCACCCGGGCGGGTCGGGACAGGACTGCTGTCATATCGAGTATGACGCCGCACCAGTCTGCCGGGTTGGTGCCTCACCGTGGGTGCGAGGGTGGCCGTCAGGTCCGTGACGCACCCGTGAGCGTCAGTAGGACTAACGCTCCCCGCCACCGCAGTTGGACGGATCCTTCACGCGGGATCAGAACCCGAAAGTCGCGTGAAGGATGAATGCACTCGGACGGATCCTTCACACAGAGCCCGGCATCGGCGTGAAGGATGCATGCACTGGGACGGATCCTTCACACAGAGCCCGGGAATCGCGTGTGGGGCGCATGCACTTGGACGTCGAGGTGTGAGCAGAGTGACTGCCGTGACACGCCGCGCCGTCCCGCACCGTGCCGTCCAACACGCGCCGTCCAACAGCGCGCCCGTGCCGGGCAACAATGGGGCATGGAGTTCTCCCAGGTGGTGCGGCGCAGACGGATGGTTCGCAACTACGACCCGAACAGGGCCGTCCCGAACGACGTCCTCGCCACCGTGCTGGACCACGCGGTGCGCGCGCCGAGCGCCGGCTTCTCGCAGGGCTGGGACTTCGTGGTGCTGCGCACGGCTGCGGAGCGGGAGGCCTTCTGGGCGGCGACCACCGACCCGGCGAGCGAGCCGGACAACTGGCTGCTCGGCATACGCCACGCGCCGTGCCTGATCGTCTGCTGCTCGAGCCCGGGCGCCTATCTGGACCGCTATGCCGAGTCGGACAAGGGGTGGACCGACCGGGACGAGGCGCGGTGGCCGGTGCCCTACTGGGACGTCGACACCGGCATGGCCGCCCTGCTGATGCTGCTCACGGCCGTCGACGAGGAGCTCGGCGGACTCTTCTTCGGGCTCCCTGTCGAGCACCTCGAGGCGGCCCGGGAGGCGCTGGCGATCCCGGCCGACCGCAACCTGGTCGGCGTCGTGGCCCTGGGCTATCCCGCGCCCGACCGCAGGAGCCCGAGCCTGCGACGCGGCCGCCGCCCGGTGGAGCAGGTCGCTCATGCCGGGCGGTTCGGCACGCCGCTCGAGCTGGGCTGACCTGCAACCGCTCGTGGGTCAGTCCGGCGCACCCCAACAACACCGACCTTCCCCACGAGCCGAACCGTCCGGCGCGACCGACCTCAGTCCCGCATGTCCGACAGCGTCGTGAACGTGTAGCCCTGCGAGCGCAGCGTGCTGACGATCGTCGGCAGGGCGGCTGGGGTGTTGTAGCCGCCGAGGTGGGCCAGCACGATCGTCCCGGCCGGCGGCGCGGGCACCGTCGTGCGGTTGATGATCTGCTGCGTGGTCGTCGCCGGGTCCCAGTCGATCGTGTCGCGGGACCAATAGATCGTCTTGGTGTAGCCGACGTCGGCCACCCAACCGCGCACGGTCGCGTTGTGCGACCCGAACGGCGGGCGCCAGTAGGGGTTGGCGGGCATCCCGGCGAGCGACTCCAGCACCGACTCGGCATCGGTGAGCTCGTGCTGGACGAACGAGCGGGTCATCGCCACCTGGCACGGGGCCCCGCTCGGCGACCCACCGCCACCGTTGACGAGGTCACAGTGGTGCACGGTGTGGTTGCCGATCTCGAACAGCTCGGGATGAGCCGCGATCTTGGCCATGATCGGCCGCCCCTCGGGGCTGTTGGCCATGATGCTGGTGGGGAAGAACGTGGTGCACACCTGGTTCTCGACCAGGTAGTCGAGGATCTGCGACGCCCCGTCCAGGCGGCCTCCCATGTCGAGGGTGAAGGCGATCTGCTTGGTCGCCGAGGGGACGCTGCTGATCGTCTCCTGGGCACCGGCCGTCGGCCTGGTCCCCGACCAGCACACCCCCAGTCGCCGCTGCACCAGTCGCGGGACCTCGTTGGTCTGCGCCGTGCGGCCACCCAGGACGTATGCCGTGCCCGGGGCCAACCGGGTCAGCTCGGCGTTGGTGCCGCTGGGCAGCGCGGACCCCGTCGACAGCAGGATCGGACCCCTGGTCTGGTTGACGGCGGCCCCGGCGGCCAACGAGTCGGGCCAGTCGCGGCCGGTCGCGAGCATGATGCCCGGCCGGTTCGGGCCGAAGACACGCTGGGAGACCGCGAGGGCGGTGCTGTAGCGGTTGGCGCCGGCCACCCGCTCGGCGGTGGCGATCTCGTTCACCTCCAGGGCGACCGCGGTCGAGATCGAGGTGGTGCCGCCGAGCAGCATGATCCGGTCCGGGTTGAGTCGGACGAGCTCGGCTCGCGTGGCCGCCGGCAGCGACGTGGGGGCGGTCAGGAGCATGGGTGCGTCCTGGATGCCGGCGGCGGCACCACCGGTGAGCGCGTCCGGGAACGACGTGCCGGTTGCGAGATAGGCGATGTTCGCCCCGCTCGGGAAGGCGTGCTCGGACAGCTCTGCGGCCGTCTCATAGCGGGTGGCGCCGGCGACGCGCGTGGCTGCCCCGGCCGTGAGCGTGTCCAGCTCTGCGCGCACTGCGGCGGAGATCGTGGTGGTGCCACCGGCGACCACGATCCGCTGCGGCTTCAGGCGCAGCAGCTCGGTCCGGGTGGCTGCCGGGACCCCGGTGGCCGTCACGAACAGGACTGGGCCACCCAACT
Organism: Ornithinimicrobium cryptoxanthini; assembly: GCF_023923205.1. Taxonomy (NCBI): domain Bacteria; kingdom Bacillati; phylum Actinomycetota; class Actinomycetes; order Micrococcales; family Ornithinimicrobiaceae; genus Ornithinimicrobium; species Ornithinimicrobium cryptoxanthini. The sequence goes on along the minus strand of NZ_CP099490.1, from coordinate 1,472,736 downwards.
GGTCCGCGACCGGGCCCGCAGCGAGCCCGTCGGGGTAGTTGGCTCCCGTCGCAACCACGGCTACGGGCACTCCGGGGGCAAAGAACTCGCGACTGATGGCCGCTGCCGTGGCATAGCGGTTGGAGCCCGCGAGACGCTCGACAGAGAAGCTGAGGTCCCCCGCCGTGGGGGTGGCGTCGGCTGCAGGTGATGAACCTGCAACTGCCGTCGGTGAGTCTGCGACCGCCCCCTGGGAGAGGCTGCAGGCCAGCACGAGCACCGTCGCGACCGCACCGGTCGCCAGTGAGCGGAAGGTCTTCATGCCACTGGGACGCCGCAGCGTCCCGTCCGGTTGGTGGCCGTCGGGTTCATCTCCTGGAGGCGGGCCACACGCCAGCTCACGTCTGGGATGTCGCACTCGCCCTCCGCAGGGCCGCAACGCTGCGCCGGACGTCATCCTCCGTGGTCGACCAGTTGCTCACCGAGATCCGCACCACGGCGCGGTCGCGCCACCGGGACCCGGTCATCCAGCACTCGCCGTCGGCCATGATGCGCTCGACCGCCCGGCTGGTCGCCGCATCATCCTGCAGGGCCAGGCTCACCTGGGTGAAGACGACCTCGTTGAGCACCGTGCACCCGGGGATCTCGGCGATCTGCACCTCGAAGGCCCGGGCATGACCGCACAGCCGATCGACGAGCTCGGCGACCCCGGATCGCCCCAGGGTGCGCAGGACCGCCCACACCGGGACAACTCGGCCCCGCCGGGACAGTTCGGGCACGGTCTCCAGTGGGTCGCGGGCCTGGTCATCCGCAATGAGGTAGTCGCCGTGCATCCCCATTGCCGCGTGCAGTGCGGCCGGGGCAGCAACGATCGCGATGCCGCAGTCATAGGGAACGTTCAGGGTCTTGTGCGCATCCGTGCTCCAGGAGTCCGCAGCCTCCATCCCCGCCACCAGGTGCCGGGTCCGCTCCGACGCGGCGGCCCACAGGCCGAAGGCACCATCGACGTGCACCCAGGCGCCAGCCTCGTGCGCCACCGCGATCGCCTCGGTCATCGGATCACAGGCACCGGAGTGGATGTTGCCGGCCTGCAGGCAGACGCAGACCGGCCCCGAGGCCCCCTCCAGAGCCTCACGCAGGGCATCCACGCGCAACCGGCCCTGCTCGTCGACGGCCACGAGGTCCGGTGCTCCGAGTCCGAGCATGCGCAGCGACAGGTCGATCGTGTCGTGGCGTTCTGCGCCGGCAATCACCCGCACTCTGGGGGCACCGGCCAGCCCGTGCTGCGCGACGTCCCAGCCGGCCTGTCGCAGAAGGGCATCACGCGCGGCGGCCAGGCAGGTGAAGTTGGCCATCGTGCCGCCGGTCACGAACCCGACGTCCGCCGAACCCGGCAGGCCGAGCAGGTCCAGCAGCCAGTCCTTGGTGATCCGTTCCAGTGCCGAGTGGGTGGGAGTCACGGCATACAACGCGCTGTTCTGGTCCCAGGCCGACACCAGCCAGTCCGCAGCCAGTCCCGCCGGATGGGTGCCGCCGATGACGAAGCCGAAGAACCTCCCGGACGGCATCGCGACCAGGCCGGGTGGCGCTGCGTCACCGAGCAGTGCGATGACCTCCTCTGCCGAGGTGCTCCCGGTGGGCAGCTCGGGCTCCAGCGCGGCGATCATCTCCTCGACGGAGGCCTGCGCCGGGACCGGTCGCTCATCGAGGGAGGACAGCCACGCGAGAGCCTTGGTGTGGGCGCGGTCGAGCGCGGCGGTGCTCTCGGACTCGGCCCGACCCATCCCAGCAGTATGTCGGGCCGACAGTCCGCCGTCCACGTGCCGGACGGGATCGGCTCGGTCCGAATCGCCCCACCAAGACGCGCCGGGCGGTCCGAACCTGCCCACAACTGGGTCAGCCCAGGAACGCGTCGATCTCGGCACGGGTGGGCGCGGTGGCAGGTCCACGCCGGGTCACCTTGATCGCCCCTGCAGCGTTGGCGCGGGTGCAGGCCGTCCGGGGGTCGGTCCCGCCGGCGAGCTCGGCCACCAGCACCCCGGTGTGGGCATCACCAGCGCCGTTGGTGTCGACCGGCTCCTGCGGAAAGCCGGGCACGTGGTCCACCTCCCCGCCCGTGTGCAGATAGCAACCTTCGGGGCCGTCCCGCACGACCACCACGGAGCCCTCCGGCAGCCGCTGGCTGATGGCTGGCAGCGTGGCGGTGAGCTCCTCGAGCCCGGACACCTCGTGCGCCTCCTCGGCGTTGCTGGTCCACACGTCGGTGAGCCCGAGCATCAGTCCGCGGACGGCCGGGTCCAGAGCGGCGAAGGCGGCCCCCGGGTCCAGCACCACGCGCACCCCCGGATCCAGCGAGTCGAGCCACGCCAGCAACGGGTCACGTGTGGGTTCCAACAGGCTGTAGCCGCTCACGCACACCAGGTCACCAGCGACCGGTGCCGCCGTCGACAGGCTCGCCACCGTGATCTGGCGTTCCGCCCCGAGCGTGGTGACAAACGTCCGCTCGGCCGTGGGCTCCACCAGCACCACACAGATCCCGGTGTCCACGTTCTCGACGGGCGGCGCCGACAGCGTCACGTGCTCATCGGCCAGCGCCGACCGCACCAGGTCACCGTTCGCGCCGGTCCCGTGCGCACCCGCATGCACGGCCGTGGCTCCCGACCGGGCGGCCGCCGCCAGCACGCTCACCGAACCCCCGGCATACCGGGTGAAGGACTGGGCCATCTGGTTGCCGCCACGGCGCGGGATCGCCGCGACCTCGATCACGAGGTCGACGAGAGCCTGCCCGGTGTGGATCACCCTGGTCACGAGCAGCACTTTAGGCCCAAAGCGCTCGAACCCGTCCACAACACCCCCGGGTCCTGCACTGAAGCCGGCTGCCCACGGCATACGATCGAGGGCGATCCTTCCCCGCACCCAGACCTGACCCATGCCCCCACGGAGGACTGCACAGTATGGCGCGCCGCACCCCGCCCGGACCGGACCTGTTCGACGTCGAGCAGAAGATCGTCGACATCGACGTCCGGGACGAGATGCAGGGAGCCTTCCTGGAGTATGCCTACTCGGTCATCTACTCCCGGGCCCTGCCGGACGCGCGCGACGGCCTGAAGCCGGTGCAGCGCCGGATCCTGTTCGGCATGCACGAGATGGGGCTGCGGCCAGACAAGGGCCACGTCAAGAGCTCGCGCGTCGTCGGTGACGTGATGGGCAAGTACCACCCGCACGGTGACACCGCGATCTATGACGCGCTGGTGCGGATGGCCCAGCCGTTCACGATGCGCCTGCCGCTGGTCGACGGGCACGGCAACTTCGGCTCCCTCGACGACGGTCCTGCCGCCAGCCGTTACACCGAGGCCCGTCCCGCCCCGGCCGCGCTGCTGATGACCGCGAGCCTGGACGAGGAGACGGTCGGCTTCGTCCCCAACTATGACGACCAGCTGATGCAGCCCGAGGTGCTGCCCGCCGCCTTCCCGAACCTGCTGGTCAACGGCGCCTCCGGCATCGCGGTCGGCATGGCCACCAACATGGCCCCGCACAACCTCGTCGAGGTCATCGCCGCGTGCCGGCACCTAATCGCCCACCCGGACGCGTCCCTGGATGACCTGATGCGGTTCGTCCCGGGGCCGGACCTGCCGCTGGGTGGACGGATCGTCGGTCTGGACGGCATCCGTGACGCCTACGAGTCCGGGCGTGGCTCGTTCAAGACGCGCGCGAGTGCCCGGATCGAGAACATCACGGCACGCCGCAAGGGCATCGTGGTCACCGAGCTGCCCTACCTCGTGGGAGCCGAGAAGGTGATTGAGAAGGTCAAGGTCCTGGTGCAGGGCAAGAAGCTGCAGGGGATCAGCAACATCACCGACCTGACCGACCGCACCAAGGGCCTGCACCTGGTCATCGAGATCAAGAACGGTTTCAAACCCGAGGCCGTGCTGGCCCAGCTCTACAAGCTCACCCCGATGGAGGAGAGCTTCGGCATCAACAACGTCGCGCTGGTCGAGGGTCAGCCGCGCACGCTCGGGCTGCGCGAGCTGCTGAAGGTGTATGTCGAGTTCCGCACCGATGTGGTCCGTCGCCGCACCGCCTACCGCCTGCGCCGCAAGGAGGAGCGGCTGCACCTGGTTGAGGGGCTGCTCATCGCGATCCTGGACATCGACGAGGTCATCCAGCTGATCCGCGCCGCTGACGACGTGGCCACCGCTCGCACCCGGTTGATCCAGGTCTTCGACCTCTCCGAGCTGCAGGCCAACTACATCCTGGACCTGCAGTTGCGCCGGCTGACCAAGTTCTCCCGCCTCGAGCTGGAGTCCGAGCGGGATGAGCTGCTGCGCGAGATCGAGAGGCTGCGGGCCCTGCTGGAGGACCACCAGCTGCTGCTCAACGTGGTCTCCGACGAGCTGGCCGCGGTCGCCAAGGAGCACGGCACGCCGCGGCGCACGGTGCTGCTGGAGTCCGACGGTGTGTCCCCGACCGCCGCCTCGGCCACCCCGCTGGAGGTCGCGGACGACCCGTGCTGGGTGCTGCTGAGCTCCACCGGCCTGCTCGCGCGCACCTCCACCGACGAGCCGCTGGGCACCGGAGGGGCACGCCGCAAGCACGACACGATCATCTCCGCCGTGCGCACGACAGCCCGCGGCTCGGTCGGCGTCGTGACCTCGGCCGGCACCGTCGTGCGCCTCTCCGCGCTCGAGCTGCCGACCCTGCCCCCGACCAACGGAGCGCCCAACCTCTCCGGCGGTGCGCCGCTGGCGGCCTTCGTCGACCTCCCCGCGGGGGCGCTGCCGCTGGCTCTGTGCTCGCTGGCCACCGACGGGCCGGGCCTGGCGCTGGGGACGAAGCAGGGTGTCGTCAAGCGGGTCAACCCGGACTTCCCCGGCAACAAGGACGAGTTTGAGGTCATCTCGCTCAAGGACGGCGACGAGGTGGTCGGCGCGGTCGACCTGACCTCCGGCCGTGAGGACCTCGTCTTTGTCACCAGTGATGCGCAGCTGCTGCATTTCGGCGCCGACGGCGTCCGGCCGCAGGGCCGCTCCGGCGGTGGCATCGCGGGCATCAAGCTGTCCGCGGGCGCGTCCGTGCGCGGCTTCTGGGCGGTCGACCCGGCCGCCGACAACGTGGTCGTCACCGTCTCCGGCTCGGCCAACTCCCTGCCGGGCACCGAGAGCGGCTCGGTCAAGGTCACGCCCTATGCCGAGTATCCCGCCAAGGGTCGAGCCACCGGCGGCGTGCGCTGCCACCGGTTCCTGCGCGGCGAGGACACGCTGCTGCTCGGCTGGGCCGGCCCCACTCCCCCGATGGCCGCCTCCGGCAGCGGTGTGGCCGTCGACCTGCCCGAGGCCACGGGCAGGCGGGACGGGTCGGGCACGCCGGCCAGCGCCCCGATCGCCCGGGTCGCCGGTCCTGCCTGACCAGGGCACGCCACCCTGCGCACCGCGCGCGTCGAACCGCGCGACATCCCCTGCCCGGCACGGCAGGATAGGACCATGGTGGACACGGACATGATGAGCAAGCAGCCGTCATACGCACAGGGCCGGGTCGACACTCCCCTGATCGAGCAGACCATCGGGGACACCCTCGACGCCACGGCGCGCAGGCACGGGTCTCGTGAGGCGCTGGTGGAGGTGGACAGCGGACGGCGGTGGACGTATGCCGAGTTCCTGGCCGACGTCGACCGGCTCGCTCGCGGTCTGCTCGCCTCCGGGATCGGGCCGGGTGACCGCGTCGGCATCTGGGCACCGAACTGCGCCGGCTGGACCCTCGTGCAGTTCGCCACCGCCAAGATCGGCGCCATCCTGGTCACGATCAACCCCAGCTATCGCACGCACGAGCTGGCCTTTGTCCTCAACCAGTCCGGGACGCGGATGATCGTGGTCTCCGAGCCGTTCAAGACCAGCGACTACCCCACGATGGTGGAGCAGGTGCGCGACGAGTGCCCGGCGCTGGAGCACGTGGTCGTGATCGGCCGGTCCAGCTGGGACGAGCTCCTGCAGCGCGCCGAGGAGGTCTCACCGGAGCGGCTGGCCGAGGTCCAGGGTGGCCTCGCCCCGCACGACCCGATCAACATCCAGTACACCTCCGGCACCACGGGCTTCCCCAAGGGCGCCACGCTCTCGCACCGCAACATCCTCAACAACGGCTTCTTCGTCGGAGAGGGCTGCAGCTACACCGAGGTCGACCGGATCTGCCTGCCGGTGCCGTTCTATCACTGCTTCGGCATGGTGATGGGCAACCTGGCGGCCATCACGCACGGCTCCTGCATGGTCATCCCCGGCCGCGGTTTTGACCCGGCCGGCACCCTGCGCACCGTGCGCGAGGAGCAGATCACCTCGTTGTATGGCGTGCCCACCATGTTCGTCGCCGAGTTCGAGCTGATGGACAAGGGGGAGGAGTTCACCACCGCCGACCTGGCGACGGTGCGCACCGGCATCATGGCCGGCTCGTTGTGCCCGGCCTCGCTGATGCGCAAGCTGGTCGACGCCGGGGTCACCGACATCACGATCTGCTATGGCATGACCGAGACCTCGCCGGTCTCCACGCAGACGACGCCGGACGACCCGTTCGACAAGAAGGTCGGCACGGTGGGCCGGGTCGGGCCGCACCTGCAGATCCAGATCGTGGACCCGACCACCCGCGAGGTGGTTCCGCGTGGGGTGGCCGGCGAGTTCTGCACCAAGGGCTACTCGGTGATGCTCGGCTACTGGGAGCAGCCCGAAAAGACGGCTGAGGTGCTGCAGGACGGCTGGATGGCCACCGGTGACATCGGCGTGATGGACGACGACGGTTATGTCGAGATCACCGGTCGCATCAAGGACCTGGTGATCCGGGGCGGCGAAAACATCTCCCCGCGTGAGATCGAGGAGTTCCTCTACACCCACCCGGATGTCCTGGACGCACAGGTCGTGGGCGTGGCCGACCCCAAGTTCGGCGAGGAGGTCATGGCGTGGCTGCGGATGCGGGAGGGCACCGTCCCGCTCACGGCCGAGGCGGTCCGGGAGTTCTGCTCGGGCAAGCTGGCCCACTACAAGATCCCCCGCTATGTGCAGGTCATCGACGAGTTCCCGATGACGGTGACCGGCAAGATCCGCAAGGTCGAGCTGCGCGACCGGGGCGAGGAGATCCTCCGGGCGGGTGACTGATCTGCGGGCGATGATCGGCCTCGGCCACGCACACGCGTGACAGATCTCCCGTCACGTGCTCTGATGAGCCATGAACGACTTCATGGCGGCTATCGCGGGCGAGTCCGAGCGGTTCCTGGAGGCCATCCAGGTGGCCGACCCGGGCGCGCAGGTGCCGACGTGCCCCGACTGGACGACGGACGACCTGCTGTGGCACCTGACCGAGGTGCACTCGTTCTGGGCGGAGATCCTGCGCAGCGGGGCCCGGACGGACGACGATGTGGAGGCGGTGGAGGCCGCCAAGCCGGGCCGGCCGCAGGACCGGGGCGCGGCCATGGCGCTGTTCCGCGAGCAGACGGCTGCTCTGCTTGCCCAGCTCGCGGAGCGGGACGACGGCGCTCCTGCATGGTTCTGGCTGGAGACCGCTCAGAACGTCGGTTCGACCCGTCGGATGCAGGCGCACGAGGCCACCATGCACCGGGTGGACGCCGAGCTGACCGCTGGCCTTGCCTCAGCTCCGATCGACCCCGACCTGGCCGCGGACGGCATCGTCCACGCCATCACCGTCATGTGGGCCTGGTGGTCCACGCTCCCCGGCTTTGAGTTCCATCCGGTCGGTGGCGACGTCACGCTGGCCGCGTCAGACCTGGACCAGGCCTGGCAGGTGCAACCGGGCCGGTGGCGCGGTGTCGGCCAGTCGGGCAAGGAGTACGACGAGCCCGGGGTGACCCTCGCCGACCCGTCCGGCGCGGACACCACCGGCACCTCCCCCGCCGCTGGCTCAGTCACTGGCACGGCCGAGGAGCTGATGCGCTGGCTGTGGGGGCGCGGGCCCGAACCTCACCTCGACGGGGATCCCGAGACTCTCGACGCCCTACGCTCAGCCCAGCAGGCCGGGATGCAGTGAACTCGGCCCCCCACTTCCGCCGAACAAGACGTGACGAATCTCCCTATCGCGCCTCCGGTTTCGCTGCGTAGTCTGAACCACGTGGGGACCGATACTGAGCAGCAACACGTGGGAACAGCATGAGGAAGAGGACGCTGAGATGACGCAGGCAGCACAGCAGGCACCCGTGGCCGGGACGGGTCAGGACGTCCTGGTCGTCGACGGGCTGGTGCGCCGGTTCGGTGACCTGACCGCGGTGTCCGACGTCTCGTTCAGGATCGCTCCTGGCGAGACCTACGGGCTGCTGGGCCCCAACGGCGCGGGCAAGACCACGACCATCTCGATGATCGCCGGTCTGATCGCCGCCGACAAAGGGTCGGTGACGGTGGTGGGCGAGACGATGGGACCGTCGAAGGTGATCCCCAAGCGGCACCTGGGCCTGGTGCCCCAGGATCTGGCGATCTATCCCGACCTCAGCGCGCGGGAGAACCTGAACTTCTTCGGCAAGCTGCAGGGGCTGACCGGAGGTGACCTGAAGAAGCGGGTCGCCGAGGTGCTGGAGCTCACCGGACTGACGGACCGGGCCAAGGGACCGACCAAGGACTTTTCGGGTGGCATGAAGCGCCGGCTCAACATCGGCATCGGACTGCTCCACCAACCGACCCTGCTCATCCTCGACGAGCCGACCGTGGGCGTCGACCCGCAGTCACGCAACCAGATCCTGGAGTCGGTGGAGAGCCTGTCCGTTGAGGGCATGGCGGTGCTCTACACCACGCACTACATGGAGGAGGCCGAGCGACTCTGTGACCGGATCGGCATCATCGACTCCGGCGTTCTGCAGGCCGAGGGCACTCGCGACGAGCTGATCCAGCTGACCGGTGGGGTGGACCACATCCAGCTCAGCGGATCTGGAGACACCACCGCGGCCGCTGAGGCGATCCGCGCGCTGCCCTCCGTCGCCCGGGTCGACGCCGAGCGGGGACGGCTGCAGCTCACGGTGCACGACGCGCCGAGGGCGGTGGCGCCGATCGTCACCACGGCCACCAGCGCGGGGATGCAGCTCAGCGACGTGCAGATCACCCGACCCAACCTGGAGTCCGTCTTCCTGCACCTCACCGGCAAGGCTCTGCGGGACTGACCATGCGACAGCTCTTCACTCTGGTCACGACCGACCTGGTGCAACGCATCAGGGACAAGTCCGTCATCATCTTCGCCGTCCTCGTGCCGATGGCCTTGATGGGAGCGATGAACCTCGTCATGGGTGACGCCCTGGACATGGACCTGGAGACGGCGACCGTCGCGGTGTCGGCTCCGGCCGACGACCAGCTCGCGGCGGCGCTCGTGCAGACCCTGCCCGAGGTGGGCCTCGACGTCGAGGTCACCGAGACCGACGCAGCGGACGTGCTGGCCCGGGCCGAGTCCGGTGACGCCAGGCTCGGCCTGGTGATCCCCGACGGGTTCTCGGACGCGTTGATGGCCGGCGACCCGGTCACGCTGGAGGCCATCCGGGGCGACGGCGCGGGCATCGAGTCCAGCGTCGTGCTCTCGGTGGTCCAGGGGTTCTTAGACCGCGCAGGCGCCAGCGCCGTGGCCAGCGCTGCAGGAGCAGCCCTGGGACTGCCCCCCGCGCAGCTGGGCGGCCTCGCCCAGCAGGTGGCGACCGGAGAAGCAGCGGTCACCCTGGCCATGGGGCAGACCTCTGACGAACAGCTGGACCCCAAGGGTGCGTTAGTCGCCGGTCAGGCCGGCCTGTTCCTGATGTTCACCGTCAGCTTCGGTGTCCTCGGGCTGCTCGCCGAGCGGGAGTTCGGCACGCTCGCCAGGCTGCAGTCCATGCCGATGAACCCGCACCTGGTCACCCTGTCCAAGGTGCTCAGCAGCTTCGTGCTCGGCGTGGTGGCGACGAGCATCCTGCTCACGGCCGGCGGCGCACTCTTCGACGTCGACTTCGGCGATCCGCTGCCGATCGCGGTGCTGATCGTCTGCGCCGTGATCGCCACGACGTCGCTGACCTTCATCGTCATCAAGCTCGCCAAGACCACGGAGCAGGCCAGCATCATCACGACCATCCTGGCCATGGTGCTCGGCATCGCCGGAGGCGCCTTCTTCCCCATCAGCGGCGGCGGCCTGCTCGGCACCCTCCTGGACCTGAACCCCGTGGGCGCCATGATCCGCGGACTCGGCATCACCAGTGGCGGCGGTGGTCTGGCCGACATCGCCACACCTGTGGTGACCATGCTCGGCTTCGCCGTGGTGGCGATGCTGGTCGCCCGGCTCGTGCCGGACCGGGGGGCGATGGCATGAGGGCCGCACTCGCCATCGCAGCCGTCGAGCTGCAGCGCTTCGTCAAGGACAAGGGCAACGTCTTCTTCACCTTCATCTTCCCGCTGATGCTGGTCTTCGTCCTCGGATCCCAGTTCGGCGGCTCGGGGTCATCAGGCAGCGTGACTGTCTCCGGCCCTTCCAGCGACCTGCGCACCGCGGTTGCCGAGCAGCTTGAGGACGGTGAGGTCAGCGTCCAGTTCGCCGATCACGACGACATGCTCGAGCAGGTCGCGAGGGGACGGGTCGATGCTGGCCTGGTCGTCACCCCGGAGGCGGCTGAGGCCTTCTCACAGGGTGGCACCGCGCAGCTGGAGATGATCGCCGGGAGCTCCTCCACGAGCATGGCGGCACAGCAGAGGGTGCAGGTCACGGTCTCCAATCTCGACCTGCGCCGCATCCAGGTCGGGGCCCTGGGAGACGTCGGGGTCTCCGAGGCCGACGCGGCACAGGCCCTTGATGCTGCCACCGGTCAGGTCAGCGAGCCCACGATCGAGGTCCGCAGTGTGGACGAGCTCGCCCAGGAGTTCCAGGGGCTGGGGCAGTTCGACCTGGGCGCCTCGTCGCAGTTGTTGCTCTTCACCTTCCTGACCTCGCTCGCGGGAGCGTCAACCCTGATCAACGCCCGGCGCCAGGGGGTGCTCGCGCGCACCCTGGCCTCTCCGGTCAGCACGGTGCAGGCCATCGCCGGCCAGTCGTTCGGCCGTTGGGTGATCGCCTTCTTCCAGGGCGCCTACATCATGCAGGCGACCTGGCTGATCTTCGACGTCGACTGGGGCAACCTGTGGCTGTCCCTGCTGGTGCTGTCGGTGTTTGCGCTGGTGGCGGCCGGCGCAGCGATGGTGCTCGGCTCGGTCCTGGACAACGAGGGCGCGGCCGTGGGTGCCGGTGTGGGCATCGGGCTGGTGCTGGCCGCGATCGGTGGCGGCATGTTGCCGCTGGAACTCTTTTCCGACACCATGCGTCAGGTCGCCCACGTCACGCCGCACGCCTGGGGTTACGACGCCTTCGCCCAGATCCAGCGGCACGACGGAGGCCTCGTGGACATCCTCCCGCAGCTGGGTGTCCTGACCGCGATGGCGGTCCTGGTCCTGGTGCTCGGCGCCTGGACACTGCGCCGCAGCATGGCCCGCTCGATGTAGCAGCAGTTAAACCGCAACCTGGTGACCCACACCCCAGGCGGGCCTGCAGGGGCGTCCCAGACGGACGGCATACGCTCGGCCGGTGGACCCTGCAACGACGCCCGCGACCCCACTGGCCGACCTCTCTGCTGATGGAGACCTGGCGCGCGTCCGCGCCGACTTCACCCGGCTGATGATGGAATACAAGTTCGGCATGGACGAGATCGAGACCAAGATCTCGATCCTGCAGGAGGAGTTCACCCATCTGCACGACTACAACCCGATCGAGCACGTCCTGACCCGGCTGAAGACGCCCGAGTCGATCCTGGAGAAGGTGCGGCGGCGCGGGCTGGATCCATCGTTCGAGGCGATCCGGGACAACATCACTGACGTCGCGGGTGTGCGCGTGACCTGCAGCTTTGTCCGGGACGTCTATCAGGTCTATGACATGTTGTCCTCGCAGCCGGACCTTGAGGTGCTGTCGGTGAAGGACTACATCGAGCACCCGAAGGAGAACGGCTATCGCAGCCTGCACGGACTGGTGCGGGTGCCCGTCCACCTCTCCGACCGGGTCGTGCCGGTGACGGTGGAGCTGCAGCTGCGCACGGTCGCGATGGACTTCTGGGCGAGCCTGGAGCACAAGATTTACTACAAGTATCGCGACTCCGTCCCCGAGGACCTGCTGATCCAGCTGCAGGACGCTGCCCGGACCGCGGCCGACCTGGATGATCGCATGGAGCGGCTTCACGTCAAGACCCACGGAGAGTTCGTCGACCGGGACCGCCTCGGGCCCTCGGACCAGGTAGTCCGACAGTTGCAGGCGCTGCGTGAGTCGAAGGTGAGGGACCGCTTCGCCTAGACACGCTGGGGCCTGATCGCGGGTTCTTACCAAAGTTTTACCTGTGGAAAACTGTCTGCTCAGGTTTGGCGGGTGAGACTGTCGTGGTGACCGGATCCGTGGGGGAACCGCGGGTCGACCTGCCGACGAGGGGGACTTCGTGAAGACCACGTTCGTTGCTGCCTGTGCCGCTGCCCTGCTCCTGGCTGGCTGCCAGGGTAGTTCTGAGCCGTCCGCGCCGCCGACCAGTCAGGACGCGCTGACGACGACGGACCCGGCACCCACGACGGCGGCGCCACCGGACGATGTCGAGGAGACGTCCTCGAGTCCAGCCGGGGATGCCACTGAGACGACGGAGGCCAGCGGTCCTCCCGAGATGCCCGACGAGGCGAAGGAGGATTCGGAGTCCGGCGCGGAAGCCTTCGCGCTGCACTATCTGGAGGTCTTCAACTACGCGGCTATGACTCCAGAAGCAGGACACCTTGAGCAACTCGCTTCGGACGACTGCGCCACATGCGCGGGCTTCGAATCCATGATCGCGAAGTACATCGAGAATGATGAGCGCGCCGCAGGACCAATCGTTACCGTCGATTCGGCGCGGGCACAGGCAACGGGTGACACGACTGTCGTCTTTGCAGAGGCCGTTCAGACTGTCCCTGCGACCCTCGATGCTGCTGGCGCGGTCGTGACCGCTTCAGCCCAGCCGACCTCCTTCACAATGGTCCTGACTCTCACGCTTGACGGTCAGGCATGGGAGGTTGCCGAGATTCAGGTACAGCAATGAAGGTGGCCGCCATCGCAGTGGCCGTCTTGTGCACAGCTCTGCTTAGTCCCATCGCAACTCCTGCCAGTGGCGAAGCGGAGTGCGTCCCCGGCCAGGTTATCGACTGTGGCGTCGAGGGCGGGGGTTCCTATGTGGGCTTCACCAAATCGCAAACACGGAGCCTCGCCACCGAGTACCCAGAAGGATCAAGCCCCGAGAGCCCCGAACCGTGGTTCGAATACGTCGCCGTGATCCGCTGCGAGGGCAACAGCCCCGAGGTCCCTGACCGGGTCTACTGTGAGTGGGCTGCGAACTACTGCGAGATAAACCAGCCCGACAGCTCCGGCCCCTACTCGATCATCTACCGGCGGATTGCCGACTCGTCGGGCCCGGTGGGCGGATGGACCAATGTCGGGCCGACCTGCTTCCGCACGGACGTGCCGGCACGCTCGGGTGAGGCCGCGGCCGAACTGACCGACGCGATGATCCTCGACCAGTTCCACCGCACAGACTTCGCGCTGCCGACGATCTCGATCGAGCCACCGGATGGTCGGACCCTGGTCAACCTGCCGGTCTACTACGAGCTCCTCTGGCCAGACTCCGGCTTCGAGCCCGGCGAGACGGACACCACTGACATCATCGGCCACGAGGTGCGCATCCGGCCGACGCTCGACTCCGTGACCTACCACTTCGGCGACGGTGCCTCGGCCGGTCCAACCGCCTCCCTCGGCGGTCCCTACCCCCACGGCGACATCCGCCACGAATACACGTCGGCGGCCCAGGTCGCACCCCACATCACCGTGGTCTACGGCGGCGAGGTCAGCGTCGACGGCAGTTCCTGGTCACTGATCCCCGGGACCGCCACCATCGATGGCCCAGCCAGCCCCCTTGATGTGCTGACTTCGACGAGCCGCCTCTACGACGACTGACCCGCTCACAAGACAACGAACCGGCTCCCACGCCATGGCGTGGGAGCCGGTTCTAGGTCACCGAGCTGTCAGCTCAGGTGGACGACCTCAGCGGTCTCCGCGGTTCCCTCGGTAGCCACCACCGACGCGCGCACCGCGCTCGCGGTCGAAGCCACCGTTGCGACGCTGCGGGCGGCCGCGGTAGTTGCCACGACCCTGCGGACGGCGCGGACGCAGCAGGTTGTCCAGCTGCGACTGCGGGATCGCCTCGAACGAGGGCTCACGACCGCCGGCGGTCTCAAGGACCTCTGAGTCGCGCGGCGTCACCTTGGTGGGCGACGCGTCGACACCGGCAGCGTCGAGGAGTCGCTGCACCTGCTTGCGCTGGTGCGGCAGGGCCAGGGTCACGACCCGACCGGCCTCGCCCGCGCGGGCGGTGCGGCCGGAACGGTGCAGATAGTCCTTGTGGTCCGCGGGCGGGTCGGCCTGCAGGACGAGCGAGACGTCATCCACGTGGATGCCACGCGCCGCGACGTCGGTGGCGACCAGGACCGGCAACTCGCCGGACTTGAACGCCTCCAGGACGCGGGTGCGCTGGGCCTGGTTCAGGCCACCGTGCAGGGCCGCGGCAAAGACGCCGGACTCCCGCAGCTGCAGCGCCACGCGGTCAGCACCCAGCTTGGTGCGGACGAAGACGACGGTGCGACCGGGCCGGTTGGCGATGGTCGCGGTCACCGGCTTCTTGTGCTGCGGGTCGATCACGAAGACGTGGTGCTCCATGGTCGACACGCTCGCGGTCGCGCTGTCCGTCTCGTGCGTCACCGGGTCGTGCAGATACTTCTTGGCAATCTTGTCGACCCCGTGGTCCAACGTCGCCGAAAAGAGCAGCCGCTGACCATCGTTCGGGGTCAGGTCGAGGATCTCGGAGATGGCCTCGACAAAGCCCATCTCGGCCATGTGGTCGGCCTCGTCCAGCACCGTGATCTTGACCTCGGAGAGGTCGGCGGCGCCGCGCTCGAGCAGGTCAGCGAGACGGCCGGGGGTGGCCACCAGGAGGTCAACCCCCTGCTCCAGGCTGCGCAGCTGCGGCGTGTAGGACATGCCGCCAGCCACCAGCTGGTGGCGCAGCCGCATGGTCGACAGCAGCGGACGCAGCGCGTCCAGGATCTGCATCGCCAGCTCCCGGGTCGGGGTCACGATCAGCGCGTGCGGCTTGTGCGGCTTGGCGCGCTCACCCTCCGCGAGGCGGTGCAGGGTGGGCAGGCCGAAGGCCAGGGTCTTGCCCGAGCCAGTCTGTCCGCGCCCGAGCAGGTCACGGCCAGCCATCGCGTCCGGGATCGTCGCGGCCTGGATCGGGAAAGGCTTGACCAGCCCGAGATCGGTGAGCTTGTCGACCAGCTGAGGGTTCAGGCCCAGGGCGCCGAACTCGTTGGGCCCCTCATGGACGACCGCGGCCTTGGGTGCCGGAGCGACAGACGGGGAGTATGGCGTGCGCTCCCGGTCCTCGGAGAAGTGCCGGTTGTCGCGGCGCTCGCGACGCTCCCAGTCGTGGTTGTTGCGGGCCTGGGTGGCGTCGTCCCGACGGCGGGGACGGTCGTCCTGGTCCCAGTGGCGACGCGGGGCGCTGCGGTCGAAGTCGCGGGTCGGGCGGTCGTCACGGTTCCACTCACGACGCGGGCCACGGTTGTCGAAGTCACGACGGGGACCACGGTCATCACGAGTGGGACGCTCGTCACGGTTCCACTCGCGGCGCGGGCCGCGGTCATCACGAGCCGGGCGGTCATCACGGTTCCACTCACGACGCGGGCCACGGTTGTCAAAGTCACGACGCGGGCCACGGTTGTCAAAGTCACGACGGGGACCACGGTCATCACGAGCCGGACGCTCGTCACGGTTCCACTCGCGGCGCGGGCCGCGGTCATCACGAGCCGGGCGGTCATCGCGGTTCCACTCACGACGCGGGCCACGGTTGTCAAAGTCACGACGCGGGCCACGGTTGTCAAAGTCGCGGCGCGGGCCGCGGTCATCACGGGCCGGACGGTCGTCACGGTTCCACTCACGACGCGGGCGGTCCTCACGAGCCGGCTTCTCGGCATACGACTTGCGGTCGTCGCGACGCGACGAACGGTCAGACAGCTCGCGCGCCTTGGCGGCTGACTTCTTTTGGGCCGCAGTGTGACGCGGCTTCTTCTTGTGGGAGGGCGCGGAGGCGCGCCCGATGGCCTTGGCCATGGCGAATCGCTCAATTCTGGTGAACTCGATGAGGTTGGACGCCTCATCGCTCCCTGAGCGTGACCGACCTACCTCCAGGTGCTCTTTGGCACCCGATGGGCCGCAAGGAACGGATCGTCCTCCGGCGAGCCCGTCCTGTCAGTGCATCAATGCACTCGCCGGGCAAGGTTGAAGTTTAGCGGACAATCACCAGCCGCCGCCAACTGGGTCAGTATGTCGCTCGTCACCACCGCGAGCCGGTGCGCCTCGCGCGGACAGCTGGGCGCGGTGACGGCCCGTCAGACCTTTGGACCGCCCGTGCCAAGGTCCTCCGGCTCCTTGATCCGCGTCGGCTTGGCATACAGAGCCCGGTTGAGGAACCAGGTCACGACCCAGAGCGCGACGCCGATCACGACCAGCCAGCCGGCAATCGCATAGACCGAGGTGTCGCGCCCCGTCCAGGGCCCGACCATGTAGGCACAAGCCAGCGCCCCGATCACCGGCAACGCGGTGGGGGCGGTGAAGTGCTGGTGCTCGACGGTGTCCTTGCGCAGGACGAGGCAGGCCACGTTGACGACGGAGAAGACGGCGAGCAGCAGCAGCGCGGTCACGTCGCCGAGGTTGGAGACCGAGGTCACCAGCAGGATCAGGCCGGCTGCCAGCGCTGTGGTGAACACGATCGCGGCCCACGGGGTCTGCCGGGCCTTGTGCACCAGGCCGAGCGGCTTGGGCAGCACGCCTTGGTTGGCCATGCCATAGAGCAGTCGCGAGGCCATCATCATGTTGATCAGGGCCGAGTTGGCCACGGCGAACATCGCGATGAACGGATAGAGCGTGTCGATCGGCAGGTTGGGAGCGCCGCGTTCGACCACCGTCAGCAGCGGCGTGCCACCCTGGGACAGCTCCCCCACCGGGACGAGCGCGACCGCCGTGATCGACACCAGCAGATAGATCGCCGCCGTCAGCAGCAGCCCGGTGAGCATCACCTTGGGGAAGATGCGACTCGGCTCGTGGGTCTCCTCAGCCATGTTGACCGAGTCCTCGAAGCCGACCATCGCAAAAAACGCCAGGCCGGTCGCCGCGGTCACCGCCATGAAGGCGTTCTTGCCGCTGGGGCTCTCAAAGACGGTGATGCGGGAGAAGTCGACCTCCGCGCCGGAGAAGCCGGCGACCGCCCAGAACCCGACGAAGATCACCAGCAGCAGGCCGGACAGCTCGATCAGGGTCAGCACCACGTTGGCCTTCACCGACTCCGCCACGCCACGGAAGTTCACCGCCATCACGAGCAGGATGAAGCCGAGGGCGCCGACGCTGATGGCACCCGCGCTGACCACCGCGTCGCCCTCCGCGTTGGTCCCGACGAACCAGTTGAACCCCTTGAACATGTTCTCGGCGAAGGCGCGCGAGGCCGTGGATGCAGACGTGATGCCGCTGGCCATCACCGTGAACGTCACCAGGAACGTGATGAAGTGGATCTCGAAGGCACGGTGCACGAAGGAGGCTGCGCCGCCCGCACGGGGATATTTGGTCACCAGCTCCAGATAGCTGAAGGCAGTGATGATCGCGATGGTGAAGGCGACCAGGAAGGGCAGCCAGACCGCGCCGCCGACCTCCCCTGCCACCTTCCCGGTCAGCGCATAGATGCCTGTCCCGAGGATGTCCCCGACGATGAAGAGCAGCAGCAGCTTGGGCCCGAGCACCCGCTTCAGTTCGGTCTGTTCCTCACCACTGTCACGGTCGAGCGCCTGTTCACTCACGGCATCCTCCATCCGGTCGCACTGCGCAGGAAAGGCCCCGCCTTGTGCAGAGTGACGCAGGTCACCACGCGCCGCAACTTGCCACGCGCACTCTTTGGTCAATCCAGACGCGACGCAGATAATCTGTGCAGGCCGTGGGCGTCACCCGCAGCGTGGTTGCCCATCGATGAGAGACCAGATGTCCGACTTCTTCGACTCCGTGAATGCGGCCATCCTGGCTGCCGCAGACGAACCGTGGCTGATGGCGCTGGGCTTTCTGCTCATCGTCCTTGACGGCATCTTCCCCATCGTCCCCAGTGAGGCTCTGGTCATGGCGCTGGCTGCGCTGGATGGACCTCCTGCGCTCCCGCTGCTGGTCGCCGTGGCGGCCCTCGGCGCAATCTGCGGGGACAACCTGGCCTTCGCGGTGGGTCGCCTGCTCGGTCCCGGCCGGTTCGGACGGCTGCAACTACGCCGTATGGCGATCGCCCTGGACGCAGGTCGGCGCCAGTTGGAGCGTCGGCCGGCCACGGTGATCCTCACCGGCCGTTTCGTCCCGGTCGGGCGGGTGGCGGTCTACCTGGCGGCCGGAGCCTCCGGCTACGCCCACCGCCGGTTCCTGCCGGTGAGCATCGTCGGCGGCGTCGTCTGGGCGTTCTATATGACCGGGCTCGGCCTGCTCGCCGGCGCCTGGGTCGACGGCAACCCGCTGCTCGGGGCGGTGGTGGGCGTGCTGCTGTCCCTGCTCCTCGGCCTTGTCGTCGACCTCGTGATCCGGTGGCGCCGGCGCCACCGCCCGCCGATGCCCTCGACCGCCCCAGGCAGCTGACTGACGCCGCGGCACGAGTTGGTGCGGCAGGTGGCGGGGTGACCGCGTGGGTCACCCCGCCACCCCTTGCAGCGGCGAGCGGGTCAACCTGTCAGTGATGCGGCGGCACCAGGCACAGCGACGTGGTCTCGTAGCCCGCCGCGTCGGTGGCGTGCAGCTCAGCGTCGCCCTTCAGCTTCACCTTCCAGTCCACCGCGCCACGGAACGGCACGACACTCGGTGTGGCACCCGGAGCCTGGGTGAGCTTAATCGTCGTGCCTGACGGATAGGGCCCGAAGACAGCGCTCGAGGCGGTGTCGTGGACATAGATGCCGACAGCCGCATCGACGTTGTCGGAGGAGACCATCTCAAAGAAGCCCGAGTTGGTCGACCCGGGGATCTTGCCTCCGGGGTTGGGACCTGGCACGCACCCGACCTCGGGCGCCATCACA
Source organism: Ornithinimicrobium cryptoxanthini (assembly GCF_023923205.1). Taxonomy (NCBI): domain Bacteria; kingdom Bacillati; phylum Actinomycetota; class Actinomycetes; order Micrococcales; family Ornithinimicrobiaceae; genus Ornithinimicrobium; species Ornithinimicrobium cryptoxanthini. The sequence continues at coordinate 1,453,600 of NZ_CP099490.1, read as the reverse complement.
TCATTGACGTCGATCGAGACCGACTGGGTGAATCCGTCGCCAGCGTCCGCGGCGTTGAGCGTGAACTGTGTCTCGCAGTTCAGCGTCGTGCCCTGCGGCGCGTCGGCGGCTACGGTGATGGTCTCTTCGAACACCGCCTCCTGGCCGCTCGTGACAGTCTGCGAGACGGGGTCGAGGGTGGTGCTCAGGCCGAGGTCACACACTGAGGTGCCGGCAACCTCGACGGGCAGGTTGGACAGCCCTTCGACGATCGCCGCTGACACCTCGTCAACAGCGATACCGCTGAGCAAGGTGCCCCCAGTGGCGTCGGTGATCGCGGTCGCCTGACCGGTCACGTCCAGCCGGTTGAAGCCGACGCTGATGGCCACGACCTTCGCCTCTGCGCTGACCAGCGATGCGGTTGCGTCAGCGAGGGTGTGACCCAAGCTCGGGTCGTGCCCCGGTGCGTCGCCGAACCACACGACGATGCGCGAGGAGTCCGTCCGGAAGTTCACGGCGCCGGACCCGATCTCCCAGAGCGCGTTGAGCTGGTCCTCCGGCTCGTCGCCACCGCCACACAGAGTGATCGAGTTGACCGCAGCAACCGTGTCTGCGGTGGTCGCAGTGAGGTCGCTGTGCAGGAGGAACAGGTTGGGCTCTTCCACGTCGCAATAGCTGGCAACCGCCCACTGCGCGTCCGGCTGGCTGGCCGAGACTGTGCTGATGATGGTTGCCATGTTGGCTTTGACCCCGGCGATGGCGCTGTTCATGCTCAGGGTGCGGTCCACCAGCAACACGATGTCGGGTTGCGGGGGCAGGGCCGGCGTCGACACCGTCTTGGTGATGGTGATCGACGTTCCGGGGTCAAGTGCCTCGTTCACGGAGATGGGGTCGACAGCGCCAGCTGCTGCTGTCGCGACTAGTCCCATGGCGGCAGCCGTTGCCACGGCTGCCGCACTGATGCGGTGATTCATGTGATTCTTCCTTCTGTGCTCATCCGCCCGAGGGCGGGCTGAGGGTGCCACGGTGGGCTTCCCACGGCCCAGCAGATGGCACTGAGATCTGGGTGTCCGGGCAACGTGCCCGGAAACGGTCCCCTTGCACCAGGTCAGCTGGTGGCAACGCCGCCACCACCCGACTCGAACTGTGCATCGTGAGGGGACGGCCTCGGTTGATCACGCTAGCCCTGCCTGGCGGGCCAGCACTACCCCTACCGACCGATATCCATCCAGAGATGTAGGCCTGACGTCCCCGCGACTACGTCGGCCCCGACTTTCGGTCGAGACAGGTCTCAGATCACGCCCTGGGCGAGCATCGCCTCGGCGACCTGGACGAAGGCCGCCGCGTTAGCCCCCAGCACATAGTTGCCGGGCACGTCATACTCGTCGGCCGTTGCAGCGCAGCGCTCGTGGATGCCGCGCATGATCTCCTCAAGACGCCCCTCGGTGTGCTCGAAGCTCCACGAGTCCCGGGAGGCGTTCTGCTGCATCTCCAGCGCACTTGTCGCCACGCCACCGGCGTTAGCCGCCTTGCCCGGGGCAAAGAGCACCCCGGCCTCGCGGAAGACCTGGACCGCCTCAGGGGTGGTGGGCATGTTGGCGCCCTCGCCGACCGCGACGCAGCCGTTGCGCACCAGCGCCAGAGCACCGGCCCCGTCCAGCTCGTTCTGGGTGGCACAGGGCAGCGCGACCCTGCAGGGCACGTCCCAGATGCTGCCGCCGGCGACGAACCGGGCGCCGCGCTCCTCGGCATACTGCGAGATCCGTGCGCGACGCACCTCCTTGACGTCCTTGAGCAGCTCGACGTCGATGCCGCGCTCGTCATAGACGTAGCCGCTGGAGTCGGAGCAGGCCACGACGGTGCCGCCCAACTGGTGCACCTTCTCCATTGCATAGATCGCGACGTTGCCGGAGCCGGAGACGACGACCTTCTCGCCGTCGAAGGAGCCCCCCTTGGTCCGGAGCATCTCCTCGACGAAGACGGCGGTGCCGTAGCCGGTCGCCTCCCGACGCACCTGCGAGCCGCCCCAACCGATGCCCTTGCCGGTGAGCACGGCCGACTCGTAGCGGTTGGTGATCCGCTTGTACTGGCCGAAAAGGTAGCCGATCTCGCGGCCACCGACACCGATGTCCCCCGCGGGGACGTCGGTGTATTCGCCGATGTGGCGGTAGAGCTCGGTCATGAAGGACTGGCAGAAGCGCATGATCTCCATGTCGGAGCGGTCCTTGGGGTCGAAGTCGGACCCGCCCTTGGCGCCGCCGATCGGCAGACCGGTCAGCGCGTTCTTGAAGATCTGCTCGAAGCCGAGGAACTTCACCGTGCCCAGCAGGACGCTGGGGTGGAAGCGCAGACCGCCCTTGTAGGGGCCGAGCGCCGAGTTGAACTCGACCCGGAACCCGCGGAAGATCTCGATCCGGCCCTTGTCATCGACCCACGGCACGCGGAAGATGATCTGCCGCTCCGGCTCGCACAGCCGCGCAATGACACGGGCATCGCCGTATGCCGGGTGCTTGCGGACCACAGGCCCGAGACTGTCGAGCACCTCGAGCACGGCCTGGTGGAACTCGGTCTCGCCGGGGTTGCGCTGCAGGACCTGGTCGTAGATCGGCTCGAGGGCACTGTCGAGTCGGGTCATCGGGGCTCCTTCGGGGACGAGACTGAAGAGTCAGAATATACGGAAGCGTGCATAGTCATGCAGGAAGAGGTCGGAATGTGACCGACCCAACCTTCCCAGGGGAATCTGTCCGACTTAGTTGATGTTTCAATTCATGAGAGCCAAACAGCCAACAGAGGGAGTCAGCAATGACCAAGATCGCCATCGTCACCGGAAGCATCCGCCCAGGACGCCAGAGCCTGACCGTCGCACGCTGGGTCAAGTCGTTCGCCGACCAGCGCACCGACGCAGAGTTCGAGATCGTCGACATCGCCGACTTCCAGCTGCCGGTGTGGGACGAGGCAGTGCCGCCGTCGATGGCCCCCGGAACCCAGCCGCACAGCAAGGCCTGGTCCTCGCGCATGGATGAGTTCGACGGCTATATCTTCGTCGTCTCCGAATACAACCACTCGATCACTGGCGCTCTGAAGAACGCCATCGACTACCTCAAGCCCGAGTTGCAGAACAAGGCCGCAGGCTTCGTGTCCTATGGCTCGGCCAGCGGCGCACGCGCGGTCGAACACCTCCGCGGCATCCTGTCCGAGCTGCAGGTCGCGCACGTGCGCAACACCGTGCTGCTGTCCCTCTTTGCGGACTTCGAGAACTTCTCGGTCTTCGCTCCGACCGAGCCCGCGGTCGCGTCCGTCGACCCCATGCTCGACCAGGTGCTGACCTGGACCCGGGCGATGGAGGCCGTGCGCGCCGGGCAGTTCACCCTCGCCGAGGTGGCAGCCTGACCACTCCGGAGGGAGCCACGGACCGAGCGTCCGCGGCTTCGGACGTCTCGTCATCCAGCTGACGCCGGCTCGCGCACTCCTCCGCGTTCGACCTCCCGGATGCCTGCCATGGCAGACAAACCAGCGGTCAAAAGCACTAGCCCCCCGCCCGGGCCGCGCAGGTCCCAGCGTTCGACCTCCCAAATGCCCGCCACGGCAGACAAACCAGCGGTCAAAAGCACTAGCCCCCCGCCCGGGCCCCGCGCCCCAGCGCTCTCAGGCCGACTCGCGCACCACCAGGTGCGTCGAGAGCACCTCTGGCTCGACGTCCTGCCCGTCCATGACCCGCAGCAGCAGATCGACCGCACGTGAGGCCATCTCTGAGATCGGGTTGACCACGGTGGTCAGGGTGGGGCGGCTCAGCGTGGCCGCGGTGTTGTCGTCATAGCCCACGACCGCGACGTCGCCGGGCACGGAGCGCCCTGACTGGGCGAGCTCGGCGATCGAGGCGACAGCCATCTGGTCCGAGGCCACGAACAGGCCGTCCAGATCGGGAGCGCGCTCGAGCAGGTGCCGCGTGGCGACCGCTCCCCCGGCAGGCGTGAAGTCTCCGGACTCGACCAGGTCGACCGACAGGCCGGCCGCCACGAGTGCGTTGGTCCACCCGCGCAGCCGGTCCCGCCCCGCGCTCATGTCCTGCGGGCCGGTGACCGTCCCGATCCGGCGACAGCCGCGCTCGATCAGGTGCTGGGCCGCCAGCTCGGCACCCGTGGTGTTGTCCACGTCGACATAGGGCAGCCGGGACGCGTCGGCATACGGTCGACCCAGGAAGACGGAGGGCAGCTTGGTCTCCGCCAGCACCCGCCACAGGTTGTCGTCCTGATGGTGGCTGACCACGATGGCCCCGTCGGTGTGCCCACCGCGCAGGTAGCGCTCCATCCGCCGGTCGTCGTCATCGGGCTTGCCCATCACGAGCACCAGCTGCAACGGCGTGGTGGCCAGCGCTCGCGTCACGCCCCGCAGCAGGCCGGAGAAGAACGGGTCGGTGAAGACACGCTCGTCAGACTCCGGCACGACGACGGCGATCGAGTCCGCGGCCTGGGTGACCAGCCGCCGGGCGGCCCGGTTGGGCCGGTAGCCGAGATCGGCGACGGCAGCACTGACCGCGACCCGGGCCGCTTCACGCACCCGTGGGTCGGCGTTGATCACCCGGGAAGCCGTGGCACGGGACACGCCCGCCTGCCGCGCGACATCCTCCAGGGTGGGAGCGGTGCGCGCGCGCATCGCCACCTCCTTCTCACTCGACCTGGTGTGATCCTGCCACTTCGGCATACCACCGGGCACTGGCCTTGGGGATGCGCTGGAGCGTGTCGTAGTCGACCCGCACGATCCCGAACCGCTTGTCATAACCGAAGGCCCACTCGAAGTTGTCCAGGAGCGACCAGAGGAAGTAGCCCTTCACCTCCACCCCCTGCTCGATCGCGTCATGGACGGCCCCGAGGTGCTCGCGGACATAGCGCAGCCGCTCGTCATCCTGGACGAAACCATCCTGGTCCGGCACATCGTCGTAGGCCGCGCCGTTCTCGGTCACATAAAGCGCAGTGCCGGCCGGACCGGTGTAGTCGCGATCGAGCCGGACGAGCAGTTGGGTCAGCCCCTGGGGCCGCACCTCCCAGCCCATCCCCGTGCGCTCGACGTCAAGCGCCAGGAACTCGACGTGCTCGGACCCCACGCTGTCGCTGGCCGGCCCGTCGGCCCGGGCCTGGTCGGCGGCCGCGTGCGCCTCATCGGGGCCGACGCCGCGCACGGTGTTGCCGCTGTAGTAGTTGACACCGAGGACGTCCGTGGGCGTGCTGATGACCTCTAGGTCTCCATCGACCACTAGGTCGGCCGGCCACAGCTCGCGCACGTCCTCGAGGATGTCCGGAGCGTAGGCGCCGTGGAACAGGGGCTCGGCGAAGTAGCGGTTGCTCAGCCCGTCGATCCGGCGCGCGGCATCCAGGTCACCAGGCTCCTGCGGGTCGGCTGGCGTGACGTCGGCAAAGTTCAGGGTCAGGCCGAGGGTGAGACTGCTGTCGCGCGAGCGCAGGTCCTGCACCGCCAGCCCGTGCCCGAGCATCAGGTGGTGCGCAGCGCGCAGGGCGTCGGCACCGTCGGTCCGTCCGGGCGCGTGCCGCCCTGAGCCATAGCCCAGGAAGGCGCTGCACCACGGCTCGTTGAGGGTGGTCCAGAAGTTGATGCGGTCGCCCAGTGCCGACTGCACCGCCGCCGCATAGTCCACGAAGCGGTATGCCGTGTCGCGGCTCGGCCAGCCCCCTGCGTCCTCGAGGGCCTGGGGAAGGTCCCAGTGATAGAGCGTCAGCCAGGGCACCACGTCGCGGGAGAGCAGCTCGTCGGTGAGGCGGGAGTAGAAGTCGAGTCCCGCCCGGTTGACGGTGCGTCCGTCGGGCATCACCCGTGCCCAGGAGGTCGAGAAGCGGTAGGCGCCCAGGTTGAGCTTCTGCATCAGCGCCACGTCGTCGGCATAACGGTGGTAGTGGTCGCAGGCGACGTCACCGTTGTGGCCCTCGTGCACCCTCCCTGGTGTGCGGGCATAGGTGTCCCAGATGCAGGCGCCGCGGCCGTCCTCCCACGCCGCGCCCTCGACCTGGTAGGCGGCGGTCGCCGAGCCCCACAGGAATCCGTCCGGGAAGGTCTTGGGTGCGCTCATTGCTTGACGGCTCCTTGCATGATGCCGGACACCAGGTGGCGACCGGCGACGACAAACAGGATCAACAGCGGCACGGTGGCCAGCAGGGCCCCGGCCAGGACCAGCGAGTAGTCCACGAAGTGAGCGGCCTGCAGCTGCTGCAGCGCCACCGGCAAGGTGGGGTCCTGGGGGCCCAGGACGATGAACGGCCAGAAGAAGTTGGTCCAGGTGGCCACGAACGTGAACAGCCCGAGCATCGCGGCCGCGGGTCGGGCGGCGACGAGGCCGACGTGCCAGAAGGTGCGGATCATGCTGCACCCGTCAACCCGGGCGGCCTCGATGAGCTCGTCCGGGATCGCCTGCGAGAGATACTGCGTCATCCAGAAGACCCCGAAGGCGGTCACCAGACCGGGCACGATCACCGCGACCAGCTCACCGGTCCAGCCCAGCTTGGCCATCACCTGGAAGAGCGGGACGACGCCGAGCTGGGTGGGCACCGCCATCGTGGCGATCACGAAGACCAGCAGCGGGCCGCGCCCGCGGAACCTCAGCTTGGCGAAGGCATAGCCGGCCAGGGTGGCGAAGAAGACGACCGAGGCCGAGACCACCGTGGAGACCAGGATCGAGTTCCAGGTCGCCCTCCAGAAGGGCACGGTGTCGATGACCGTGGCCGCGTTCTTGACGAAGTTGCCGCCGGGCACGATCGGGAACGCCTCGCGGGAGAGGATGGTGGAGTCGTGGCTGGCGATCAGGAACGACCACCAGAGGGGGAACAGACCGCCGAGTATGACGGCGCCCAGCAGGCCATAGACGAGCCACCCGGGGCGATCGGCATACGACGCGTGACGGCGTGGGGCGGAGCGTCCGCTCACCGGTGCGTCCGGGGCGACGGGCAGCGGGCCGGGTGCCGGTGTCACAGTGCTCATCGCTTGACCTCCGAGGTCGCGATCAGGCGGGTGATGAAGTAGTTGATTAACCCGATGACGCCGATGATCAGGAAGAGCAGGACGGCGATGGCCGAGGCCCGACCGAAGTTGGATCTGGTCCAGCCCTGCTCGTAGAGCAGGATCGTCAGCGTCTGCCACTGCCCGTCGGCGCCGCCGCGGCCGAACTGGTCATAGAGGCGGACCTCGTCAAAGATTTGCAGTCCGCCGATGGTGCTGGTGATGACGATGAAGATGATCGTGGGGCGCAGCAGCGGCACGGTGACCGAGAAGAACTGGCGCACCTTGCCGGCCCCGTCGACCGACGCCTGCTCATAGAGGTCGCGTGGGATGGCCTGCATCGCGGCGAGGAAGATCAGCGCGTTGTAGCCGGTCCAGCGGAAGTTGACCATGGTGGCGATCGCCACGTGGCTGGGCAGCCGTTGGGAGTGCCAGCCGATCGGGTCGATCCCGACGGCGCCGAGGAGGGTGTTGATCAGGCCGAACTTGTCCGCAAAGAGGTTGGAGAAGATCAGGGCTACGGCAACGGGTGCCACGACATACGGCAGGAGGACACCCATCCGCCAGAAGGTCTTGGCCCGCAGGTTGGCGTCGAGCAGGGCGGCGATGGTGATCGCGGCGAGCACCTGCGGCACGGAGGAGAGCACGAAGATGCTGAACGTGTTGACCAGGGCGTTCCAGAAGTCACGCCCACCGAGCACGTCGGTGAAGTTCTTGGCCCCGACGAACTCGCCCTGGCCCATGATCAGGTCCCAGTCGTGGACCGCGACCCAGCCGGTGTAGACCAGCGGGAACAGGCCGGTGACAAAGAACAGGATGAAGAACGGGGAGATATACAGGTAGGGGCTCAGGCGCAGGTCCCACCGGCTGAGCCGGCCCCCGAAGCCGATGCGCTTCGGGGGCGGCTCAGCGTGCTCCGTCGGGGGTCGGAGCGTGGATGTGGTGCTCACCGGTCAGCCCAGCGCCTCCACGTCGGCCACGAACTTGTCCCAGGAGCTCGTGGCGTCGTCGGTGCCATCGACGTCCACCCGGGTCAGGGCGTCCTGCAGGGCCGTGTTGACCGAGAAGTAGTCCGGTCCCTTGTAGGGCTGGAAGGTGATCGCCTTGGCCCGGTCGACGAAGATCTCACCGGTCGGAGCGTTGTTGAAGAAGGCGTTCGTCGAGCTGAGCAGCTCCTCGGACTCCAGCGCGTCGACCTGGCTGGGGAAGGTGCCCTTGGCCTCAAAGGCCTTGATCTGCTGCTCCGGGGCGGTCAGCCAGTTGGCCAGCGCGGTGGCCGCCTCGATGTTGTCGCCCTGGGCGGGGACGGTCAGGTAGGACCCGCCCCAGTTGCCGGCGCCACCGGGGAAGACGTTGGCCACGTCCCAGCCCTCGATGCCTGCGGCGTTGCCCTCGACGATCCCGAGCATCCAGCCCGGGCAGAGCATCGTGGCGAAGGACGACTGCTGGAAGCCGTTGTTCCAGTCAGCGCTCCACTGGCCCAGGCCGGCCGAGAGCTCGTCATCGACAGCTGCGGTGAGGACCTGGTCGTAGAGCGCCTTCACCTCGGGGTTGGTGGTGGCGATGAGCTCGCCGGACTCGTCCTGGTAGGCGACCTCGACCTGGTTGATCATGCCCTGCCAGGTGGCGTTGGCCGAGTCGAACCAGGCGGCGTCCGAGGACGCGACGAACTCCTTGCCGACGTCGAAGTAGTGCTGCCAGTCGCCCTCGAGCAACGTGGCAACCTCATCACGGTCGGTCGGCAGACCGGCCTCGCCAAACAGGTCGGCGCGATAGCAGATCGCCTCCGGGCCGTTGTCTGTGCCGTAGGCCAGGAGCGTGCCGTCGTCGGTGGTGGCGGCGTCGGATTTCCAGTCCTGCCAGCGGCCCTCGACCGAGGGGTCGGTCAGGTCCGTGAACTTGTCGGGATACTGCATGAACTCGACCAGCCAGTCGACCTCGACGGCCTCGATGTCCGATGCTCCCGAGTCAGCACCCAGGCTGTTGCGCAGCGCATCGCGGGCGTTGTCGGCGGTGTCCGCCTTGACGTGCTCGATGGTGATGTTGTCGTGGAGCGACTCGTACTCCTCGAAGAGGTCCTCGTAGCCGAACTCGTTGAAGGTGGCGACGGACAGCGTGATCGGATCGCCACCGCCGTCGCCGCCGGCATCGCCGCTGGTGGCGCCGTTGGTGTTGCCCTCACTTCCTTCGTCGTCGCCGCCTCCGCCGCAGGCGGCGAGGCTGATCGTCAGTGCGGTCATGGTGACCGCGGCGGTGATGGTGCGCCGGGTGGATTGCACTGTGTAACTCCTTTGTCACATGGCGGTGGGCCGCCGGTCAGTGTGCCGGAGACGCTTTGTGAGAGCGCTCTCACGGCCCAGACTGACGCACGGTGAGGCACCTTGTCAAGGGTTCTGCGATCGTGGCCGCGTCCCCAGCACCGATCGCGCCGGCGCGGTGCCCGGACGGCCGTCCGGGCGCGTAGGGTCCGCAGGTGTGAGCACGTCTGTCTGGCGCGTCCCCGGGATGCGGCCGCTGCTGAGCATGAGCTTCCTCGGCTTCTGCGGCTATGCCGCGCTGCTGCCGGTGGCGCCGCTCTGGGCCGTCCGCGGCGGGGCCGATGAGGCGGGGGCCGGCCTGGTCAACGGCGTCTTCATGCTGTTCACGGTGCTGACCCAGCTGCTGGTCCCGACCGCCTTGCGACGGTTCGGGTGGGGGCCGGTCATGGCCGCGGGGATGCTGCTGCTCGGGGTCCCGTCCCTGCTGCACCTGCTCAGCAACGACCTCTGGCCCACCCTGGCGCTCTCGGCGGTGCGCGGCATGGGCTTCGGCGTGCTCACCGTCACCGGCAGCGCAGTGGTGGCCGACCTGGTGCCCACGTCCCAGCGGGGTCGGGCGATCGGGGTCTATGGCCTGGCGATCGCGTCCACGCAGGTCGGTCTGCTGCCCGCCGCCCCCTGGGTCGCCGAGGCTTTAGGCTTCTGGGTGGTCTTCGGGCTGGGCGCGCTGCCCGTGGTCGGTGCCCCGGCTGCTCTCACCCTGGCGCGGCACCTGCACAGCCAACCGGCGGTGGAGGACACCGGTGATCGGGCGCCCTATCTGCGGATGGTCCGACCGATGCTGCTCCTGCTGGGCGTGACCTTGGCGGGTGGGGCGCTGATCACCTTCACCGCGCAGATGAGCAGCAGCTCGGCACTGACGGTGGGCGGGCTCCTGCTCTTCTCGCTGACCGCTGCCGTGTCCCGGTGGCGGATGGGGGCCCTGGCCGACCGGGCCGGGCCCCGGCGGTTCGTCTGGCCCCTGGTGCTGCTCAGTGCCGTGGGGATGGTGCTGATCGCGTGGTCCGTGCGCGACCCTGCGGTCACGGCGACAGCTGCGCTGCTGGGCGGGATGGCCGTCGTGGGAGTCGCCTACGGCGGCCTGCAGAACCTGACCATGCTGATCACTTTTGCCGCGGTGACCCGGCGACACTTCAGCCAGGCCAGCGCCGTGTGGAACATCGGCTTCGACACCGGCACCGGCCTGGGCTCGGTCCTCGTGGGGCTGGTAGCCGCAGGGACGTCGTTCAGCACCGCGATGATGGTCGTGGCCGGGACGAGCCTGGCGACGCTGCCGCTCGCGCTGGTGCGAAGTCGACCGGCCCGACGATGACGGAAGTGCGCCAGTCTGGGCTCAGGCGTCGATGCGGTCGCGGTCCAGCTCGTCGGACCTGGAGATGATGAAGTCCTTGCGCGGGGCGACGTCCGAACCCATCAACAGGTCAAACACCGCCTCCGCCTCCGCCGCGTCGTCGAGGGTGACCCTCCGCAGGGTGCGGTGGCGGGGGTCCATCGTGGTCTCGGCGAGCTGGTCGGCGTCCATCTCGCCCAGCCCCTTGTAACGCTGCATCGGTTGCTTGATCGTGCGGCCCTGCCGGGTCAGGCTGGCCACCGTCTTGCGCATCTCCTGCTCGGAGTAGGTGTAGATCATCTCCCTGGGCCGACGACCGGTGGCGCTGACCTCGATGCGGTGCAGCGGCGGCATCGCGGCAAACACCCGCCCGGCCTCGACGAGGGGACGCATGTAGCGGAAGAAGAGGGTCAGCAGCAGGGTCCGGATGTGGGCGCCGTCCACGTCGGCGTCGGTCATGATGATGACCTTGCCGTAGCGCGCCATCTCGAGGTCGAACGAGCGCCCGGAGCCGGCCCCGATGACCTGGATGATCGCCCCGCACTCGGCGTTGTTGAGCATGTCCGAGACGGAGGCCTTCTGCACGTTGAGGATCTTGCCGCGGATCGGCAGCAGTGCCTGGTAGTCGGAAGTGCGGGCCAGCTTGGCGGTGCCCAGGGCGCTGTCGCCCTCAACGATGAACAGCTCGGTCTTGTCGTGGTCGGTGGAGCGGCAGTCAGCCAGCTTGGCCGGCAGCGAGGAGGACTCCAGCGCGTTCTTGCGACGCTGGGTCTCCTTGTGCGTCCGGGCCGAGATGCGGGACTTCATCTCGGCGACGACCTTCTCCAGGAGCAGGCTCGACTGGCTCTTGAGGTCACGCTTGGTCGAGGTGAGGACCCCGAGCAGCTCCGTCTCGACCACCTTGGACACGATCGAACGGACCGCGCTGGTGCCGAGCACCTCCTTGGTCTGGCCCTCGAACTGGGGCTCGGCCAGGCGGACCGTGACGACCGCGGTCAGGCCTGCCAGGATGTCGTCCTTCTCGACCTTGTCGTTGCCGACCTTGAGGCGGCGCGCGTTGGTCTCGAGCTGCTTCTTGAAGACCTTGAGCACCGCCTGTTCGAAGCCGGCCACGTGCGTGCCGCCCTTGGGCGTGGCGATGATGTTGACGAAGCTGCGGGCCGTGGTCTCATAGCCACTCCCCCAGCGCACCGCGACGTCGACCGCGCAGTCGCGCTCGACCTCCTTGGGCGTCATGTGCCCCTTGGAGTCGAGCACCGGGACGGTCTCGGTGAAGGTTCCGCTGCCCTGCAGCCGCCACGTGTCGGTGACCGGCGGGTCCGCCGCCAGGAACTCGGCGAACTCGGTGATGCCACCGTCATAGGTGAACTCCTCCTGCGAGGGATCCTCCCCCCGCTCGTCCCTCAGCACCATGGTCAGCCCAGGGACCAGGAAGGCGGTCTGCCGGGCCCGGGAGACCAGCTCGTCGTAGGAGAACTGCGCGGACTTCAGGAAGATCTGCTCATCGGCCCAGTAGCGGATGCGGGTGCCCGTCACACCACGCTTCAGACGGCCCTTGGTGCGCAGCTCGGAAGTGCGCTCGAACGGCTCGAACGGGGCGTCCGGGCTCGGCTCGCCACGGTCGGTGAAGACGCCCGGCTCGCCACGGCGGAAGCTCATCAGGTGGGTCTTGCCGCCCCGGTCCACCTCGACGTCGAGTCGTGCGGACAGGGCGTTGACCACCGACGCGCCGACACCGTGCAGACCACCAGAGGCGGTGTAGGAGCCGCCGCCGAACTTGCCACCGGCGTGCAGCTTGGTGAAGACGACCTCGACCCCGGTCAGCCCGGTGCGCGGCTCCACGTCGATCGGGATGCCGCGCCCGTTGTCGCGCACCTCGACCGACCCGTCGGCCAGCAGGATGACCTCGATCCGGTCACCGAACTCGCCCAGCGCCTCGTCGACGGAGTTGTCGATGATCTCCCACAGGCAGTGCATGAGACCGCGGGAGTCGGTCGACCCGACATACATCCCCGGGCGTTTGCGGACTGCCTCCAGGCCCTCGAGAACCTGCAGGTGTCTGGCTGAGTAGTCCTGCGCCACGGGTGAGTGCTCCTTTGTCCAGGGGTCGCAAGCAGGTTAACCCGCGCCGCCGACAGCACCCCGCAGGCGCGGCTGGAGCCGGTTGCGCACCCGTTGTGCCGATAGCGGAAAAGCAACCGTGGACGGCGTTTGAGCGTCACAGGAACAGGACTGCGTGCTTGACTGTTGTGATCAGTGACAGACGAGGCGTTGCGACGAGAGTTAGGGAGATCGACGTGAACACGACCCTTGCACCCGAACTGACGGTGTCTGACCGCTGCGACCGCTGCGGCGCCCAGGCATACATCCGAGCGACGCTTGGCGATGGCCTCGAGCTCCTCTTCTGCGCCCACCACGGGCGCAAGCACATCGAGAAGCTGCGTGACCTCGGCGACGACGTGCGCATCCAGGACGAGAGCCACCGCCTGCACGAGCCCGCAGGCGCCCCGGAGCCCCTGGGCGCGGAGTGAGCGCGGGGTCAACCCGCACCTGAGACACTAACGACCGGTAGCCGGAGGGCTATCGGTCGTTTGTCGTCCGCGGGCGACGTTAACCGCGGGCGTCGCCACGCCAGCAAGGAGTCGCATGTCAGCCGTCGAGTGGATCGTCGCCGCACTCATGGTCGTGGGCCTGATCGGGATCGTCATCCCGGTGCTGCCCGGCCTGCTGCTCATCCTGGTCGGTGTCGTGATCTGGGCCTTCGAGCTGCAGCACGAGGCCGCCTGGTGGGTGATGGGCATCTCGATCGCCCTCTTCCTCGCGTGCATGGTGCTGGAGTTCCTCATCCCCGGCAAGCGGATGCGTCGGGCTGGGGTGCGGACCTCGACCCTGGTCATCGGCGTGCTGGTGGCGATCGTGTGCGCCTTCCTCATCCCCGTGGTGGGGGCCCTGATCGGCTTCCCGCTCGGGATCTACCTGGTCGAGCGGGGGCGCCGCGGCGGCCACGCGCAGGCGTGGAGCGCCACCAAGCATGCTCTCAAGGCGGTCGGCCTCAACATCCTGATCGAGGGCGCGACCGCCGTCATCATCATCGGTCTCTGGGTCGCCGCGGTCATCTTCTGGACCTGATGGAGCGCCGTGGCGGTGACCGCCGCTAGTCCACCAGCTCCTCGCCGGTCATCTCCGGCAGGAACAGGGCGGCCACCATGGCCATCAGGAACGCCGCGCCGAGCACCGCAAAGATCAGCCCCAGGCCCCCGGCCCGGTGCAGCACCGGCACCAGCAGCGGGGCGATGATCGAGGCTATCCGTCCGAAGGCCGCAGCCCAGCCGGCTCCGGTCGCACGGACCTGGGTGGGATAGACCTCTGGCGTCACGGCATACAACGCGCCCCAGGCACCCAGGTTGGCCATCGACAACGCACACCCGGCCACCAGCAGCGTCGTGTCGGACTCGGCCTGCCCGAACGCAACCGCCGACACCGCTGAGGCAGCCAGGAAGGTGGCCAGCGTCGCGCGTCGGCCCCAGACCTCGATCAGGACCGCCGCGAGCGCATAGCCCGGCAGCTGGGCGAGCGTGATGATCAGCGTGAACTGGAAGGACTTGACCAGTGTGAAGCCCTCGGTGAACAGCAGCGAGGGGATCCAGATGAAGGCCCCGTAGTAGGCGAAGTTCACGCCGAACCAGGTCACCCACAGGGCGGTCGTGCGACGCCGCAGCACCGCGCCGAACAGGTCACCGAGGCCCGGCTGGGCAGCCGTCGTGGTTGCCGTGCTCTCGCCGCCCTGCGGCCCTGAGTCGTATGACGTGAGGCCGGGTGACTCCTGCGCCGGCGCCTGCTGCATGGGTGCCGCCACGCCGGCCGACTCCTCAAAGTCACGCACCACGGCCTCAGCCTCGGCGTGGCGGCCCTTGGCCTCCAGGAAGCGGACGGACTCGGGCAGCCCGCGGCGCACGACGACGGCATAGAGGGCGGGGACCACCCCGAGCGCAAACGCCCAGCGCCACCCGTCGTCGGACAGCGGCACCACAAAATAGGCGATGAGCGCGGCGAGCAGCCAGCCCACCGCCCAGAACGCCTCGAGGATGACGACCATCCGCCCGCGGATCTTGGCGGGCGCGAACTCGCTGACCAGCGTCGAGGCCACCGGCAGCTCGGCGCCCAGTCCCAGACCGACGATGAAGCGCAGCACCAGCAGCACGGCCAGCCCACCGGCGAGCGCGGAGGCTCCGGTGGCCAGGCCATAGACCAGCAGCGTCAGCGCAAAGACGGACCGCCGGCCGATGCGGTCGGCGAGCAGGCCGCCGAGAGAGGCGCCCAGGGCCATCCCGACGAAGCCGATGGACCCCAGCCAGCTGACCTCCGTCGGGGACAGCGCCCACTGGCCGATCAGCGCGGCCATGATGAAGGAGATCAGGCCGACGTCCATGGCGTCCAGCGCCCAGCCGATGCCGGAGCCGAGGACCAGTCGCCCGTGCTTGCGGGTGAACGGCAGCCGGTCCAACCTCTCGGGCCGGGTGAGCGCTTCAGAGGACGACGGCGTCGCTGAGGTCATTCGCACAGTGAACCGCACGCGCCGTCACCAGGACCATGCCAGAGGACCGCACGTGGTGAGGCTCACATCGTGGGGAGCCCTTCGCGGCCTATCTCAGAGGGCGGGCTCCTCTGCCCGGGCAAAGGTCAGCGTCTCGCCGCGGGCCCCGCCCATCCAGACGTCCTGGCAGGCGGCCGCCATGGCCTCCATGCCCTCGACCACCTCGCCGAAGACGTTGCCGGGCACCCACCCCTGGTCGCCGTTGATCAACAGGTTGTTGCGGCCATAGAACAGCGCCAGGTCGACCAGTCCCCCACTGGCCCGGTGCTCCTCCTCGGTCTCATAGCCATAGGCCGGGTTGCCGAGGTCGTCGCCGCTGAAGCTGAACCAGCACAGGTCTCCGGTGAAGGGCGTGATCGTGGTGTTCTCCTTGCCCGGGTCCTGCGGGGCGAAGGCCGGGAAGAGCGCATAGATCTCGTTGCGGGCGTATTTGCCGTGGAAGACCGCAGAGCTCAGCGGCAGTGCGTCCCAGACGGCGGCGCAGGTGCGGGGGGCTGCCTCCTCGAGGAGGCGGGCGGTGCAGCTCACGCCGCGCGAGTCCAGGCTGACCGTGATGTAGCGGGGCATGCTCACTCCTGGTGGTGGGTGTCGGTCGCGTTGTGCCGCAACAGGGTCGGGACGCAACGGTGCCAGTCGGTCAGCGCCTCGTAGGCCTGCCCCACCCGGAGCACGAGCGCGTCGGCATGCCGCGCCCCGACCACCTGCAGGCCGACCGGTCGCTCGTCGGCGGTGAAGCCACAGGGCACGGACAGCGCGGGTTGCTGCGTCAGGTTGAACGGATAGGTGTATGGCGTCCAGCTGGTCCACAGGTCGCTGGCCCACCCGTCGGGGGCCGGCTGACCGACCGGAAACGCGGCGATCGGCATGGTGGGGGTCAGCAGCACGTCATGGGTCTCGTGGAAGGCCCCCATCGTCCTGCCCAGGTCCATCCGGACGGCCACCGCGTCCAGGAAGTGCGAGGCGCTGACGCCGAGCCCGAAGGAGCGGATCGCCTCGGCCAGACCGGGGTCGATCTGCTCGATCGCCCCCGGGCCGTAGCCCTCGAGGACCTTGGCGGCGCCGGTGAACCACAGCACGTGGAAGGCATCGACCGGGTCGTCGATCCCAGGGTCGATCTCCTCGACCTCGGCTCCGGCCCGCGCGAGGATCTCGGCCGCCGCGCGCACGGCTGCCTCGACCTCCGGGTCGTTGGTGACGTCGAAGCCGAGGGTCGGTGAGAAGGCGATCCGCAGACCGCGCACCCCGGCGTCCAGGCCTTCGAGGAACGAGCTCGTCGGCGGCGCCTCGGCGGACCAGTCGCGGGAGTCGGGGCCGCTGAGGATGTCGAGCAGGAACGCCGCGTCGCGCACCGAGCGGGTCATCGGGCCGGCGTGCGCGACCGTGCCATACGGGCTGGAGGGGAACATCGGCACCCGACCATAGGTGCCTTTGAGCGCGACCGTCCCGGTGAACGAGGCCGGGATCCGCACCGACCCGCCGCCGTCGGTCCCCGGCGCCCAGACTCCCATCCCCAGCCCGACCGCGGCAGCAGCGCCACCGCTGGAACCACCCGCGGTGAGCTCAGCACCCCACGGGTTGCCGGTCGCCCCGTGGCGCAGCGAGTCGGTCACGCCCTTCCAGGCGAACTCGGGGGCGGTGTTCTTGCCCAGCAGGACGGACCCGCTCTCGCGCAGCCGCGCGACGGCCGGAGCATCGTCGGGCCAGGGGCCGGCCTCCTCGATCAGCCGGCTCCCGCGCAGAGTGGGCCAGCCCCGGGTGAGCAGGATGTCCTTGATGGTCGTCGGCACGCCGTCGGCCGGCCCGAGCGGACTGCCCTGCTCCCACCGCCGGGCCGAGGCCCGGGCTGCCTCCAGCGCGCCCTCCGCGTCGACCAGCACCATCGCGTTGACCTGCTCGTCATGGGCCTCGATGGCCGCGAGCGCGTCATGCGTGACCGCGACCGGGTCGATCGACCCGTCGGCGAAGCCGGCCACCAGCTCGGTGGCCGAGCGCATCGACAGCCCAGCGCCAGGGCGAGAACCCTGGTCGGTGGCCGCCGCCTGGCCGGTCGTCTGCCCGGGGGTCATCCCGCACTCCTCACGTAACCCAGCTCCTTGTCCACCACGTTGTGCAGGTCGGCCCCGTCCAGCCACCGCAGGGCGTTGTCCACGAACTGACGGGCCAGGGCGTCCCGCCAGCCGACGACGTCACCGGACAGGTGCGCCGAGATCACCAGACCCGGACAGTCCCACAGCGGCGACTGCGGCGGCAGCGGCTCGGTCACGAAGACGTCGAGGCTGGCTCCCCCCAGGTGCCGGCCCTCGAGCGCAGCGACCAGGTCCGCCTCCACCACGCTCTCGCCGCGGCCGATGTTGACGAAGTGCGCGCCCGGTGCCATGGCATCGAAGACCGAGGCGTCGAACAGGCCGCGGGTCTGCTCAGTCAGGGGGGTGGCGTTGATGACGTGGTCGGCCCACCCGACATGCTCGGGCAGGTGCGCGCTGGACACCACGGTCCCCAGGTCCGGGTCGTGCTCCCGCTCTCGGCGCCCTGCGCCGCGCACCTGCATGCCGACCGCGCGCAGCAGCCGCGCGATCTCCCGGGCGATGGCTCCCGTGCCCACCACCAGCGCGGTCGCCCCCTGGACCGAGGCCGTCTCACGGTGCTCCCAGATGTGCTGGCGCTGCAGCTCGGCGCTCTCGTGCAGCCGCTTGGCCCGGGCCAGCACCGCACCCAGGACGAACTCGGCGATCGGCCGGTCGAAGGTGCCACGAGCGTTGGTGACCACGACCGGGGAGTCACGCAGCGCCGGGAAGAGCAGCTTGTCCACGCCGGCCGCGGCCACATGGACCCACTCCAGGTCCTCGCAGTGCTCCCAGACCTGCTCCAGGCTCGAGGAGAAGAAGTCCCACAAGAACAGGGCGCGCGCGCCCTGGACCGCCTCCGCCAGACCCGCCTCGTCGGCGACCCTGATCTGGACCCGGTCCTCTAGCGGCTCGAGGTGCGGGGGGAGGTCGTCCGCATGGCGTCCGAGGACGGCCAGGACGGGCAGATCCGCGTCCCGCACGGGCGGCTGAGTCACGTGCTCAAGGTACGAACGGTTCGTCGGATTGTCAACAATCAGGGAAAGGCGGCACGATGGCCTCGTGACCCGTGACCACGATGGCATCCACCTGGTGCCCGGGGGCCCCGAGCTGCCCGATGCCCTCGCCCTGGACGCTCCCCCAGCGCCCGCTGCTCCACCCCTGTCCCAGCACCCCACCGCCGCGCTGATCGGCCGCTTGGGCATCGGCATCGTCGCCCCTTATGACTTCGCGCTGGACCGAGAGCTCTGGCGGTGGGTGCCCGACCACGTCACCCTGCACCTGACCCGCACGCCCTATGAGGACCTGCCGGTCAGCCTGGAGCAGGCCCGTCTCATCGGGGTGCCCTCGATGGTCGCCGACCGCGCCCACGACCTGGTCGAGATCCAGCCCGACGCCATCGTCTATGCCTGCACCGCAGGCAGTTTCGTGCGCGGACAGCTGGGTCAGGCCGAGATCGTCGAGGCGCTGCTGGGCACCGGCATCCCGGCAGCGGTCACGACCAGCGGTGCCCTCCTGGCCGCGCTGGAGGCGCTGGACATCCACTCCCTGTCGGTCGCCACGCCATACGACGACGAGATCGGCGACGCCCTGCGGCACTTCCTCGACTCCGCCGGGGTGCAGGTCAACGGCAGCCACAACCTGGGCCTGCACCGGCAGATCTGGACGGTGCCCTACGGGGTGACCGCCGACCTGGTCCGCCGGTGCGTCCGGCCCGGGGACGAGGCGGTCTTCGTCTCCTGCACCAACCTGCCGACGTATGACGTGATCGCACCGTTGGAGGCCGAGCTCGGCATCCCGGTGCTCACCGCAAACCAGGTCACCATGTGGGCGGCGCTGCGCGCGCTCGCCACCTCGGCGGTCGGCCCGGACCAGCGCCTTATCACCGAAGGAGTGTCGTGACCACGATCTCGCCCGCCCTGCCCTACCCCGGCGCGTCTGACCAGGCCACTCCCGAGGAGACCGACCCACAGGGTGTGTTCTCTCTGACGGAGTATGCCGACCGGCTGGCCCGCGTCCAGGAGCTGATGCACGAGCGCGGCATGGCCAGCCTGGTCGTGGTCGACCCGGCCAACCTCTTCTATCTGACCGGCTACAACGCGTGGTCGTTCTATATGCCGCAGGCGATCATCGTGCCTGCGGCAGGTCCGGCGCACCTGTTTGCCCGCGCGATGGACGCCCAGGGCGCACACCACACGTGCTGTCTGGGCCCGGAGCAGATCCACGGCTATCCCGAGCACTACGTGCACCGACCCGATATCCACCCGTGGGACTGGATCACCGAGCGGGCGCTCGAGATCGGCGTGCTCGAGGACGGGGCCGAGGTGGTCATCGGCGTCGAGACCGACGCGCACTTCTTCTCGCCGCGCGGGTTCCTGGCGCTGCACGGCCGGATCCGGCAGGCCTCGCTCATCGACAGCCACGAGCTGGTGAACTGGGTGCGGGTGATCAAGAGCCCGCAGGAGCAGACGAAGCTGCTGCTGGCCGGTCGGATCGCCACGGCCGCCATGACGATCGGCCTCGAGGGCGTGCTGGCCGGGGCACCGCAGTATGAGGTGGTCTCCGAGATCCAGCGCGCCCAGGCCTTCGGCACACCAGGGGTCGGGGGCGACTACCCCGCCATCGTGCCGATGCTGCCGACCGGCGCGTCGGCCGGGACGCCTCACCTGACCTGGAGCCAGCAGTCGCTGCGCTCCGGCGAGGCCACGACCATCGAGCTGGCCGGCGTCCACGACCGCTATCACGCCCCGCTGGCACGCACCGTCAGCCTGGGCGAGCCGACGCCACGGCTGCGGGACTGCTCCGAGGCTGTCGCCGAGGGACTGACTGCCGCGCTGGACATCTTCACCCCCGGCACGACCGGGCGCGAGGTGCACGCCGCGTTCATCGCCTGCATCGAGCGGCGGGGGTTCTTCAAGGAGTCACGGATCGGCTACTCGATCGGCATCGGCTATCCCCCGGACTGGGGCGAGCGCACCGTCAGCCTGCGCGCGGAGGAGGAGACCCCGCTGGCCGCGGGCATGGCCTTCCACATCATCCTGGGCATGTGGCAGGACAACTGGGGTTACGAGACCTCCGAGTCGGTGTTGCTGACCCCGACCGGGCACGCGCTGCTCACCGACGTCCCCCAGGGGCTGCTGGTGAAACCCTGACTGAGACGCTGGGACGACCGCCGCCCCACGACATACGCAACCCACGACATACGCAACCCACCCCGACCAAAGGACTGATCCAGGTGACCACCACCGACCTGCAGAGCCGGATGGCAGCCCGTGCCAGCCACATGATCGGCAGCCCGATCGACTCCAGCACCTCCCTGCTGGCCGCGCAGACCCACGACATCGTGCGCTTCGCCATGGGCAGTCCGGCGGCCGAGGCGATCCCCACCGAGGTGCTCACCGAGATCGCGGCGACCGAGCTCAAGGGTGCCGACGCCTTCGACTATGCGGCGACCGAGGGTGACCCGAGCATCCGCGAGGCGCTCCTGCGCGCGCTGGAGGGCACCAGCGACGAGACGAGCGCCGACCGGCTGACCATCACCGCCGGCGGGATGCAGGGGCTTGATCTGGCCTGCAAGCTCTTCGTCGACCCCGGTGACCTCGTCGTGGTCGAGTCCCCGACCTACACCAACGGCAGCGGCACCGCGCTGTCCTACCAGGCCGAGCTGCTCGAGGTGCCGGTCGACACGGACGGCATGGACGTGGAGTTCCTGGCGCAGGAGGTCGAGCGCACCGGTCGGGCGCCCAAGGCGATCTACACCGTCCCGACCTTCCAGAACCCCTCGGGCACCACGATGAGCCTGGAGCGCCGGCGCCGCCTGCTCGAGCTGGCCCTGAGGTGGGGCAGCGTGGTCATCGACGACGACCCCTACGGACTGCTGCGCTTTGCCGGGACCGACGTGCCGACCCTGCACGAGCTCGCGGAGGGTGACCCGCTGGTCTTCTCGGTCCGCACGTTCAGCAAGATCATCGCGCCCGGGCTGCGCGTGGGCTGGGTCGACGCCGATCCCAGCCTCCAGCCGCTGCTCATCGCCGCCAAGCAGGCGATGGACACCTGCACCAACCTGCCCGCCCAGCGTCTGGTGGCCGGGTTCCTGCGCGAGGGGCACCTGGCGGACCACCTCGTCACCCAGCGGGCTGAGTACCAGCGCCGCAAGGTCGCGATGCAGGAGTCGCTCAGCGAGCACTTCGCCGACCTGGCGCACTGGACCGACCCCGAGGGCGGCTTCTTCCTCTGGGTCAGCTTCGACCAGCCGGTCGACACCGAGGCGCTCTTCGAGGTGGCCCTGGCGGAGGGCGTGGCCTACATCCCCGGCAACGCCTTCTCCCCCGCCAAGCGCTTCCCCCACGACCTGCGGCTCTGCTTCGCGTCGACGGCACCGGACCGGATCCGCGAAGGGGTGGCCCGGCTGCGCGCCGCCGTCGACCGGTTGCGGGAGAGCACCGCGTGACCGTGCCGGAGTCGTCGTCGCTAGCGTCAGCACCAGCCTCACCGTCGTCAGCGTCGTCAGCGTCACCGTCGTCGTCGCCAGCGCCATCGTCGCCAGCGCCATCGTCGTCAGCGCCGCCGTCGTCCATCGTCACTGCCGCAGAACAGGCGGTCCTCGACCTCATCTCGGTCGACGCGCTGGTCTCAACCGCGCAGCGCCTGGTGCGGGCACCCGGCGAGAACCCGCCGGGCCAGGAGGCAGCCACGGCTGCCGTGCTCGGCGAGCTGGCAGCTGAGCTGGGACTGGAGCACACGGCATACGACGTGGTCGAGGGGCGCCCCAACGTGACGGTGACCCTGCCGGGCACCGGCCGGGTCGGTGCCCACTGGGCCGACCAGGACGCCCCACCGGGACTGCTCGTGCTGGGGCACACGGATGTGGTCCCGGTCGGAGACGGTTGGACGGTCGACCCGTTCGCTGCCGTGCTGCACGACGGGCGCCTGTTCGGCCGAGGTGCCACCGACATGAAGGGCGGTCTGGCCAGCGCGTTGATCGCCATGTCGGCGCTGCGGCAGGCCGGTGTGCCGCTCCGCGGCCCGGTCCACCTCGTCGCGCTGATGGACGAGGAGCAGAACGGGCTGGGCGTGCAGGACTGGGTCGCCCGGAGCCACCCCGCGCTGCTGGGGTGCATCGTCGCCGAGCCCACCGACCTGCAGACGATCATCGCGGCACGCGGGGCCAGCTATCTGTCGATCTCGGTGCAGGGGCAGGCAGCGCACGCCGGGCGCCCGGACGACGGGCGCAACGCGATCTATGGTGCCGCCACGATCATCAGCGACCTGGAGCGCTGGCACCACGAGTATGCCGCCGACCCGCACCCGTTGGTGGGCGCGCCGACGTTCAACGTCGGGGTGGTCGCCGGTGGCACCGGTGGCAGCGTCGTCCCGGCCGAGTGCCGGATCGAGGTCGACCGCCGGCTGATGCCGGGTGAGAGCGGCGCCTCCATGCTGGCCGGAGTGCGGGAGCGCGTGGCGACCCTCGGGCTCGAGGACCGGGGGCTGACCTGGTCGGTGGAGTCGCCGATGGACATGCCCGGGTTTGAGACGGCGCCCGAGGACCCTTTCGTGAGCCTCGTCGACGCTGCCCTGGACGCGGCCGGTGGACCGGGCCAACCGTTGGGTGGCTGGACGGCGTCCTGCGACGGGGGCCACGTGGCGCAGCGGTGGGACGTGCCGGTGCTGGTGCTCGGCCCGGGCTCGGTCAATGTCCAGGCACACCGCGCGGACGAGTCCGTCGGCGTGGACGAGCTGGTGGTGGCGGCGCGCTGCTATGCGCTGGCCGCGCTGCGCCTCCTGGGTGGCCCGGCAGCCTAGTATTGTCGACAATCTGACTCGCGCCCCAGGAGGCGGCTCATGGCCACCATCGGACTGTTGTATCCCGGCCACAGCGCCGAGGACGACTACCCCCGTCTGGAGACGCGTCTGCGCCAGGACGCGCCGGACGCCGAGCTGCGGCTGCCGCTGGTCCACACCTCGGTCGGTGAGGATGCCCACCGGGTGGACGCCCTGCTGGACCTCGGTGGCACCGACCGGCTGGCGGAGGGTGCCCGCAGCCTGCAGGAGAGGCACTCACTCGATGCCCTGATGTGGGCCTGCACCAGCGGCAGCTTCGTCTTCGGCTGGGACGGGGCGCACGAGCAGGTGGCGGCCCTCAGTGACCTGACCGGACTGCCCACCTCCTCGACCTCGCTGGCCTTCGTCCAGGCCTGTCGGTCGCTGGGCGCGGAGCGGGTGGCGGTCGCGGCGTCCTATCCGCACGATGTGGCCGAGCACTTCGTGACGTTCCTGAGGCGGGGCGGCATCGAGGTGACCGCGATGGGCAGTCACGACATCGTGACGGCGGCCGAGGTGGGGACCCTCGGGCGCGAGCAGGTGATGGCGATCGTGGAGGGGGCAGAACGCCGCGACGCCCAGGCGGTCCTGGTGCCGGACACCGCGATGCACACTCTGTCCTGGATCGAGGACCTGGAAGGCACGGCCGGGATGCCGGTGCTCACCGCCAACCAGGTGACGGTCCACGAGGGGTTGCGGCTCCTCGGGCCGGTGCCGCGGCTGCCCGGACTCGGAGCCCTCTTTGTCCCCACCCGGACGTCGTCATGAGCAAGGCCGATCCGGGACAGGTCGAACCACTGCCCCAGGAGTCGACTCCCAGCATGATCGCCTCCCGGGTGCGCGAGGCCATCGCCAGCGGGCAGATCGCACCGGGCAGTCAGCTCGGCGAGGCCGCCTATGCCAGCCAGCTGGGCGTCAGCCGTGGTCCGCTGCGCGAGGGGCTGCAGCGCCTGACCCAGGAGGGACTGCTCATCTCGATCCGCAACCGTGGCCTGTTTGTCATTGAGATGACCCCCGAGAACGTCGCCGACATGTATCTCGCGCGAGAGGCAGTCGAGCGGACCGCTGCCGCCCAGGTCCACCGGCTCGACCCCGGGTCGGCCGCGGTCGACCTGCTCGGCATCACCGCAGACATGGCGCGTGCGGCGCACGCGCGCGACACGGCGGCGTTCACCAACGCCGACATCGCCTTCCACCGCACCCTCGTGGACGCGGCGCAGAGCCCTCGGCTGCACAGGATTCACGACACCCTGCTGACCGAGACGCGGATGTGCATCCACGCGCTCGCGGCGACCTACACGGTCCCGGAGACCCGGGTCGGGGAGCACGAGGCGATCGCCCGGTCCTTCGCCGAGGGAGACCCCGCGATCACCGACCGGCTGATCGTCGCGCACATGCAGGATGCCGTTGAGCGACTCAGTGGGACGACCACGGCGACCGGCACCATCGGCTGAGCCGCGCGAACGACCCGTCCAACTGCACGCATCCTTCACACGAGGTCCGGGTTCCGCGCGAACTATCCGGCCAACTGCACGGGAGGCGGCGTGCTCACATGGCGATCCCGACATACTTGATCTCGAGGAACTCGTCGAGGCCGACGGAGCCGCCCTCTCGCCCGAGCCCGGACTCCTTGATGCCGCCGAAGGGGGCCGCCGGGTTGGAGACCACGCCCTGGTTGAGTCCGACCATGCCGCTCTCCAGAGCCTCCGCCACCCGCAGCGCACGCTGGAGGTTGGTGGTGTAGACGTAGGAGACCAGCCCGAACGGGGTGTCGTTGGCTGCCGCCACCGCCTCGTCCTCAGTGCTGAACGGCGTCAGCGGCGCGACCGGCCCAAAAATCTCCTCCGAGGCCATCCGGGCATCGGTCGACACCCCGGTGAGCACGGTCGGGGTGAAGAAGTAGCCCTCACCCTCGGGTGCTGACCCACCGGTGAGCACCTGCGCGCCCCGGTCCACGGCGTCCGCGACCAGGGTGGTGACCTTGTCCTGGGCGTCCTGGTCGATCAACGGGCCCACCCGCACGCCTTCACCGGTGCCGCGCCCGACCGGCAGTGCCGCCATAGCCTCAGCGAGCCGCGAGCCGAACTCCTCGATGACGCTCTCGTGCACATAGATGCGGTTGGCAGCCGTGCAGGCCTCCCCCATGTTGCGCATCTTGGCCGCGAGCGCACCCTCCACCGCAGCATCCACGTCAGCGTCCTCGAAGACGAGGAACGGGGCGTTGCCACCCAGTTCCATCGAGGTGCGGAGCACCTTCTCGGCGCACTGCTCCAGCAGAATCTTGCCGACCTTGGTCGAGCCGGTGAACGAGAGCTTGCGGGCCTTGCCGGAGCGGATCAACGGCTCCATCACCCCGCCGGAGTCGGAGGTGGTGACCGCGTTGACCACGCCGGACGGCAGACCCACCTCGCGCAGGATGTCGATGAAGGCCAGCATCGACAGCGGCGTCTGCTGGGCCGGCTTGATCACGCTGGTGCACCCGGCCGCGATGGCAGGGGCGATCTTGCGGGTCCCCATGGCCATCGGGAAGTTCCACGGTGTGATCAGCAAGCTCGGGCCCACCGGCTGGCGGGTGATCAGGAACCGGGCGTTGCCGGCCGGTGAGCGCTGGTAGCCGCCCTGGACGCGCAGCGCCTCGCCTGCGAAGTGGCGCAGGAACTCGGCTGCATAGGTGATCTCTCCCCTGGACTCCGCCAGCGGCTTGCCCATCTCCAGCGTCATCAGCAGGGCCAGGTCATCGATCCGCTCGTGCAACAGGTGGAACGCGCCCATCAACCAGTCGTAGCGCTGCTGCGGCGAGGTGGCGGCGAAGTCGGCCTGTGCGCTCACGGCGGCGTCCATGGCACGCATCCCGTCCTCCGCCGTCGCGTCCGCCACGGAGGCGATCGCCTGTCCTGTCGAGGGGTCGAGGACCTCGAAGGTGGCACCAGCGGTGGCATCGCTCCACTGACCGTCGATGAACAGCTGACGCGGGACGGCGTCCAGCACCCGTTGCTCGTCATGGGTCGCTTCGGATGTCGGTGACGTCGTGCTCGTCGGGCTCATCGAACCACCTCCAGGTTCTGCGCTACGCTCGCAAGGCAAGATTGTCGACAATCTATCAAGAGTCAGGAGGCTCCGATGGTCGCGCTGTCCCCCATCCTCAAACAGGCCACCCCAGTGATCGCTGCTCGCGGTGAGGGTGCTCTTCTCTGGGACGAGGATGATCGCCGATATCTGGACTTTACCGCCGGCATCGGGGTCACCAGCACCGGTCACAGCCACCCGAGGATCGTGGCCGCCGCGCAGGAGCAGATCGCCAAGATCATCCATGCGCAGTACACGACCGTCATGCACCGCCCGCTGCTGGACCTGACCGAGCGTCTTGGTGAGGTCCTGCCCCAGGGGCTGGACCGGGTCTTCTTTGCCAACTCCGGCTCGGAGGCGGTCGAGGCCGCGCTCCGGCTCGCTCGTCAGGCGACCGGGCGCCCCAACGTGGTCGTCTTCCACGGCGGGTTCCACGGGCGGACGGTCGCGGCAGCGTCGCTGACGACATCGGGGACAAAGTTCCGCTCCGGGTTCGCACCGCTGATGGCCGGGGTCACCGTCACCCCCTTCCCCGACCCCAGCCACTACGGCTGGTCGCAGGAGGAGACCACCGAGTTCGCCCTCCGGCAGCTGGACTACACCCTGCAGACACTGACCAGCCCCGAGGACACCGCCGCCTTCCTGGTCGAGCCTGTCCTCGGTGAGGGCGGCTACGTCCCGGCGACCACGGAGTTCCTGGCCGGACTGCGTGAACGGGCGGAGCGGCACGGGATCCTCCTGATCCTGGACGAGGTGCAGACCGGTTGGGGCCGCACCGGGCGCTTCTGGGCGCACGAGCACTTCGACGCCACCGCCGACATCCTGATCACAGCCAAGGGCATCGCCTCGGGCTTCCCGCTGTCGGCCATCGCCGCCTCCGAGGAGCTGATGAGCAAGGCCTGGCCGGGCTCCCAGGGCGGCACGTACGGCGCCAACGCGGTCGCGTGCGCCGCGGCCCTGGCCACCCTCGAGGTGATCCGTGACGAGCACCTGGTCGAGAACGCGGACCAGCGTGGCAAGCAGTTGCGGGCCGCCCTCGAGGAGGTCGCCGGCCAGCACGACGCCATCGCGGGCGTGCGCGGCCTGGGCCTGATGCTGGGCACCGAGTTCCGCGATGCCGACGGCAAGCCCGACGGCGCTGCGGCCACCCGGGTCCAGCAGGCCGCCGCAGAGAACGGGCTGCTGCTGCTGACCTGCGGCGCCTGGGGTCAGGTGGTCCGGATGATCCCAGCCCTCGTGGTCACCGAGGAGCAGGTCGACGAGGCGGCGCAGGTGTGGTCCCAGACCGTCGCGGCGGCGCTCTGAGGGGTCGGCCAACACACGAGAGCCCCCGCCGGTGGCGGGGGCTTTCTGTGCTCGTGCGATGTGGCGGGTGCTGCTAGAACGGGCCCTCCTCGCGGCGCTTGTCCCAGCGCTGCTCAAACTTGTCGACGATGCCCTTCTGCTTGGCCGCGTTGCCGGGGCCGGACTTGGTCTTGAGGGTGACGTTGCCCTCGGCGTCCACGGTCCCGAGTGTGGCGCCCTTGTGACGCGGAGAGGTCATCGCCCAGACACCGCCGGCGACCATGGCGGCAAAACCGATGCCACCCACCCAGATCTGCTGCGAGGAGACGGCCAGGAGGACCAACCCGAGGCCACCGACCGCGATGAGCAGCCCGAGCGCGGCGCGACGCCGCTTGGCGCGGGCCTCGGTCTTGCCAACCAGGGACGTCGCAAATCGCGGATCCTCGGCATAGAGCGCCTGCTCCATCTGCTCAAGGACTCGTTGCTCGTGCTCGGAGAGCGGCACGGTGACCTCCCTGACGGTCGACTTCTGGCCACCACTGGGGGTGGTGGGTGACGCGCGCCACCGATGACGGCGTCCTCTATCTAGGATAGGCCGGGATGCGTCGGAACGGTAGCCGGGTCCATACCGTCAATACGCGCGGCAGTCCAAAAAGGTTTCCCTGAGCCGGCCGGGCGCTGCGGTCAGGAGCTGTGAACCCGACCTATCTGCCCCCTCGGCGGGTCGGCACCACCTTCGTCCTGGGTCCAGTCTCCTCGAGTCTCGCCCTGGACAACCAGACTTGCGGGACGCACTGCGCCGCTGCCAAAACGGGCAACGGCCCGGTCCACCGCCCGCTCCGCATCACGCCACCCGTGCTCCGGCTCATCCAGCCTGCCCTGCACCGGCGTCTCTGCCGCGTCGGTGAGGCTCTCCAGCCGCACACCCAGCAACCGGATCCGGGCGCGCTGGAGCCCGAGCGCGGCATACAGCGCAGTCGCGGCACCGAAGATGTCGCGAGTGACATCGGTGCTCTCCCGCAGCGTGCGGGACCGGGTGATGGTGGTGAAGTCGGAGAACCGGACGGTGAGCACCACGGTGCGAGCCAGCAGCCCGGAGTGCCGCATCCTGGTGGCGCTGCGGTCACTGAGGCGCAACAGCTGACGCCGGATCACGGCCGGGTCGTCGACGTCCTGGTGGAAGGTCCCGGAGGATCCGACGCTGCGCTCGGTCCGCGCGGGAGTGACCCGACCGGAGTCATGACCCCAGGCCAGGGCCTGCAGGTGCGCCGCGCTGGTGGCACCCATGGCTCGGCTCAGCGTCACGAACGGCAGGTGCGCGATGTCGGCGACCGTGCGCAGCCCGAGCCGGTGCAGCGCAGCCTCGGTGCTCTCCCCCACGCCCCACAGCGCTCCGACCGGCAGCGGGTGCAGGAACTCCACCACCCTGTGCGGCGGCAGCATGAGCATCCCGTCCGGCTTGGCCGCCTGGGAGGCCATCTTGGCGACGACCTTGGTGGGCGCCCCACCGACCGAGCAGGTGATGCCCTGCTCGTCGGCGACGGTATCCCGGATCCACTGCCCGATCTGCGCCGGGCCCCCCAGCCGCCGTCGGGCCGTGGAGACGTCCAGGAACGCCTCCTCCATCGAGACCGGCTCGACCTGGTGGGTCACCTCGGAGAAGATCGCCATCACCGCATCGGAGATCCGGCTGTAACGGTCGTAGTCCGGCCGGACGATCTCGGCCTGCGGGCACAACCGGCGCGCCCTGGCCATCGGGATCCCGGACCGTATGCCGTAGGCCCGGGCCTCGTAGGTGGCCGACAGCACCACGCTGCGCATCCCGCCGCCGATGACGACCGGCCGCCCGACCAGCTCGGGACGGTCGATCAGCGACGCGGAGGCATAGAAGGCGTCCATGTCGACGTGCAGGATCGAGCAGCCACGGTCGTCGAGTCCACCAGGAGGCATCGTCGCGAGGGGCACAGTGCTCGTCGGGCTCACCACCCTGGGCTGCCCGGGCTGGAGTGCCACAGCTTGCTGCCGGGGCCAGCGGGTTTGGTGTCGGCATAGGGCGACTGCTTGAAACCGGAGGCGTGCAGCAGCACCCGGCGCCCCCGCACGGTGTCCTTGCCTCGTGCCTCGGCCTCGGCGTGTTCTGCGCCGGTCACGGCGTCGTGCTCGATGGACTCCATCAGCTCTCGGACCGCCTCACTGCCACCGGTCTCGAAGGCGCGACCGAGCGCCGTCATCTCCCAGGCGCCGGTGGCCCGCACCGAGATGCCGCGTGGCCCCGTGCGCCGGGTGATGCCACGCACGACCAGCAGGAAGGAGTGGAAGACCGTCTCGGCAAACGGACCCTGCACGTCCTCGAAGAAGGTGGCGTCGCTGGGACCGCTGCCGTCCTCCAGGGTCAGGAAGACCACCCTGCGACCCGAGCGGATCGGCGGGGTCTGGGTCGCGACCTTCGCTCCCGCGATCAGCACCTCGCTGTTGTTGCGCTGCCCAAGCAGCTGGTTGGCCGGGACCACCCGAAGCGCCTGCAGCATCGGCTGGTAGGTGGTGGTCACGTGGGAGCTGACGTCCATGCCGAGCACCTCCAGCTCGGCCAGCATCTGCTCCTGCGGGGTCATCTCAGGCAGCCCGCTGCCGCTGCGCAGCACCGGCTCGTCGCCCAGGTCCAGGGTCAGCTGGGTCGGGTCCACCACTCGTGGGTGCCAGGTCCGCGCTCCCCTGGCCTGTGCCCCGGCGCGGGCCGCGACCTCCCCCGCAGCAGACGACGGGGCAGCAGACGACGGGACAGCCGACGACGGGACAGCCGACGACCGGGCGGCGGGCAGCGTGGGAGACACCGTGCGGGTCCGCGCACGCCCCCTGGTTGCCCCGGGACGACTCCACCGGTCGAGCTCAGCGACGTGCAGCAGCAGGTCCCGGCGGGTCGGTCCGTGTCGCAGCGTGGTGGACCGGGCGCTGCCCACCCCGTGCAGCTGGTCGAAGCCACCGGCCAGCACGAGCCGCTCGACCACCGGGCGACTGATCCTGGCCCGCTGCCACAGGTCGGCGAGCGAGTGATAGGGCTGACCGGCCACAACCCTGGCGACCTCGTCGCCGCTGATGCCCTTGACCTCGGCCAGCGACAGCCTGATGCCATAGCCGGAGGCCCGCTCCTCCACCTCGGCCAGGTGCTGGTCGACGATGTCGGCACGTCCCGCCCGGACGGGGCGATCGGTCGACGGCGGTCCCCAGCCGGGACCGTCTGCCTCGTGGCTCACCCGCTCCAGGAGATAGGTCTCTCCTGAGGCGTTGACGTCCAACCCGAGGATGTGCACGCCCATGGCGCGGGCCTCCTCGAGGATGAGGCGCTTGGGATACATCCCCGGGTCGTGGGTCAGCACCCCCGCCAGGAAAGCCGCGGTGTGGTGGGTCTTGAGCCAGGCGGAGTGGAACGTCGGGACCGCGAACGCCGCCGCGTGCGCCTTGCAGAACCCGAATGAGGCAAACGCCGCCAGCACGTCCCAGATCGCGTTGACATCCTGGGGTGAGTAGCCCCGGGCGGCGGCCGCCGGTCGCCACCATGACTCGACCTGCGCCTGCCCCTGCGGAGTCCCCAGGGCACGACGCACCTCGTCGGCCTGCGCGAGGGTGACACCGGTGGTCTCGGCGACCAGCTGCAGCACCTGCTCGTGGAAGACCACGACACCGGCGGTGTCCTCCAGGTAGGGCGCCAGCGAGGGGTGGAGGTATTCCGGTTCCGACCAGCCCTGCCGCGCGTTGAGGAACGGCCGGACCATGTCGGACTTGACCGGCCCGGGGCGGAACAGGGAGATGTCGATGATGATGTCGCCGAACGTCTCGGGCCCGAACTTGCCGATCAGCTCACGCTGGCCCGGTGACTCGATCTGGAAGCACCCCAGCGTGCGGGCCGACTTGATCAGCGAGAACGTCTCGGTGTCGTCATAGGGCACCTGCCCCTGGTCGTCCAGGTCGATCTGCACGCCGTCGACCCGCTCGACCTCGGCGACCGCGTGGGACATCGCGGACTGCATGCGGATGCCCAGCACGTCGAGCTTGAGCAGCCCGAGGTCCTCGACGTCGTCCTTGTCGAACTGGCTCATCGGGAACCCCAGCCAGCTGGCCTCCACCGGGGTGCGATCCAGCAGGGTGGTGTTGGACAGGATCACCCCGCACGGGTGCAGCGCGATGTGCCGGGGCAGCCCGTCCAGGCTCTCGACCATCTCGAACAGCATCTGCATCCGCGGGGCGTCAAACCCGTGCCGTCGCAGCTCCGGCAGGTCCCGCACCGCCGCCCGTGCGTCGCGGGCCCGGATGTGCGGGAAGGCCTTGGCGATCACGTCGATCTCCCCCGGCGGCATGCCCAGGGTGGCGGCGACATCGCGGATCGCGTGGCGCACCCGGTAGGTCTCCATCATCGACACACAGGTGACCCGCTCGGAGCCGAACCGCTCCAGGATGCGCTCATAGATCTCGGTGCGCCGGGCGGACTCCACGTCGATGTCGATGTCGGGCAGCTGGGCCCGCAGCGGTGAGCAGAACCGCTCCATCAGCAGGTCGTGCCGGATCGGGTCGACGCCGCTGATGCCGAGCAGATAGTTGACGATGCTGCCGGCCCCGGACCCGCGCGCGGCCACCCGCACCCCTGCCTCACGGATCAGGTCGCACACGGCCGCGACGGTCAGGAAGTAGGTCGGGTAGCCCAGCCCCGCGATGACCCTCAGCTCCTCGTCGAGCCGGTCGTGCACCTGGCTGAGGTATGCCGAGGGATGGCCTGGATAGCGAACGTTGACCGCCGCGCGGACCCGCTCGGTGAGGACCTGCTGGGCCTGGCCGGTGCCGCTGACCCCGACCACCTCGGGCTCGGGCAGGTGGACATCGCCGATGCCCAGGTCGCTGCGCGGGCTCTGCACACACTCCCGGGCCAGCGCCGCGGTCGCGGCGAGCAGATCCGCCGCACGCACCGTCGGTCCGACCGCCTCGGCGACCCGCTCGGCGACCGCGTGCATCACCCCGGACCCGGCCAGGTGCCCAGCGGTGCTGACCCGGTCCAGGTGACGCTCGTCCAGCGCGACCATGCGCCGAGCTGCGTCCAGGATGTCGACGACCCGGCCCTGGCCCGGCTCCGCGTGCCGCACCGCCGCGGTGAGCACCGCCGGGAGCCCGGCCTCCAGCGCCAGGGACCACAACCGTGCGGCGTGCTGCAGACTGGCTGGGGTGCCCTCCGGACCACCGTGACAGACCACCTCGATGGCCAGCGACCCAGCCGGCAGCGTGCTCATCCAGCTGCGCAACAAGTCACGGGCCAGCCCGACCCTGCGACGCAGCAGGGCCCGACCCACGTCAGAGTCGGGTCCGAGCAGCACCACGACCGGCGCGACCTGCTCCCCCGGCCCGCCCACCGGCGCCGCAGCGCGGGCCAGCAGCGCTCGGTTGGTCCGGGGGCTGCCCCGCTCGCCGGCCAGGTGGGTGTGGGTGATCAGCCGGCAGAGCCGCGACCACCCGGTGCCGGGCTCCAGCCCCGCGCCCTGCCCGCGGGCCAGCACGGTCACCCGTGGGTGCTGATCGTCCACCAGCGCCCCGCCCTTGACCGGCTGAGCCCGGCTGGGACGACCCCCATCGAGCGCATCGGCCCCCGTCCAGCGGACCCCCGCAGCCTGGATGCGGGCATCCAGCGGCCGGTCCGGGAACTGCGACACCCGACCTCCGTGCCCGGCGCCGGACCTGGCACCGGGCCCCATGACCGGTGGCTCGACGACAGCCAGGTCGACCCCCAGCACCGCAGAGACCTCGGCGCGGGCACACGCCTGAGCAAACCGGACGGCCCCGTAGGCACCGTCCCGGTCGGTCAGCCCCAGCGTCGACTGCCCCAGCTCGACGGCGCGCTCCACCAGCGCCTCGGGCGTCGACGCGCCATAACGCATCGAGAAGCTGGAGGCGACGTGCAGGTGCGCAAACTCCGACCCCATCGCCATCACCAGGGGGTGGTGGGGGTCAGCTCGCTGGGCAGCGGCTCAGCGAACGGCAGGTGCAGCGCGCCGCGCACCAGCTCCACGAAGCTCTCGCACTGGCGGACCAGGTCATCGGCTTCCCGCGGACTGACCATGGCGGTGCCCCGCTCGAGCGCCAACCGGCGACGCCCGCTCGAGGCGAAGAAGACGGCCCACTCCCGCAGTTCTGGCGCCAGCCCCGGCAACACCTCCCACACGCTGCGTGGCCGGGACCGGCCGCTGACCGGGGTGCGGGCAGCGACCAGGGCGGCCGCGGCCCGCAGGGCAGCCAGGTGGGCCTCGGTGTAACGCTGCGCGGCGCTCTGGCTGTGGCAGGCCTGGACCAGTCCGGCGCGGGACCGGTCGAGCAGGTCCAGCACGGTGCTCGCCGACGGCGGCGCAGCCTGAGGCCCCGCCCCCTGGGACCCCGCCCCCTGGGACCCCTTCGTGTGCGGGCCCCCGATCGGGTGTGTGCTCATCGTGGGCTTGTGCGTGCTCATGGTGGTCATCGCTCCTCCTTCAGTCGGCGACGCGCACCAGGCGCCACCGGTCGTCCTTGGTCAGGTCGTAGACCCCTGTCTGCATCAGTCGGCCGGCGCTGGCCTCCACCCGCCACACCTGGCGCTCCAGCTCTGGGAACTGCGTCTCCTCGACCGCCCCACCACCAGCGGCCCCGCCATCAGCGGCCGGGCCACCAGCAGTCGGGTCATCCGCTGTCGGGCCGTCGACCGACCCCCGCCACCAGGGCAGGCGCTGGGTCCAGTGATCGAGCACCACCTGCACGATGTGCAGCCGCCCGCGCCAGATGAACGCGGTGGGCACGGCGGCGATATCGACCCCGGCCGGCATCGCCGGCCGCAGCCCGATCTGCGGCTCGCCCACCCGCACCTCGACCGGGTCGGCATACCGTCGGCTCATCGCCCACCTCCACTGCTCGTCGCACTCCAGTTATCGAATCCTTGTTCGATAGGACAAATGTACGACTACCCACCGACAGTGTGTCAACCCCAGGCTCATCCGCTGTGGACAACGCCGTAGGCTCATCCCGTGTCCACTCCCCACCCCATCGACGTCCCGCAGCTGCGTGAGCGCGTGCAGGCTGCCCTCGATGAGGACCTCACC
The DNA here is from genome assembly GCF_023923205.1 of Ornithinimicrobium cryptoxanthini. Classification (NCBI taxonomy): domain Bacteria; kingdom Bacillati; phylum Actinomycetota; class Actinomycetes; order Micrococcales; family Ornithinimicrobiaceae; genus Ornithinimicrobium; species Ornithinimicrobium cryptoxanthini. The sequence continues at coordinate 1,419,041 of NZ_CP099490.1, read as the reverse complement.
CACCAGCGTGCCGTCCTCGACGAGCTCGGCCCCCAGGTCACCCGTCTCGTCGACGAGGTCGCCGCCCTGCTCACCGGCGGCAAGCGTCTGCGGGCGGCCTTCCTCTTCTGGGGCTATCGCGCTCTGGGCGGCCCGGACTCCCCCGCGCTGATCCGCGCCGCCAGCTCGATGGAGATGTTCCAGGCGGCCGCCCTGCTGCACGACGACGTCATGGACGAGTCCGATCTGCGCCGCGGCCGACCGACCGCACACCGCACCTTCGCCGCCGACCACCGGCAGCAGGCCTGGTCCGGGGAGTCCCACCGGTTCGGTCACGCCGCAGCGATCCTGGCCGGCAACCTGTGCCTGACCTGGTGCGACAGCATGTTCGCCACCTCTGGCCTACGACCAGATGAGATCGCCTCTGCCAGAAGTGAGTTCGACAACATGCGGACCCAGCTGATGGCTGGGCAGTATCTCGACGTCCTGGACGCGGCACAGGGCTGGGAGGGCCTCGACTACGCCGAGCGGATCCGCCGCTGCCGCACCGTGATCCGCTACAAGAGCGGCAAATACAGCGTGGAACAACCTCTCCTGATCGGTGCCCGCGCCGCAGGAGCCGGACCTGACACGCTCGCCGCGCTGTCGGCATACGGGCTGGCCCTCGGTGAGGCGTTCCAGATCCGCGACGACGTCCTCGGGGTCTACGGCGACCCCGCAGCGACGGGCAAGCCGGCCGGCGACGACCTGCGCGAGGGAAAGCGCACCGTGCTGGTCGCGCACGCGCTGGGCCTGGGCAGCGACGAGGACGCCGCGGCGCTGCTGGACTGTCTCGGTCGCCCGGACCTGACCGACGAGCAGGTGGGCGTATGCCGTGAGCTGCTCGAGCGCGTCGGTGCGGTCCGCGCGACGGAGGAGATGATCTCCCAGTCCTCGGCGGCTGCCCTGCGGGCGCTGGAGGAGACCGACGGACTCACCGACGAGGGGCGGGCCGCGCTCGTCGAGCTGGTCTCGATCAGCACCGCCCGCTCCACCTGACCCGCAACTCGTCTTACAAGGCCATCTCCTGGGCCCGGCGCCGGACCTCGGTCTTGCTGCCGTCCCGCAGCGACGCGATCGCGCTGCCCCCCTGCAGGGTGTCGTCGCTGGCCAGCAGCCACCTGATGATCTCGTCGTCACGGTAGCCACCGTCGGCCAGCACGATGATCGTGCCGCGCAGCGGGAAGACCGGCCCCTCCTCGGTCAGGAACAGTGCCGGCACATAGACCGCCCTGTTCGGACCGCGGCGCGAGCCGATGATGTCCCGATCCTGCAACCAGGTCTTGACCTCGGCCAGTGAGGCGCCGGTCAGCTCCATGATGTCGGGAACGGCGAGCCACTCGGCCTGGTCGAGGACGTCGTCGCCGGAGTCGGACGGAGGAATTACATCGCTGTCGTTTACCACATATTCAAGTCTGCCACAAGAAGCGACACGCTGTGAATCTGGCGCAATTGGCAAAACTCAGGTACTTTTCACGTGCGTCACACAGAACGCACGTTCACCACGAGTCACTCCGCCCTGCCCCGCGAAAGGCGCATGATGAGCCCCGTCGCAGACCTGCCCCCGGCACTGCACGTCGAGATCCCCGTCATCGACCTGTCCAACCATCTGCCTGTGGGCACGCTGGCCACAGCCAAGAAGGCCTGGAGCGACTACCGCGTCCAACCCGGCGACACCCTCTATGACCTCGCCATCGAGCACGGCACCACGGTCTCGGCGCTCACCACGCACAACAGCATCAGGGGCTTCATCCACCCTGGCCAGGTCATCGAGGTGCCGGGCAAGGTCAGCGGCAAGAGTGACAAGGCCTCGTCCCGTGGCAGCAGCAAGGCGAGTAGCGGCAAGGCGAGCGGCGCCGGGTCGGTCACGGTCCGCTCCGGCGACACCCTGTCGGCGATCTCGCTCACGCACGACGTGTCGGTCGGCTCGATCATGCGGGCCAACAACCTGTCCTCGGCGATGATCCACCCCGGCCAGCAGCTGACCATCCCGGGAGGCAAGGCCAGTGGCTACGCAGCACCGGTCAAGGCGACAGGCAAGGGCACGTCCACGCCGGCGAAGGCGTCGGCCAAGGTCACGGTGCGCCCCGGCGACACGCTGTCGCACATCTCCGCACGGCACAACGTGTCCGTCTCCGCCATCATCCGCGCCAACAACCTGCCCTCGGCGATGATCTATCCCGGTCAGCAGCTGAGCATCCCCGGCGCCAAGGCCGACACCCCGAGCAAGGACTCCTCAGCAGGCTCTGGCAAGAGCGGCAGCGCAGCCAGCACGCACTCGGGCGGCACCGTCACGGTGCGTGCGGGCGACACCCTCTCCGGCATCGCGGCGACCAACGGCATCTCCCTGACCACCCTGGTGAACGCCAACCCGGGTGTCAACGCCCGCGGCCTGCAGGTGGGGCAGCAGATCACCCTGCCAGGTGCCACGGCCGCGGCCAGCCGCTCCTCGGCATACCGAGATGGTGAGGGAGCCAAGAAGGGCGCACCCAACTCGTTCCTGCACTACACCTACAGCGACGAGGTCGCCGGGTCGGCGGCCGCCAACCGGGACTACCTGTCCGGCGTCCCCGTCCCCACCCGGGACGAGGTCAACAAGATGGTGCGCGACACGGCCAAGCGCCACGGCGTGGACCCCGACCTGATGCTCGGCCTGAGCTACACCGAGTCCGGCTGGAACCACCGCTCTGTCTCCCCCGCCAACGCAATCGGTGTCATGCAGGTGATCCCCGCGAGCGGCGACTGGGCCTCCGGTCTGGTCGGGCGCGAGCTCAACCTGCTCGACCCCCAGGACAACGTCACCGCCGGCACCGTGATCATGCGTGCCCTGCTGCGCTCGGCGGACAACGAGGACCAGGCCATCGGTGGCTACTACCAGGGTCTGTACGGCGTGCAGACCCATGGCATGTATGCCGACACCAAGAACTATGTGAAGACGGTCAAGCACCACCGCGATCGCATGTGAGGCAGGCCACCTCCACCGATTCCCAGGCCAGGCTCCGTATCCTGAAGGGGTGAGCACCGCTACCTCTGCCGTGATCGACCGTGTCCTGGACGGTCGATACCGCGTGGAGTCCCTGCTCGCCAAGGGCGGCATGGCGGCGGTCTACAGCGCCACCGACCTGCGCCTCGACCGACGAGTCGCGCTGAAGGTGATGCACGCCCACCTCGCTGGCGACGACGAGTTCGTCACCCGCTTCCGGCAGGAGGCCCGCACCGCAGCCCGGCTGTCCCACCCGCACGTCGTCTCGGTCTTCGACCAGGGCGAGGACGACGATCTCGTCTTCCTGGCCATGGAGCTCGTGGAGGGACGCACGCTGCGTGAGGTGATCACCGAGCACGGCGCGCACAGCGTCCGCGACGCCGTCAGCTATCTCGACCCGGTGCTGCAGGCGCTTGCGGCCGCGCACGAGGCTGGTCTGGCACACCGTGATGTCAAGCCCGAGAACGTCCTGATCCGCAGCGACGGCATGGTCAAGGTCGCCGACTTCGGCCTGGCCCGTGCGGTCACCGCCGCGACCTCCAGCCACAGCAGCGAGCTCGTGTGGGGCACCGCCGCCTATCTCGCCCCGGAGCAGGTCGAGCGCGGCCGCACCGACGAGCGCAGCGACATCTACTCCGCCGGGCTGCTCTTCTATGAGCTGCTGACCGGCGTGAAGGCCTTCCCGGGCGACAGCCCCGTGCAGGTGGCCTACTCCCACGTGCACGGCGAGGTCCCGCGGGCCGCGGAGACGGTGGCCACGGTGCCCGCCGAGATCGAGGCCTTCATCCAGTGGGCCTGCGCCAAGGACCCCGAGCGCCGCCCCACCGACGCCGGCGCCGCGCTCAAGGAGCTGCGTCACTCGGTGCGCCAGCTCTCCGACACCGAGCTCGACGCCCTGCCCGGCCAGCCGGTGGACCCCGACCTGACCCAGGGCTTCGACCACACCAGGCCGCTGCGGACGACCGACACCATGGCCGTCGCCCGCCAGACACCTCAGCACTACGCTCGGACCAGCGGCAACAAGCCGCGCAAGACGCGTCAGCCGGCTCCGGCCCCCCGGCGCCCCCGCCGGCGCATGAAGGCCGCGGGCTGGCTCCTCGGCATACTCCTGGTCCTGATCGGTGGCACTGGCGCCGGCGCGGCGTGGTATTTCACCGAGGGTCCCGGCATCCACTCCCCCGTGCCGGTCCTGGTCGGCCTGACCGAGGCTGATGCGCGGGCGGCGCTGGACGCCGAGGAGCTCGACCCCGTCGTCGAGCTGGAGTTCTCCGAGACGGTCACGCCCGACACGGTGATGGCTGCCTCGCACGACCCCGGCGTCTCGGTCCGCCACGGCACCGACGTGACGCTCACGGTCTCCCAGGGTCCGGAGAGGTATGCCGTGCCGCCCGTTGTCGGCAAGACGCTCGAGCAGGCGACGCCCATGATCGAGGACGCCAATTTGACTCTGGCAGAACCGGTCCTGGTGCACGACGAGGCGATCCCCGAGGGGCAGATCATCTCCGTCGAACCTGCGGAGGGGCAGTCGCTCAAGCCCGACACCGAGGTCACGGTGACCATCAGCCAGGGCCGTCAGCCCATCGAGATCACCAACGTCGTGGACCAGCCGCAGGCTGACGCCGAGCAGGCACTGACCGATGCCGGCTTCACCGTGGTGGTCGAGGAGGAGCGTGTCTTCAGCGACTCGGTGGCCGACGGAGCCGTCGTGGCGCAGTCACCGGCCTCCGGCACCGGCTTCCGCGGCGACACTGTGACGCTGACGGTGTCCAAGGGCCCAGAACTGTTCGAGGTGCCCGGCGTGATCGGCAAGCAGTGGGACGAGGCGGAGAAGCTGCTGACGGACGCGGGCTTCGTGGTCGAGCGTGAGGACCTGGCCGGGGGCTACTTCTCGACCGTGCGCTTCCAGAGCGTCGACGCCGGCGAGATGAGGCCGAAGGGCACCGAGATCGTCCTGACTGTGCTCTGAGCGTTGTCGTGAGCGTCTCCCCGCCCCCCGCGCACGCCGTTTCGACCTCCCATGTGCTTGCCATGGCCGACAAAACAGCGGTCCAAACCCGCCCGCCCCCCGCACACGCCGTTTCGACCTCCCATGTGCTTGCCATGGCCGACAAAACAGCGGTCCAAACCGGCCCGCCGCCGCGCCCCACGCGGTTCAGGCCTGCTGCGACACCAGGTCGGTCAGCACTGCGGCGGCGTGGTCGGTCTGGGCATCGTCGACATCTAGGTGCCAGACGAAGCGCACGTGCTCAGGGCCCATCGCATAGCCCAGCACTCCACGCTCGCCGGTTGCGGCGATGAAGTCGCTCGCGCTCCACCCGGCCGGGGCGACATGCAGGACCAGGATGTTGGTGTGCACGGCCGCCGGGTCGACGGCGTCGCCGCGAGTGGCCGCGACCGCGCGGGCGACCCGCTGGCACCGCTCGTGGTCGTCGGCCAGCCGCTCCAGCTGGTGCTCCAGCGCGAACTGGCCCGCGGCCGCGAGGATCCCCGCCTGACGCATGCCGCCGCCGAAGCGCTTGCGCCAGACCCGCGCCTGCTCCATGTGGGCCCGCGAGCCCACCAGCAGAGACCCGACCGGGGCACCCAGCCCCTTGCTGAGGCACACCGAGACGGTGTCGGCGCAGGCGGCATAGTCCGCCAACGGGACGCCGGTGGCGACGTGGGCGTTCCAGAGCCGTGCGCCATCCAGGTGCACAGCCATGCCACGCTCGTGCGCACGCCGGTGCAGCTCCCGCATGGCCTCGAGCGGCTGGACGGTGCCGCCTCCGAAGTTGTGGGTGTTCTCGACGACGACGCATGAGGTGCCGACCTGATATGCACCACCGTCGGTCACCGCGAGCGCCATGGCCGCGTCGACGTCCAGCAGGCCGGCGTTCGCGTGCCAGCTGCGGGCGGAGATGCCGCTCAGCACGGCCGCAGCACCCATCTCGGCGCGCAGCACGTGAGCCAGGTCGTCGGCAATCAGCTCCTGACCTGGCGCGACGTGCAGCCGCACACCCAGCTGGTTGGCCATCGACCCGCTCGGGGTGAACAGCGCGTCCTCGTGGCCGAGCAGCTCGGCGACCTGACTCTGCAGGGCCAGGATGGTCGGGTCCTCGCCATAGACGTCGTCGCCCACCGGTGCCCACGCCATCGCCTCGCGCATGGCGTCGGTCGGGCGGGTCAGCGTGTCCGAGCGCAGGTCTGCCGTGCTCTGCCCCGTGGTCTGCCCACCCGCGGTCTGCCGCCCCGCTGAGGGATGCCCAGTCGACCCACTCATGTCAACGCCCGGCCTCGAGCATCGCCGCGACCTGGAAGGCCATCTCCAGACTCTGCTGGTGGTTCAGCCTGGGGTCGCACAACGTCTCATAGCGCAGCCCGAGGTCCTGCACGTCCAGCGCACCGGAGCCGCCGACGCACTCGGTGACGTCGTTCCCGGTCAGCTCGACGTGGATGCCCCCGGCCCAGGTCTCAGCCGCCCGGTGCACCTCGAAGAAGCCGGCAACCTCGTCGATGACGTCTTCGAAGCGGCGCGTCTTGTGCCCGCTCGGCGAGGAGAACGTGTTGCCGTGCATGGGGTCACAGACCCAGGCCACCTTGCCCGCCTCCTCGCCGACGCTTTCCAGCAGCGGGGGCAGCAGGTCGCGGATCCTGTCGGCACCCATGCGGGTGATGAACGTCAGCCGCCCGGGCGTGCGCTCGGGGTCGAGCCTGTCGAGCAGCCCGAGCACGTCGTCGCGCGTCGCGGTCGGGCCGAGCTTGACGCCGATCGGGTTGTGCACCTTGGACAGGAAGTCGATGTGCGCCCCGTCCAGGTCACGGGTGCGCTCGCCGGCCCAGATGAAGTGGCCAGAGGTGTTGTAGGGCAACCCGGTCCGCGAGTCGCGGCGCACCATGGCGCGCTCATAGTCGAGCACCAACGCCTCGTGGCTCGAATAGAACTCGACGCGGCGCAGCTCCTCGGCGTCGGCCACCCCCGAGGCCTCCAGGAAGCGCACGGCCCGGTCGATCTCGGAGGCCATCTTCTCGTAGCGCGCCTGCGCGGGCCCGGCCACGAAGCCCTTGTTCCAGGTGTGCACGCTGCGCAGGTCGGCATAGCCACCGCTGGTGAACGCGCGCACGAGGTTCAGCGTCGACGAGCTCGCGTGATAGACGCTGACCATCCGCGACGGGTCGTGCGCCCGCGACTCCGCGCTGAACTCGAAGCCGTTGACCATGTCGCCGCGATAGGCGGGCAGCGTCACCCCGTCGCGCGTCTCGGTGTCGGCCGAGCGGGGCTTGGCGAACTGACCCGCGAGCCGGCCGACCTTGACGACCGGCATGCCCGCGCCATACGTCAGCACGACCGCCATCTGCAGGATCGTCTTGATGCGCTCGCGGATGTTGGGGCCCGTGACGCCGTCCAGGGTCTCGGCGCAGTCACCGCCCTGGAGCAGGAACGCCTCGCCCCGCGCCACCGCCGCGAGCTTGGCGGTCAGCTGGTCGCACTCACCGGCGAAGACCAGGGGCGGGAAGCCGCGCAGCGTGGTGACGGCTCGCTCCAGCGCGTCGGCGTCACCCCAGGTGGGTTGCTGCTTGGCGGGCAGGTCGCCCCACTCGAGATGGTGCCCGGTGGGGGGCGGTCCGGTCACGTCCGTGGTCACCTGGACATCGTAGGAGCCTCAGTGGCGCCGAACCTCACCGGTGGTCGTCGGACGCGCCTTCGAGCGGCTCGACAGTCGTGTCGTATGCCGCGTGCTCACCGGGGTCCTGCTGCTCCCCCTCCACGGTCGCCGCGTCGGTGACGCTCTCGCCTGTGACGCTCTCGTCGGTCGCGTTGGCGTCGTCCTGCTCCGCAGCCGCCTTCGCCTCACCGCGCGCCTTGATCTGCTCACCGACGGACTCGACCTGGCTGCGCACGGACTGCACGCCTTCCTCGATCTGCGTGCGGGCCGTCTCGACCCGCTCGTCGACCTGGCGGCGGACCTGCCCGACCTGCACCCTGGTCTGGTCGACGGCCTTGTCGACCGCCACGCGAGCTCCCTCGACCGCGGCCTTGGCCCGCGCCGCGATCCGCTCCTTGACCGACGCGGCATAGTCGTCGACATACTCCTGGCCGGAGAGCTGCATCAGCTCATACATGATCTCGTCGGTGATCGAGCGCAGGACCGTGCGGTCCTCCTCCATGCCCTCATAGCGTGAGAAGTCCAGCGGCTTGCCGAACCGGATGCCAACCTGACCCCGCTTGACGTTGGGGATGACCTGACCGGTCGGCTGCGCCTTGTCGGTGTTGATCATCGCGACGGGCACGACCGGCACCTTGGCCTCCAGCGCCATCCGCGCGACGCCGGTCTTGCCCTTGTAGAGCTTGCCGTCCGGGCTGCGCGTGCCCTCGGGGTAGATGCCGAACAGCTCGCCGCGGTCCAGCACCCGCAGGCCGGAGTTGAGCGCCGCCATACTGGCCTCTCCACCGGAGCGGTCGATCGGGATCTGGCCCATGCCCTTGAAGAACGTCTTGGTCAGCCACCCTTTGATCCCGGTGCCGGTGAAGTACTCCATCTTGGCCGGGAAGGTCATCCGCCGGTCCACGACGAGCGGCAGGAAGACCGAGTCGGAGAAGCTCAGGTGGTTGCTGGCGAAGATCGCGCCTCCGTGCTCGGGCACGTGCTCCTCGCCCTCGACCCAGGGCTTGAACAGGGTCCGGACCACCGGGCCGATCAGGACGTTCTTCATCAACCAATAGAGCACCAGGACCTCCATCACCGGTTCAGGACATATTAGGGGGCATCCCCGGCGGACACGGCGCACCGCTTCCGCAGTCTGTCATGACAAGATCGAGGTGTGCAGATTCTTGAGGGCGCCGAGCCGTTCCACTCGCCCGGGTCGGGCCAGCGGGCCGACACCGCGGTGCTGGTGATGCACGGCATGACCTCCTCGCCCCAGATGGTGCGGCCGGTCGCGGATCGGATCGCCGAGCAGGGGTATGCCGTGTCAGCTCCCCTGCTCCCGGGGCACGGCACGACCTGGCAGGAGATGTCCCGCACAAGGTATGCCGACTGGCTGGCCGCCGTGGTTGCCGCCCTGGAGGAGCTGCGTGCCAGCCACCGCACGGTGGTCGCCTTCGGGGTGAGCATGGGCGCGTCGCTGGTCACCGACGTCGCAGCCAGGCGCCCCGAGCTGATCGACGGCCTGGTGCTGGTCAACCCGGCCTTCGCCGCCGACGACTGGCGCTTGAAGGTGATCCCGCTGGTCAAGCATGTCGTGCCGGCGATCCAGGGCATCGGGGACGACATCCGGCGGGAGGGTCCGCCTCGTGAGATGGCCTACGCGCTGACGCCGTTGAAGGCGTTCGACTCCTTCGTCGAGCAGTGGCCGCGGCTGGTGCGGGAGCTGCCCGAGATCCGTCAGCCCGTCATGCTGGTGCGGTCCCGGCACGACAGTGTGGTGCCCGCGGTCTCCTGTGACGTGTTCCTCGCCGAGGTCGGCAGCGACGACGTCACGGTCACCTGGCTCGAGGAGTCGGCACACGTGGCGCCGCTGGACCATGACGCCGAGCAGCTGATCGAGGGCACACTGGAGTTCGTGAACAGGGTGAGTGGTCATGGCACCTGAGGGATCCGGGCGCGGCGAGCGACCCGAGGATGACATCGACGCCCGCTTCGAGGAGATCGTGTCCGGCCTGCGGGCCGAGCAGGCCGAGTCGGTCGCACGACGCCGCGAGGCCATCCGCCGGGCGCAGCTGCAGCGCCGCCACCAGGAGCGCCAGGAGAACCGTCCGCTCGAGGGCTTCGACGACCCGAACCCCTGGCCGCCCTCCCGTCGGGGTGTCACCCCACCGGGAGCCAACCCACTCCGACCGGATGTCAACCCGCCGCTGAGGAACTTCACCCCACCACCGGACGCACCCCGTGGTGCCGCCCCACCCCCGGCGGACCCGCCGCGTGGTGCCACGCCGCCGCCACCCGGTCCACCGGACGACGACCTCGGGAGCGGTCCGCCGCAGGAGGCCTGGCGCGGCTGGGACGAGTCGGACGAGGAGGAGCACTTCATCCCGCCGACCCCGTCCCTGCCCGCCGGTGACCTGCACCTGTGGTCCATCGTCGCCGGCCTCCTCGGAGGTCCGCTGATCCTCATCCTCAGCGAGGTCTTCCGCGTCCTGCGCGCCGACTGGTGGACCCCCGTGGGCCTGGTCGTGTCTGTCGTAGGCGTGGTGCTGCTGGTGCTGCGGCTGCCCAAGAACCGCGACTACACCGACTCCTCCGGCGGCGCCAGAGTCTGAGCGCCAGGGAGGCAGAGGTCAGCCGACCAGCTCCGCCGCCCGGCCTTTGGCGATCGCCTGCCACCCGCTCGATCCTGGAGCACCCCAGGTGGCATAGTCGGCCTCATGCCGTGGTCGCCCGATGACATCGAGAGTCCCGGCGACCGACGCCTCGACTCCTTCCGGGAGCGGGCGGGGGTGCTCCTCGATCACCAGGGTGAGAAGGTCGCCGACCTCTTCCTGTGCGTCGAGCAGTCCTGGTCGCGGGTCTCAGGACATCTGTGGTGGTCCAGGTGGACCGGCCCGCAGGAGGTCGTGCACGCCTACCTCCTGCATGATGGTGCTGTCACCGACTGGCTGATCTCCGGGGACGACCTGGATCGGGCCGTGGACGACTGGACCGGCGGCGACTTCACGCACGGCGGCACCAGGCATCGCGTGGTGTGGCAGGACGACGAGGACTCTGAGCGCGTGCGGCAGCAGGTCTTCGGGCTCGGCGGAGGGCGCGGGGAGGGAACGAGCACCTCACCATCATGATGGAGGAACCATTCCCTGCTGCGGGTGTGAGATCCGCGTTCGCGAAGCTCGTTCCCGCGGCGCTCGTTCTGCAAGCCGCATGACCGCAGGCATGACCTGACTCCATCGGCTCAGCGTGCCCGTCCTGGGCGCAGCGCCCTCCGCGCTATCCACAAACGGACTGCGTGCCCGGCCATTGCGTGGGGTTCGTTCCCTCAGGAGGACTGAGTCCCACGCGATGCCGGGAGGTGAGGCGCGGGAGGTGGCCGTGATGTGTGCGTGCCCGGCCATTGCGTGAGGTTCGTTCCCTCAGGAGGACTGAGTCCCACGCGATGCCGGGAGGTGAGGCGCGGGAGGTGGCCGTGATGTGTGCGTGCCCGGCCATTGCGTGGGGTTCGTTCCCTCAGGAGGACTGAATCCCACGCGATGCCGGGAGAGTGCGGGCGATGAAGGTGGCCGTGAGGCGCGGGAGGTGGCCGTAAGGCGCGATGCTCTGATAGTGCTGAGGACGGAGGTGCGAGCGACGCAGGTCCGTTTCTGTCCACCTGTCCCCGCGGTCAGTGAGCAGTCTCAGCAGCCTCGTCGCCGGCTGGCGGGGTGGCGAACTTCAGGCCGACGGCACAGCCGATGATCCCTGCCAGGAAAAGCACCTTCAGCGGGGTCAGCGCCTCCTGGCCAGTGGTGGCCGCCCAGATCACGGTGAGGACGGCACCCAGACCGGTCCACACGGCATACGCCGTGCCGGTGGGGATCGTCTTCATCGCCCAGCCGAGCCCGACCAGACTGACGATCGAGAAGATCACGAAGACCACCGTGGGGCCGACGCGGGTCAGGCCTTCGGACTGACCCAGCGCGCTTGCCCAGACGGCCTCGAAGACGGCGCTGACCAGCAGCACTGCCCAAGGCATGTCAGGACACCACCTTCAGGCCGACAACGCAGCTGACGATCCCGAGAAGCAGCAGCATGCGCACCAGGGTCACCGGTTCGGTGCCGCGCAGCATCGCCCACAGCACGGTGAGGCTGGCGCCGGTGGCGGTCCAGACGGCATAGGCCGTGCCCGTGGGGATGGTCTGCATCGCGATCGCGAGCCCCCACACTGAGATCACCATGGCGACGAGGAAGACGATGCTGGGGCGCAGCCGGCGCAGCCCGTAGGAGGCGCCGAGCGCCGTCGCCCAGACGGCCTCGAGGACGCCTGAGCCGATCAGGATGACCCAGTCCATGACGGTTCACTTCTCCCTGGCGGACGAGACGGACAGAGCTGGCCAGTCTTGTCATCACCGGGTACTGAACCGTCGTCCGGGGTGCCGGGCACCACTGCCAAGGGTAACAACCCTGCTCAGTGACGTGGGCCCTCAGCGACGTCGGATTCTGCGACGTGGGCTTCAGTGACGTGAACCTCGGAAGCCAGCCCTGACCTCATCGTCCTCCTGGGGAGTGCCGCTGGCGACCTGGAGGTCGAGCCAGACCGGCAGGTGGTCACTGGCGGCCGAGACCAGCGCCCGCTCCAACGGCACGTCCGCGTGGGGCAGCACCGTCAGGTCCTGGCTGGCGAAGATCGCGTCGATCCAGGACTTCGGGCCAGCTGCGGGGAAGGTCGGCCGGTCCGGTGTCACCAGCGGCAGTCGCTCCCCCAGCACCTGCCAGGCCGGCCCGTAAGAGCTCTCGTTGAGGTCACCACCGACGACGAACGGCCCGTCCGCCAGCGTCGGTGCCGCGGCCAGTTCGTCCAGGATCTGTCTCGCGTGCGCGAGGCGCTCGTCCGCCAGCAGCGACAGGTGCAGCGACACCACGGTGATGTCCTGCCCGCCTGGCACACGCACCTGCGCCGCGGTGTAGCTGCGCGGGTTGGCCCGCGGCGCCACCGGCAGCTTGCGGTCGATGGAGTCCGTGGCGATCACCCGCCTGCTCGTCATCATCCCGGTGCCGGACAGGCGCCGCGTGCGCCCCGACCACACCATGCCGGTGCGCCGCGCGAAGTGGGCGATCCGGGCGCCCGACAGCGGATGCCGCGGGATCTCCTGGAGCAGCAGCACGTCAGGGTCGAGGCGACGCACCACCTCGGCAGCGGCGGCCGCGTCATCCTTCAGCCCGCGCAGGTTGTAGCTCGCCACCCGGATGCGGGAGGTCATCCGCCCGCCTGCCTCCGGGCCTGGTCTGCGGCCCCGACCATGCCTGCGGCGGGGCCGAGCTCTGCGGCCAGGATCGGCGCGACAGGGCGGTGTCCGCGCCCGGCCAGGCGGCGGGCAAACATCTCGCGGGCCGGCTCGAGCAACAGGTCACCGGCCTCGCTGACGCCTCCGCCGACCACGATCCGCCCCGGGTCCAGCGCGGCGGCCAGGTTGGCCAGGCCGAGCCCGAGCCAGCGGCCCACGTCCCCGATCAGCTCCAGGGCCGCCACGTCCCCGGTGCGTGCCGCCTGCGTGACGTGGTGCCCCTCGACCCGGGCCGGGTCACCGTCGCAGTAGGCCGCCAGCCCGGCGGCATACGGGCTGTCCTGCTCGAGCATCCCCCGGGCCTCGCGCTGCATCGCCCGCCCGGAGGAGTACTGCTCCCAGCAGCCTCGGTTGCCGCACTCGCAGCGCACACCGTCCGGCACGACCTGCATGTGGCCGAACTCCCCCGCCAGCCCCCAGCGACCGCGTTCCACCCGGCCGTCCAGCACCAGTGCCCCGCCGATGCCGGTGCCGAGGGTGACCAGGAGCATCCGTGACTCGCCACGACCGGCGCCGAACCGGAACTCGGCCCAGGCCGCCGCGTTGGCGTCGTTGTCGAGGGTGACCCGCAGCCCCAGGCGCTCCGCGAGCCGGTCCCTGATCGGTTCGTGACGCCACGCCAGGTGTGGGGCAAAGACCACGGTGCTCCGGTCGGCCGAGACGAAACCGGCGGCTCCTAGCCCGACGCCTGCCACCTCCCGGGTGGGCAGGTGTGTGGCCGCGAACCCCACCACCTCGTTCACGGCGTCGACGATGACGTCCTCGACGACGGTGGCCTCGGTCGTGCGCCCCGGCGTGTTCCGCCGCGCCGTCGAGAGCAGGACGCCCTGCGCATCGACCAGACCGGCGACCACCTTGGTGCCGCCCACGTCGACGCCGATCGCCAGCGCCCCGTCAGTCGGGTCGGTCACCGTGTCGCGTGGGTCGGGAGGGCTCGCTCGCACGGGAGTATGCCGTCAGGCGGGGGCCGGCGAGCCAGCGTCAGTGCGTCTGGCGTCGTCTGCCTCGGTGGCCCGCGCCGAGGCCAGCGCCCGGTCCGCGGGTGCGGTCCGGCGGCTGGCGAGGTCGGCCGCGCCGATCATGCCCGCGTCGTTGCCCAGCTCCGCCAGCACGATGTCGGCCTGCCTGCGGTGCCCGCGGCCGGTGAGCTGGCGCCCGAACGCGGCGCGCGCCGGCCCCACCAGGAGGTCTCCGGCGTCCGCGACACCGCCGCCGACCACGATGACCGCGGGGTCCAGGACGGCGACCAGGCTCGCGATGCCCTCACCGAGCCAGGTGCCGAGGTCGGCGAGCAGCTCGACGGCGGCAGGGTCACCGCCGGCCGCCGCCTGCGTCACCATCTCACCGGTCAGCTGCTCAGGTTCACCGCCGCACAGGTCGATCAGCGCGCCGGCGTGCGGGCTGCCCCCGCGCACCAGCTCACGTGCCTCGCGCACGAGCGCGGTCCCGGACGCATAGGCCTCTAGGCAACCCTTGTTGCCGCACCCGCAGCGGTAGCCGTCCGGCTGCACGCGCAGGTGTCCCACCTCGGCGGCCACGCCCTCGTGGCCCCGGAGCAGCTCGCCGTCGCTGACGATCCCGCCCCCGACGCCGGTGCCGACCGTGAGCAGCAGCATGTCGTCATCGTCGCGCGCGGGGCCGAAGCGGAACTCGCCCCAGGCCGCGGCATTGGCGTCGTTCTCCAGGATGATCGGCCTGCCGACCGTCTCCTCGAGCATCCGCTTCAGTGGTGCGTCGCGCCAGGCGATGTTGGGAGCGAAGAGCACCGTCGTGCCGCTCGCATCCACGAACCCCGCCACGGCCACGCCCACCGCACCGACCGTGCGGCCGTCGGCGTCAGCGGCCCGCAGGAGGTCGTGCACCAGGTCGGTGATGGTCGCGCTCATCGCGTCCACGTCCTGGGCCGGTGTCTCGCGGCGTGATCGGTGGTGGATCTGACCGTCCACGTCGACGGTCGCTCCGGCGATCTTCGTGCCGCCGACGTCGATCCCGATGTTTAGGCCCATCGTGGTGCGCCTTCCGAGTCGTCGCTCTGCTCGTCGTGCCGGCTGTGGCCCGGCACGTCGCGGCGCTCCTCAGAGTCCTCGCCCTGAGGAGGCGCCTCGTCCTGGGCTCCGGAGTCGGGTCCAGCCTCGTCGCGGCGCTGGGCCTCGCGTCGCGACTGGGCAAAGAGCGACAGGCTCTCGGCCGCCGCGCTGAGCAGGTGCGCGACCGAGTCGAGCGTGTCCGCACCAATGGGACCTACTGCCGCCTTGGCGCGGCACCACGGACAGCTACGGCACAGGTGCTCTGCCCCTGCACTCCCGTCGACGTCCTCGCCGAAACCCGGCCCCGGCCCTGTCCCGGCCGACCCCTCAGTGTCACTCTCCTGCTCATCCGCGCGATCGGCATACGCACCGGTGTCGGGGACGGCCGCCAACCAGCGCGCCGCCGCCTCGACCAGCTGCCTTGCCTCCTGCTCCACCGGCCCCGAGCCGGCAGGCTCAGCCATCCTTGACCACGCGCGCAGACAGCGACTTCAGCGCAGTGTCCACGATCATCTTCTCGGCCTTGCGCTTCATCACGCCGAGCATCGGGATCTTGACGTCGACGTGCAGCTGGTAGTGGACCTCGGTGCCCACCCCACCGGGTGCCTCCGCCAGGTCGACCGCATCAAGGGCATAGGTCCCGTTCATCGCCTTGAGCACCTCGGCGCGGACCAGTTCCCAGGACACCGAGCCCTCGCCGGTCTCCGTGATCTGCCAGTCATAGCCCAGCACATAGGTGTCCTTGATCAGACCGGCCTCCAGCTCGAACTCGACCTCGTGCGCCCAGCCGCCCTCGTCCTCGGACAGGATCGTCGCTGCCTTGAAGTCGGCCCACTGCGGGTAGTTCTCAAAGTCGGAGATCACCTCGATGACCTCGTGCGGCGCGGCGGGGATCACGATGCGGGACTCTGTGCGGTCTGCCATGCACGGAAGGCTATACCGACCGGGTGGCAGCAGGGCTATACAGTGAGAATCCATGGCCCCCGACCCGCGAGGAGTTCCTGTGCAGGAGTATGTGGTTCCACCCCTGGTCCCCCCGCGGGTGGAAGGCACCCTGGCTGACATCGTGCAGGGGTGGGCCGACCGCGAACCGCACCGTCCCCTGGTGTCCCGGCAGACAGATGGCGTATGGCGTGACGTCACCGCTGCGGAGTTCTCCCGTGAGGTGCGTGCCCTGGCCAAGGGCTTTGTCGCGGCCGGGATCCAGGTCGGGGACCGGGTCGGCATCATGAGCAGGACCCGCTATGAGTGGACCGTCGCCGACTTCGCGCTCTGGACCGCCGGCGCCGTGCCGGTGCCGATCTATGAGACCTCCTCGCCGCACCAGGCCACCTGGATCATCCAGGACACCGCCGCGGTCGCGATCCTGGTCGAGGCCGCGCGCCACAGCCAGCTCATCGCCGGGATCCGCGAGGAGGTGCCTGCGCTGCGCGACGTGTGGCAGATCGACGGCGGCGGCCTGGACGAGCTGGTCACCGCTGGGGCCGACGTCTCCGAGGACGAGCTGGACGGGCGGCGCGCCGACCTGAACCGCTCGGACCTTGCCACGATCATCTACACGTCGGGCACCACCGGACGACCCAAGGGTGCCGAGCTGACCCACGGCAACTTCCTCGACCTCTGCGAGAACGCCGAGGAGCGGTTCGAGGCCATCCTCCACAAGGAGGGCGCCAGCATCCTGCTGTTCCTGCCCCTCGCGCACGTCTTTGCCCGGTTGATCGAGGTGCTCGTCCTGCAGGCCGGCATGAAGCTGGCGCACTCCCCCGACGTGAAGCAGCTGATGGCTGACCTGGTGTCCTTCCAGCCGACGTTCCTGCTGGCCGTCCCACGAGTCTTCGAGAAGGTCTACAACGGTGCTGCGCAAAAGGCCATCGACGGCGGGCGCGGCGCGATCTTCCTGCGGGCTGCCGACGTCGCGCAGCGGTGGAGCAGGGCTCAGGACACCGGCGGGCCCTCGCTCCTGCTCAAGGTCCAGCACGCGTTGTTCGACAAGCTCGTCTACAGCAAGCTGCGCACCGCGATGGGCGGCCGGGTGGAGTATGCCGTCTCCGGTGGCGCCGCACTCGGCGAGCGGATGGGTCACTTCTTCCGTGGCATCGGGCTGATCGTCCTCGAGGGCTATGGCCTGACCGAGACCACCGCGCCGATCACGGTGAACACCCCCGAGCTGATCAAGATCGGCACCGTGGGTCCGCCGCTGCCCGGCGTGGGTGTCCGCATCAGCGACGGTGAGGTGCTGGTGCGCGGAGTCAACGTGTTCCGCGGCTATCACAACAACGTGGAGGCCACCGAGGAGGGGATGGCGGACGGCTGGTTCCGCACCGGTGACCTCGGTGAGCTGGACGTGGACGGCTTCCTGCGGATCACCGGTCGGGCCAAGGAGATCCTGGTGACCGCGGGCGGCAAGAACGTCTCTCCCGGGCCGTTGGAGGACCAGCTGCGCGCCACACCGTTGATCTCGCAGGCCCTCGTGGTCGGTGAGGCCAAGCCGTTCGTCGCCGCGCTGATCACGCTCGACCCCGAGGTGCTCCCCGGGTGGTTGGAGCGCCACGAGCTGACCGGTCTGGCGTTTGAGGAGCTTCGGGCGAACGACCTGTTGCGCGCTGCGGTCCAGAAGGCGATCGACAAGGCCAACGAGTCAGTCAGCCGGGCCGAGACGATCCGCACGTTCGAGATCCTCGAGCATGACTTCACCGAGGAGAACGGCTATCTCACGCCGTCGCTGAAGCTCAAGCGCAACCTGGTGACCAAGGACTTCGCCGCGGACATCGAGGGGCTCTACAGCTGACCCAGCCCTCGACGGAGGCGGCGCCATGGTCAGTGGAGCTCGGCCACCGTCGCCCTCACTCGGTGGCGACCATCGCGCGCAGCCACACCTGCCAGCCGCTGATCGCCTCCGCTTCCGAGACGCCGAGCACCGCGGGGATGGCGTCCTCGACGCGGGTGCCGCCTGCGACCTGCTCATAGAGCTCGAGGAGATCGCGCTCTGACCAGGCGTCCGCGACATAGAGGCAGGCCAGCCACGACATGGCATAGCTGCCCCAGGTGTTGGTCCTGGACCGCACCGGGCCCGCCTGGGAGGCCAGTGTCGGCCAGGTCGTCGGCAGTTCTCCCGCACGCACCCGATCGAGGGCCGAGCCCGCGATCGTGGCCGGAGCCAGGGCCGAGCTGCGGTGCGCGGTGTATTCCGCCAGGCCCTCCCCCAGCCACGGCGGCACCGGGCCGTCACCCTGCATGCTCAGGTGGGTGACCTCATGGGTCAGCACGGCCTGTCGCCCCTCGGCGGTCAACAGGTCCCAGGAGTCCGGGTGCACCACCACGTGTGCCTTAGCCATCGCGCCGACCGTCACCGCCGGGGCATCCCGACTCGAGGCGGCTCCGCCCGTGAGCTCCTCAAACTCTTCCGGGGTTGCGGGCAGCACCACGCTCACCGGCAGCTGCACCGAACCGTCGCCCCACAGGCCCTCTGTCTCAACCAGGGCAGTCTCAGACATCGCCTCATAGGCCTCGATCCGGTCTCGGTCAGCCGTCCCCGTCACGGCGACCTGCTGGCTCTGGCACCCGGTGAGCATCAGGGCGGCGACCATCGCGAGGATGGCGCGGCGCTGCGCTCCCGACATGCCTCCATCCTAGGGGAGCAGGTCAGCGGCCTGAGAGCCTCCGAGCTCGTGGCCGGCCAGCGAGCCAGCCCACAACCACTCGGCCGGGTCAGGCCACAGCCACTCGTCCGGGCGGTCCCACCGCCCCTCGGCCGAGCCAGCCCACAGCCACTCGTCCGGGCGGTCCCACCGCCCCTCGGCCGAGCCAGCCCACAGCCACTCGGCCGGGTCAGCCGACCGCCACCCACGGCAGCGTGCTCTGTACCCGCGCCTCGTGCGCCTCGACCCGGCTGATCAGCCCTGCGTGTGCAAACGCCTCGACAGCCTCCATCTCCTCGAAGTCCAACGGCAGCGACGCCGGGGACGCACCGTCGGCGTCGGCTGGCTCCGGCCGCCCGGCTGGCTTCGGCCGCCGGGTCGGTTCCTCCAACCAGGTCCGTCCCAGGAGCGGGACGATGCAGTCGCCGCAGTGCCGGCCACGAACCGGGCAGGTCTCGCAGTCAATCGTCATGCCCATTGCTCTCACCTCCATCTGTGCTTCCAACTGATGTGAAAACGCTAGAGGTGAGGTCTGACAGACCCCCCTGACACGCGTGTCTGGCACCGCCTGGTCCCCGGTCACCGCCGCACGAACCCCGGCGTGTCGCGGACTACAGCAGCCAGGCCACCGCGGCGCACAACAGCAGGATCGTGCCGGTTGTCAGACAGACGCGACCAGCGCTCGTGGCGGCCGACGCGTCGTCATCGCGGGCGGACGCCGACGCGGCCACCGCGGCGAGTGACACGGCCGCCCCCATCACCAGATAGAGCGGTGTGCCATAGAGCCACGAGTAGGGCGCGAAGTGAACCACCAGCACGAGCACCATCGCCAGCGGCACCGCGGTGTAGCGCTGCCGGACCACGAGATAGATCACGACCGGCAGCGCGAGCAGCTGCCCGCTCGAGAGCAGGATGGTCAGGCTCTGCATCCCGTCCAGCACCGGACGCGGCGGACCGGGCGTCAGCTCGGTCAGCAGCAGTGCCACCGGCAGGGCGACCATGCCCTGGAACAGGGTGCCGTAGGCCGCGACACGCGCGCTCGACCGCAGCCACAGCACCGCACAGACCAACCACGTCAGTCCGTATGCCGTGAGGAACCCCCACCCGTGACCTGTCGCCTCACCCAGCACCTCGACATACTCCGAGATGGTCATCGGTCCTCCCCTCGCCCCCAGGTGGTGCCTGCACGGCAGACCCTGTCATGGACGCGGGTGTGCGGCAACCGTCCCCGCGCGGGTGGTCGAGGGGGTGATCGGCTGCCGCACGGGGTGTCTGAGACCCACTGTCAGTGCTCAGTCGTACGTTCGTCTCATGCAGATGGTGCAGGAAACATTCGACGACCTTGGGGTCCACCTGTCGGATGTGACATTCGTGGTCGTGGACCTGGAGACGACGGGGGGCTCCCCCGCCGACTGCGGCATCACCGAGATCGGTGCCGTCAAGGTGCGCGGCGGTGAGGTGATCGGCGAGTTCCAGACCCTGGTGCGCCCCAGCGTGCCGATCCCGGCGTTCATCACGGTGCTGACCGGCATCTCCAACGCGATGGTGGCCGAGGCGCCACGGATCGACTCCGCCCTGCCCGCCTTCCTCGAGTTCGCCCGCGGCTCGGTCCTGGTCGCCCACAACGCCGGCTTCGACGTCAGCTTCCTCAAGGCGGCGGCCGCCAGCACCGGTCACGTCTGGCCCGGCTTTGCGGTGCTGGACACCGTCCGGCTGGCCCGCCAGCTCGTGCACCGCGACGAGACGCCCAACCACAAGCTGTCCAGCCTCGCGCGCCTGTTCGGCGCGACGACCACCCCCGACCACCGGGCACTGCACGACGCGCGGGCCACCGTCGACGTGCTTCATGGCCTGATCGAGCGGGTCGGCAACCTCGGTGTGCACACCCTGGAGGAGCTGCAGAGCTACACGAGCAGGGTGAGCACCGCCCAGCGTCGCAAGCGGTTCCTGGCCGACGAGATGCCGTCGGCGCCGGGGGTCTATGTCTTCAAGGACGGTCGCGGCGAGCCGCTCTATGTCGGGACAGCCGTCGACATCCGCCGGCGCACGCGCACCTATTTCACAGCGTCGGAGACCCGGCGACGCATGGCTGAGATGGTAGGCATCGCCGAGTCGATCACCCCGATCGTCTGCGCGACGCGGCTCGAGGCGCAGGTGCGTGAGCTGCGCCTCATCGCTGAATACAAGCCGCGTTACAACCGCCGCTCCCGACACCCGGAGAAGGCACTGTGGGTCAAGCTCACGGCCGAGCCGTTCCCGCGGTTGTCGATCGTGCGCCAGGTCCGCGGTGACGGGGCGCACTATGCCGGCCCGTTCGCCTCGCGCAAGACGGCCGAGGCCGCGGTCACGGCCGTCCACGAGGTGATCCCCCTGCGGCAGTGCACCCAGACACTGACGGAGCGGTCCCGCAAGAGCGCCTGTGTCCTGTTCGAGATCGGCAGGTGCGGCGCGCCGTGCATCGGCGAGCAGACGACGGAGGAGTATGCCGCGCTCGCCGGTCAGGCGGCCATGGCCCTGGTCGGCGACGGTCGGGACGTGCTGGCCGCGTTGCGGGGCAGGCTGGACTCTCTCGCCGCCCAGGAGCGCTTTGAGGACGCGACCACCCTGCGCGACCGGATGATCGCCCTGGTCCGGGCCAGCGCTCGGGCCCAGCGGCTGGCTCCCCTGTCGTCGGCGCCCGAGGTCGTCGCGGCGCGGCGCCGTGACGCGGGCGGCTGGGAGGTGGTGTGCGTGCGGTTCGGCCGGCTCGCGGGCAGCACGGTGACTCCGCGCGGCGCCGACCCGATGCCGTTCATCGATGCGGTCCGCGCCACCGCCGAGGTGGTGTCCGGCCCGACGGCACCCGCACCGGCCGCCCACCCGGAGGAGACCGAGCTGGTGCTGCGCTGGCTGGAGGCACCGGGCACCCGCCTGGTCACCATGGAGGGCGAGTGGACCTGTCCGGTCGGCGGGGCCGGTGCCGCCCGGGCTGAGCTCGAGCCGATGGCGCGCCAGTGGGGTGAGTTCGCCGAGCCCTGGGGCGAGACCCCAGCCGTCCGTCCGCTCGAGCGCCCGCCCGGGGCCCTGCGAGTGGGGCTGGCCTGAGTCTCACGCGGGGACCGTGCCCACTAGAGTGATGCCGTGATTTCCGCCATCGTGTTGATCAAGGTCGAGGTAGCCCACATCCCGGAGGCCGCCCAGGCCATCGCAGAGATCGAGGGCATCACCGAGGTGTACTCCGTCACCGGCAACGTCGACCTGATCGCAGTCGCGCGGGTCGCCAGGCACGAGGACTTCGCCGACGTGATCGCCGACCGGCTCAACAAGGTTCAGGGCGTGCAGGAGACCGAGACCCACATCGCCTTCCGCACCTATTCCGCGCAGGACCTCGAGGCGGCCTTCTCCATCGGCCTGGACGAGTAGGCCGGCCCACGCACACGTTCGTCCCCGCCCAGAGGTGCAGGCGGGGACGAACGGGTGATCCGGGTCAGTTCAGATATGCCTCCAGCTGCTCCAGCACCGCATCGGAGACCGACTCGGTGCCACCGACCACGATGATCCGGTCCGGATCCAGACGGTCCGCCGCCGCCGCGGCGACGGCCGGCAGGCTGCCCGTCTGGGTCAGCAGCACCGGTGCGCCCTGCTGGCCCGCCAGCGCAGCCACGGTCAACGCGTCCGGATAGTTCTCTCCAGTGGCGACATAGAGCACGTCGATGACGGGGTCGAAGGTGTCGGACACGGCTGCCGCCGTGGCATAACGGTCGTCACCGGACAGCCGCTCGACCACGGGCGCATAGTCCTGCAGCTGCGCCAGCACGTCGTCGGACACGGAGTCGGTGCCACCCACCACCACAATCCGCTGCGGCGCCTGCGCCGTCAGCTGGGTGATTGTCGCGCTCGGCAGGGCGCCGGGACGAGTCAGCAGCACCGACCCCTGCTCAGGTGCCGCAAGGGTTGCTGCCGTCAGCGCGTCGGGGTAGTCCAGCCCGCTGACCACATAGGAGGTCGCACCCGGCGCGACGGTCGCCGCCGCGATGGCTGCAGCGGTGGCATAGCGGTCCGACCCGAAGTGGGTTTCGGCGTCAGTGCCGGCCAGAGCGGACAGAGCCTCCACGGTGGCCGCGTGGATCACCTCGCGTCCACCGGCCACGCCGAGCGCCTGGGGTCCGTTCTCCGTGACCCGCCGCTGGATCTCGGCGCTGGTCGCCAAAGGAACCGAACCGGCCCTGGTCAGCAGGAGCGGCCCGGGAGCCGCACCAGCCGCCGCGGACATCGCCAGGGCGTCCGGGAAGACCTCGCCGCTGGCCACCAGCACCTCCGCACTGCCCGCAGGTGCCGCCTGGGCGATCAAACCTGCAGTCTCATAGCGGTTCGCGCCGGCGATCCGCTCCACCTCGCCGCGATAGCCCTCGAACTGACTGGCGGTGAAGTGCGGCGTCTCGTAGGCCTCACCTGCGACCAGGTTGTGGCCCGCACCGAAGAGGAGCACATCGGTGATGCGGTAGGGGCCGTCCTCACCGCTGTCGCCGACCGCCCAGCCGTCGAAGACGAAGGTCAGGTCGTTGGTGCCGACGGTGAAGTTCGCCGCACCGGACTCGAAGTCCAGCTCGGTCCCTGCGGGTGAGCGCAGCTGGCCCGACCACTCGTAGTAGCCCGCAGCGTCCGCATGCACCTGCACGGTGACGGCCAGCTGGTCGAACAACCCGTTGCTGTCCAGGTCCACGCCCTGCGCGGTCCCGACGCCGGTGAGCCGCAGGCCGGAGTGCTCAAACTCCGCAAAGCCGTAGGCGCCGGTGGTGTGGGCGTCCGTCAGGTCCGTGACCGGCATCAGGGCCAGCTCGGACTCCTCGGTGATGCGCAGCTGCGAGAGGGTGTAGGGCCCGTCCACGCCGGCGTCATAGATGCTCGCGCCGTCGAAGCTGACCACGACCGGTGAGGTGCCCGCGGGCAGGTCCACGACCGTGCTGCTGATCTCGACGTTGCCGTCGCTGTCGGTCAGCTCACCGAAGACCCGGTAGGTGCCCGCGGCATCGACGTCGACCTGCATGGACACCTGGAGCTCGTCATACAACCCGTTGCCGTTGGTGTCGACGCCCTGGTCGGTGATGGTGCCGACCGTGGCCTGGCCGCTGCTCGCGGTCGCCAGGGCAAAGACCTCGCGGCTGAAGGGTGTGCCGCCGGCGGTGTCGCCCGAGGCCACGACCCCGAGGCGGTACATCCCGACCGGTCCGGTGGTCAGCGTGGTCGAGTAGATGCCGTCACCGGCCGTCACGTCAGCGCCGAGCCCGTCGTCGGCGAGCGCAACCTCGACCGAGGTGTCGTCCGGGCGCAACACGGTGGCCGACAGCTGAGCGCCGGTGAGCGCTGTCGCGCCGTCGGTGAGGGTGGCGTGCACCGTCACCGCCTCGCCCGAGGCCACGCTGGGCTCGGGCAGCTCCAGTGTCAGGGACACGTCGGTCTCGCTGGGCCACGCGTGGATGGCGTATGCCGTGGTGGCCGACCCTCCGCCGACCTCCACTGTCCAGGTCCCCACCTCGGGGCTGGGGAGGTGATAGACGGCCAGCCGGCTGCCCTCCATCTCAGAGTCCTCGAACTCCACCCCAGGAGTGCTTGGAGTGATCCGGTCACCGGAGGGTGAGACCAGCTCCACGGTCACCGCTGCCCCTGCCGTGTAGAGCACCGAGACGAAGGTCGGCGAGGACGCATCGATGGGCACCTCGTGCTCGCCCGGACCGGCAGCGGTCAGCCCGACCACCGTGGCCGTGTGCTGTGGCAGCTGGCCGACCGGTCCTTCTGCGGTCGGCGCGCTTAAGGCGGACTGCGTCGAGAAGACCGCCCCGGTGTCGTCGGTGCCGGGCTGCTCGACCGTCGGACTCAGCAGATCCAGGATCGCGTCCGAGTGGTGCAGTCCGCCGTGGGTCGCGTCCTTGTCCTGTCCGGAGGAGGCATACGTGTGCTGCAGCATGCTCGCGAACCGGTGGGCGGACCACAGCGGGACGATGGTGTCACCCTGCCCGGTGACCTGGAGAAGGAAGCGGTCCCGCAGGCAGTCCAGGGTCAGGGGGCAGCCGGTGGCGCTGTAGTCGCCCGCCATGACCGTGAAGTCCACCTCGGGGCTCAGCGCGTGCGTGTTGTTGTAGAGCCACATGTAGGGCGTGGTCAGCTGGACCCCTGCGGGGGCGGCAAGGCCACCGATCAGGCTCCCACCGATCCCACCGACACTCACCACGATCCCCTGGGCCAGGTCAGCCAGCGGGCTGCCGGCGTTCGGCGTGCCCAGCTGGACGATGCGGTCGACGCCCTCGTGACTCTCCACGTAGTGGCGTGAGTCCAGGCCGCCCTTGCTGTGCACGACCATGTTGACGCTGTCGACGCCATACCGCTCTCGGGTCTCCTCCACCGCCACGCCGATCTTGTCGGCGTTGTTGGCGATCGAGTCAAGCGCTCCCATGTCGAGGGTGTCGTGGGTGTAGATCCCGGCGTCCTGCAGCGTCGCGGACCACGGGGTGAGCCAGATGTCATGACTGGAGAAGATGCCGTGGGCAAAGACGGTCGGGCGCGGCATCGTGAAGGACAGCTCGGCCCAGTCGATGGAGGTGCACCACAGCTCGTCCGTGTTGGCGGTGTCGATCTCGATGGTGATGGTGTTGACCACCGGTGCCGGTGTGCCTCCGGCACCAGGATCCGCGGCGAACTCGACCCACTCGATCGGCACCAGGAACTGGTTCATCTTCCAGACGTCGTTCTCCCCGGTCAGCCACTCCTCCTGCACCACCTGGCCGTTGAACAGGACCCGGTCACGCTCGGGGTTGTAGGGCGGCACGACGGCGTCGAAGTCGACGTCATAGGCCGGCATCCGCAGGCTCGCGAACTGTGGCAGCAGACCATTGGACACCAGCCGGTCCCGGTCGGCGTCGCCCAGCACGCGGTCCACCTCGATGTCGAACTCGAGCGGGCCACTGCTGCGGAAGGTGCAGCCCGTGTCCAGTCCGGGACTCTCGTCGACCACGAAGAGGCTGTCGGTCGCCTCCCGCGGGGTGAAGGGTGAGCTGCCGAAGTGGTTCGGCTCATGCTGCTGCGGCTCGGCGAGCAGCGCGGCGCTGTCCGACTCCGAGCTGTTGTCGGCCGCGACAGCGGCGTCGCTGCCCTGGTCGGACGGAGCGCTCGGGGCGGCGTAGGCAGCGTTGAGTCCGCTGCCCAGCAGCACTGCCGCCAGGGCGGCGGCTCCTCGCCTGTAGCGATGGGTCGGGTGCGTTCGTGACACGGTAGGTCTCCCCCTGTAGTAGTCGGCTCTGCCCACCCCTGACAACCGAGCAAGCAGTGGCTTCGTGCAATCAGTGACTTCGTGCAAGCCCGAGGTCAAGAACGCGCCAGGGGCCCACCAAGGAACCTAGCCAAGTCCCAGGGGCCTCGCATGCATCTGGAGGATGAACTCTTGACCTACTCAGGGAGGTGCTCTTGTGACCACGTGTCGCGGCCTGCCGCGCTGGGTCAGACGCTGGTCGCGGCGACCCAGCGGTCGATGACCGCCGCGGCGCTGCCGGAGTCGATCGACTCCGCGGCCCGGGCCACACCCTCGCGGGTCAGGGACTCGAACTCGTCCTGGCTGGTCGGGTGCCTGCCCTCCTCACCGGCGGCAGCGACCGCCAGCGAGAGCCCGGCATTGAGCAGCACCGCGACACGGGCGGCGCCCCGCTCACCGTCAAAGAGTCTGCGTGCGACGCCGGCGTTGTGCTCTGCGTCGGCGCCTCGCAGATCTGACACCGGGTGGACCGGCAGGTCGACGGTCACTGGACTCACGGCATACTCCTGGACCCGTCCGTCATGCACCCACCAGACACGTGAGCTGCCGGAGGTGGTGAGCTCATCGAGACCGTCGTCGCCGCGGAAGACCGCCGCGTCCTTGCCACGGCCGGCGAAAACTCCTGCCACGAGCGGGGCCATCCGCTCATCGGCGACACCGACGGCGGCATAACGGGGCTGGGCCGGGTTGGTCAGCGGCCCGAGGAAGTTGAAGGCCGTCGCGATGCCCAGCTCCTTGCGGACCGTGGCCGAGTGACGGAAAGAGGGGTGGAAGGTCAGCGCGAAGCAGAAGGTGATGCCGACCTCGTGGAAGACCCGCACGACGTCCTCCGGGGTGGCGTCCAACCGGATGCCGAGCGCCTCGAGGACGTCGGCCGACCCGGACGACGAGGAGGCTGCGCGGTTGCCGTGCTTGACGACCGGGACCCCCGCGCCTGCGGCAACCACAGCCGACATCGTGGAGATGTTGACCGTGTGCGCGCGGTCTCCACCCGTGCCAACGATGTCGAGGCTGGGTCCGTCCACCTCAAAGCGCAACGCGTGCGAGAGCATCATGTCGGCCAGGCCCTGCATCTCCTGGGCCGTCTCGCCCTTGGCGCGCAGCCCGGCCAGGAACGCGGCCAGCCGCGCGGGAGAGGCCTCCCCCAGCATGACGCGGTCCATGACCCACGCCGACTCCGCGGCGCTCAGGTCACCGCCGGAGCAGACAGTGGTCAGCAGGTCCGACCAGGCAAAGGGCTGCCCGGTCACCGGCCGACGAGTCCGGCGACACCCTGCGCCAAGGCGGCCGGGTCGAGCGGGTGCGCCACCACCGCGTCCGCCTGCGACCAGGCGCCCAGCCAGCCGTCGAGGGCGCGTCCGAGGAGCACCATGATCGGCGGGCAGTCATAGACCTCGTTCTTGATCTGGCGGCAGAGGCCGAGCCCGCCATAGGGAGTGGCCTCGCCGTCCAGGATGAGGACGTCGAAGGTGTGCTCCTTGAGCGCCAGCAGCACGCCGTCCGCAGTCGCGCACTCGTGCCAGGACTCGACGGCGACGCCCTCAGCCGGTCGACGGCCCACACCGAGACGCACCGCATCTCGCGTGGCGCGGTCATCGCTAAACACCAGGACGGAAATGCCCTTGACGGCGGTCGTGGCCTCAGTCGGGACGGTCATGAGACGAATGGTACCCACCGCCGTTCCCGGATGGGCGCACCGGCCAGCCGCCGGCCGCCGCGCGTCCCGTCATACGCCTCTCATCCTGGTCACGGCACGCCCGATCGGAGGGTCACTGTCCATCCGGTCACCAGGTAGGCAATAATGGCCCGCGTGGCGATGACAACAGCAGCAACAGCAGGCGCAGCAGGGCGTCCTCTGGAGGCGACCCAGGGCCCAGCGACCCGTCCCGACATGACGATGGTCGGCACGATGGTCTGGCTCGGCAGCGAGATCATGTTCTTCGCGGGTCTCTTCGCGATGTACTTCACGATCCGCGCCGTCTCGACCGAGCTGTGGGACGAGCGCACGGCGATGCTCAACGTGCCGTTCGCGGCGGTCAACACCACGATCCTGGTGATCTCCTCGGTGTGGTGTCAGATCGGCGTGTTCAAGGCTGAGGAGGGGCGCGTCTCGCGGACCGGCAGCCTGTTTGACCTGCGCGGGTGGGGCATGCGCGAGTGGTTCGTGCTCACCTACATCTTCGGTGCGATCTTCGTCTCGGGTCAGATCTGGGAGTACGCCACGCTGATCAGCGAGGGCGTCATGATCAACTCCGACCCCTACGGCTCGGTCTTCTACATGACCACCGGGTTCCACGGCATCCACGTCTCGCTCGGCCTGTTCGCCTTCCTGTTGATCGTCGGCCGCAGCTTCACCGCCAAGCGCTTCACGCACGCCCAGAAGGTCGGCGCCCACGTGGTGTCGTACTACTGGCACTTCGTCGACGTCGTGTGGGTCGCCCTCTTCTTCACGATCTACGTCCTCCAGTGAGCCGCAACATGTTTAGCATCCGCACCGACCTACGACCGAGGAGCGCCGCGTGAGCAAGTTGGCCGCATACCGACGCAGCCCCATCGCCCTGATCGTCCTGCTGTTCCTCGGGCTGACGTTCACCGGCTCCGCCTATGCGGCCCTGCAGCCGGTCGCTCCGGCTGACAGCTATTCCGCCGCCGCTGCGGTCGACGACGTCGAGGAGGGCGAGAAGCTCTTCCTGGCCAACTGCGCGACCTGCCACGGCAAGAATGGCGGGGGCAACGGCACCGCGGGTCCGTCCCTGGCTGGCGTGGGCAAGGCGGCGACAGACTTCCAGGTGTCGACGGGTCGTATGCCGCTCGCCACCCCGGGCGTGCAGGCTCCGGCCAACCCCAACGAGGTCAACTTCAGCGAGAAGGAGATCGACCAGCTGGGTGACTTCGTCGCCTCCCTGGGCCCGGGCCCGGACATCCCGGACGCGGAGTACACCGACCTGGCCAACGCCGACATCGCCAACGGCGGCAAGATCTTCCGCACCAACTGCGCGATGTGCCACAACTCCGCCGCGCAGGGTGGTGCGCTGACCCGCGGCAAGTACGCCCCGACCCTGATGGGCGTCGAGCCGGTCCACATGTACGAGGCGATGCTCACTGGCCCGCAGTCGATGCCTGTCTTCAACGACGCGACCATCACCCCGCAGGAGAAGGAAGACGTCATCGCCTTCATCAAGAACATCGAAGAGGGTGGCAACGCCTTCGGCGGTCACGATCTCGGATCGATGGGTCCGGCGGGTGACGCCGTGTTCATCTGGACCATCGGCATCGGGATGCTGATCGCGGCAGCGGTCTGGCTCGGACGAAAGGCGGCCTGACCGATGAGTGACGACGAGATCGTCGTGCACGACCCGCACGACAAGCCGGCCACCTATGTCGAGGCCGATGGCCTCGACCGCTTCGAGAACCCGGGGCTGCCCCCGCACCGCCCCCGTCGGGCCGACCTGGACGAGGGCGCCGCCAAGCGCGCTGAGCGTCAGGTGACGACGATGTTCGGGCTGTCCATGCTGGGCGCCCTCGGCTTCATCGTGGCCTACCTGTTCGTCGACCCGAACCTGCGTGGCGAGATCCTGCTCATCGGCGAGATGAACCTCTACCACCTGATCCTCGGTCTGACCATGGCGGTTTCGCTGCTCGGCATCGGCTTCGGTGCCGTGCACTGGGCCAAGACGCTCATGCCCGACACCGAGGTCGTCGAGGAGCGTCACCTGCAGGCCTCCGACCAGGCGGCACGCGATGACGCCGCTGGCGTCCTGTCCGACGGCTACCGCGGCGCTCAGCTGCACCGTCGCCCGATGCTGCTGCTGACCGCCGGTGGCGCCCTGAGCCTGTTCGCCCTCCCGATGGCACTGCAGGTCGCTGGTGGCCTGGACCCCAACATCTGGCGCGACCCCTCGCCGGCCGAGATGCTCTCCAGGACGGTGTGGAAGAAGGGCATGCGGCTGGTGATCGACCCCTCCGGGACGCCGATCCGTGCCTCCGACCTCACCCAGGGCTCGGTCATCCACGTCATGCCCGAGGGGTATGCCGGCGCGCACACCGAGGACGGCCCCAGCGACCAGGAGATCATGACGGCCAAGGCCACCTCCTCGGTCCTGCTGGTCAAGATGAACCCCGAAGACATCAAGAGCGCCAAGCAGCGCGACTGGGGTGTCGACGGCATCGTGGCCTACTCCAAGATCTGCACCCACGTCGGTTGTCCGGTGGCGCTCTATGAGCGGCAGACGCACCACCTGCTCTGCCCGTGCCACCAGTCGACGTTCGACATGACCAACGACTGCGAGGTCATCTTCGGCCCGGCCAAACGACCGCTGCCGCAGTTGCGCATCACGGTTGAGGACGGTTATCTCGTGGCGGCTGACGGCTTTGCTGAGCCGGTCGGCCCGAGCTTTTGGGAGCGTGGCTGATGACGACCATCCCGCAGGGAGCCGACGCGGTGCGCGCCAGGCCCTCCAGCGCTGCAACTGAGACCTCCGCGGACGACGCCCGTCCGTCGCTGCCCCCGCCCCTGGTGTGGGCCGACGAGCGGCTTGGTGTCGCCAAGGGCATGGGCCTGTTCAAGAAGGTCTTCCCCGACCACTGGTCGTTCCTGCTCGGCGAGATCGCGATGTACTCGATGATCATCTGCCTGATCACCGGGACCTTCCTGACCTTCTGGTTCGTGCCGAGCATGGGCCACGTCATCTACGACGGCTCCTACGTGCCACTCAAGGGCGTCGGCATGAGCGAGGCCTACGCCTCGACCCTGGACATCTCCTTTGAGATCAAGGGCGGTCTGCTGATCCGTCAGCTCCACCACTGGGCGGCGCTGCTGTTCATCGTCGGCATCGCGCTGCACGTGGCCCGGGTGTTCTTCACCGGCGCCTTCCGCAAGCCGCGTGAGCTCAACTGGGTGATCGGCACCGTCCTGTCCCTGCTGGCCGCGATCGAGGGCTTCGCGGGCTACTCCCTGCCGGACGACCTGCTCTCCGGCACCGGCATCCGCGCCATGAACGGCTTCGTCTCGTCGGCGCCGGTCATCGGCTCCTACATGACGTTCATGATCTTCGGCGGGGAGTTCCCCGGCGAGCTGATCATCCCGCGTCTCTACATCGTCCACGTGCTGCTGCTGCCGGCGATCCTGGTCGGGCTCTTCGCCGTCCACATCTTCCTGGTCTTCTGGCACAAGCACACGCAGTACCCCGGCCCGGGCCGCACCAACGACAACGTCGTGGGCTTCCCGCTGATGCCGGTCTACACCGCCAAGGCCGGTGGGTTCTTCTTCATCGTCTTCGGCATCACCGCACTCATTGCTGCG
This sequence comes from Ornithinimicrobium cryptoxanthini, assembly GCF_023923205.1. Taxonomy (NCBI): domain Bacteria; kingdom Bacillati; phylum Actinomycetota; class Actinomycetes; order Micrococcales; family Ornithinimicrobiaceae; genus Ornithinimicrobium; species Ornithinimicrobium cryptoxanthini. The sequence continues at coordinate 1,387,842 of NZ_CP099490.1, read as the reverse complement.
ACGGTCACGATTAACGCCGTGTGGGCCTACGGGCCCTATGACCCGGCGCAGGTCACCGCAGGATCGCAGCCGGACTTCTACATGTGGTTCTCTGACGGTGCGCTGCGACTCCTGCCTGGCTTCCTGGAGTTCTCGCTCTGGGGCTTCACGGTCAGTCCCCAGATCTTCCTGGGCTCGCTGGTCCTGCTGCCGCTGGTGTGGATCATCCTGGGTGCCTATCCCTTCGTCGAGGCGTGGATCACCGGCGACAAGCGCGAGCACCACCTGCTCGACCGCCCGCGCAACGCCCCGGTCCGCACCGCGGTCGGCGCTGCTGCCATCTCGATGTATCTCGTCCTGGCACTCGCCACGATCAACGACATCATCGCGGTCAAGTTCTACCTGTCCATCAACGACATCACGGTCGCCCTGCGGGTCCTGTTCTTCCTCCTGCCGATCGTCACGTTCATGGTCACCAAGCGCCTGTGCCTGTCGTTGCAGCGCTTCGACCGTGAGACCGTCCTGCACGGCGCGGAGTCCGGCCGCATCCAGCGGACGCCGGAGGGTCGCTTCTATGAGGTGCACGAGGACCTCGACCCACAGGAGCGCTGGCCCCTGGTGCAGCACGAGGTGCAGCGTCCGCTGTCGCTCACGACTGCCGCAGACACGGATGAGTATGGAGTGGCCTCCCCCACCTCCCGCGGCATCGGCCACAAGTTGCGGCGCAGTCTGTCGGAGTTCTACTTCAAGGACCGGGTCGAGCCCGTCACGCCGTCCGAGCTGGCGGCCGCGCACCACCACGGTGAGGCTGAGGCCCTGCCCGGCGGCCACGCGGAGTCCATCGAGGAGTCCCGGGCCGACGAGACCGCACGCTTGCGCTCGGACGACCGTCACTAAGACGTAGTCACCACGGGGGCGAGCCCCTCACGCACGATCCGGATGGTCGTGGTGCCCCAGGCGCCACGGCCATCCGGCGTTAGACGGCGCCCTGGGCGTGCTCCTTGTTTTCGACGAGGCCGTCGTCTCGTCGAACGGTTCTGACGCGCCCTTTGACAGGCTGTGCATGACTTGGCACAGGAGATGAACGTCGCGGCCGGTCGTGAGCTGCTGGACCGCCTGGGCGTGGCCTCCCCTGATGAGCTCTCCAAGACCGCGCGCCCCGGCGCGGGCCGCGATGGCTAGCGGCCAGGTGGACTGGCACATGGCCCGGACGTGGTATGACAAGTGCCGCAACCTGCCCCACCACGAGGCCGGGGCCATCGCGTCCCGTCTCTTCTGTCCGCCGTCTGACCCGCAGCCCGACGAGGCCGGCCAGAGTGCACGGACCTCAACGGCTCAGTTCAAGCGCGACCTGAACCGCGAGATCGCGCGTGTGCAGGGCAGCGATCCCGAGTCGCAGCGTGCCAAGCGCAAGCAGGCACGGGCCGAACGAGCCATGTCGATGAGGGTCGATGACGACGGGACGGCGACCATCTCACTGCGTGGTCCGACCTCGGCGGTCGTCGGGTCCTATGACCGGATCGACGTCATTGCCCGCAAGGCTCGCGCTGCCGGTGCGGATGACACGGTCAGGCAGCTGGCCGTCGATGCAGCTCTCGCTCTCCTGGCGCACGGCACCCTCGCCACCAACGACGGTAGCGGCGCCACCTGCACCTGCTCCAGCACCAGCAGCCGCACCACCACCAGCGGCAGCGGCAGCGGCAGCGGCATCCGCAACTGCGGTCAGGATGTCGCCACGCGTGAGCAGCCCCGGGATGCCGGCGATAGTCCGCTGGTCGACCCCTTGACGCTGGCCCAGGTCATCGCCGGCCTCGGTCCCGTCCACCTGGATGTGATCGTCCCGCTGGACGCGCTGCTGGACCCCAGCTCGACGGCGGTTGCCGAGATCGCCAACCACGGCATCTTCCTGACGGCCGAGCACGTGCGTGAGCTTGCGTTGGCTCCCGGCACGACGATGCACCGCTTGCTCACCGATCCCGGCACCGGAGTCTGTGTCGAGCGATCCCGCAAGGCCTACGCGCCAGATCGTGACATGCGCGAGCAGATCGCAGCGGCAGACCGCCTCTGTCGAGCGCCCGGGTGCACTGTGCCTGCTTCACGATGTCAGTTCGACCACGTCGAGCCCTACGACCACGACGACGAGCAACGCGGCGGACCGACCGCGATCAAGAATCTCGCCACCGAGCACGGCGCCGACCATTTCTACAAGACACGCGGACTGATTGAGGCACTGCTCGAGCCCGAGACCCGCAAGATGACGTGGCGCACGCTGTTCGGCCGGATCTACACCACCTATCCCCACGACTACCGCCAATACAGTCAGCCGCCCTGGCCAGCGATCCTGGACCACCCCGACGGGCCCAACCTCAATGACATCGACGTCCGGGACCGACTGATCTATGCCGCGCTCACCGAGCGGACGGTCTTCCACGACGAGAAGCTGGCTGGCTGGGACGACTTTGAGGACGCCCAGCAGTTTCTCGACATGGGTTGGCCGTTCGAGGCACCCCACCAGACCCGGCGCAAGGAAGCCAAGCGGCGGGCAGACGACGAACTGCCCCCGCCGTTCTGACCGCGGCACCCACGCCACCACGTCGGGACCACCACTCCCAGTCCGCCACGTTGGCTCCGCCACGTTGACTCCTCGACCCTGGCCCCGCCTCCGTGACTGACACGCACAAAGGCATACTGGCGAGGTGGCTTCCCATGATGACGACCCGTCCGCCGACGCAACCGAGCACCACGGGCAGCCGCACGACCATGCGGATGAGCAGGACCATCACCGGCACCTCGAGGAGCCAGCTCCCGACCCGGTCGAGATGAGCCGGGAGGACTTCGAGATTGCTGTCGGTGACGCGCTCGACGAGGTCCCGCCGCAACTGATGGACCTGCTCGACAACGTGGTGTTCCTCGTCGAGGACGAGCCACCCGAGGACGACCCGGACCTGCTGGGCGTCTATGACGGGGTGCCGCTGACCGAGCGCGGAGACCTGTTCGGCGGTGGGATGCCCGACCGCATCACCATCTTCCGTGGACCGACGCTGCGGATGTGTCGCGACCGGGACGAGGTGATCGACGAGGTAGCGGTCACGGTGGTCCACGAGATTGCCCACCACTTCGGGATCGACGACGAGAAGCTGCACGCCCTCGGCTGGGGCTGAAGAGCGCGGACGAACGGCCACCAGACGAACGGCCACCAGAAGAACGGCCGCCACACCCATCCGGGTGTAGCGGCCGCTCAGCGAGGCGCAGGAGGCGTCAGATGGCCTTCTCGCCGTGGAAGTACTCAAAGACCCAGCCGACGCTGGCGATCGCCACGAACGGCGTCGCGATGATGACGATCCACCAGCCGATCGCCACGCCGAGGACCAGCAGTCCGAGGGAGGCGCCCAGCCACAGCGGCCACCACGAGTGGGGGCTGAAGAAGCCATAAGGGCCCGCCTGCTCAGCGATCTCACCGTCCGGGTTGTCCTCTGGGCGGAAGTCGACGGTGCGGCCGGACTTGGCGAGATACCACGCGATCATCGCGCACATGGTCGCGGTCAGCCCGAGGCCCAGGATGCCGACCCATTCACCCATGCCGGTGAAGTAGGCATAGATCACCGCGACGATCGCGAAGAAGGCGACCAGATACCAGAAGAGCTTGCTCTCAACCTTCATCGGCGGTCTCCGTCGAACGTGTCGGGGTCGTCCTTGCCCTCGGTGCCACCTGTCACGGTGCCCTGACGGCCCTGCGGGTCGGTGTCCGGACCACCCAGGAGCGTCTCCAGGACGCCCTTGTCCGGCTCGGCAGACTCCATCGTCGCGACGTTCGCGTGATGCAGGTCGAACGCTGGCCGCTCCGAACGGATCCTGGGGATCTCGTTGAAGTTGTGCCGCGGCGGCGGGCAGGATGTCGCCCACTCGAGCGAGGCGCCATAGCCCCAGGGGTCATCGACCTGGACCTTCTCCGTGCGGAAGCTCTTCCACACGGCATACAGGAAGGGCAGCATCGAGGCTCCCAGCAGGAGCGCTGAGACCGTGGACAGCTGGTTCATCCAGGTGAAGCCGTCCTCAGGCATGTAGTCCGGGTAGCGACGCGGCATGCCCATCGCGCCCAGCCAGTGCTGGATCAGGAACGTGCCGTGGAAGCCGAAGAACAGCATCCAGAAGTGCAGCTTGCCGAGCTTCTCGTCGAGCATGTGGCCCGTGAACTTGGGCCACCAGAAATAGAAGCCGGCAAACATCGCGAACACCACGGTGCCGAACACCACGTAGTGGAAGTGCGCAACCACGAAGTAGGAGTCGGTGACATGGAAGTCGAGCACCGGGCTGGCCAGGATGACACCGGTCAGACCACCGAACAGGAAGGTGACCAGGAAGCCGAGGGACCACAACATGGGCGTCTCGAACGTCAGGTGGCCGCCCCACATCGTCCCGACCCAGTTGAAGAACTTCACCCCCGTGGGCACCGCGATCAGCATCGTCATGATCGCGAAGAACTCGAGCAGCACAGCGCCGGTGGCATACATGTGGTGGGCCCACACGCTGACCGACAGGGCGGCGATGGCCACCGTGGCGAAGACCAGGGTCTTGTAGCCGAAGACCGGCTTGCGGCTGAACACCGGCAGGATCTCGGTGATGATGCCGAAGAACGGCAGGGCAATGATGTAGACCTCGGGGTGGCCGAAGAACCAGAACAGGTGTTGCCAGAGCATGGCTCCGCCGTGTTCCGGATTAAAGACCTCTGCCCCGACTATTCGGTCGGCAGCCATCCCGAAGAAGGCGGCGGCCAGGACCGGGAAGACCATGAGGACGAGGATCGAGGTCACCAGGATGTTCCAGGTGAAGATCGGCATCCGGAACATGGTCATGCCCGGTGCGCGCATGCAGACGATGGTGGTAATGAAGTTGACGGCACCCAGGATCGTGCCGAACCCGGTCATCGCCAGACCCATCACCCACAGGTCACCGCCGACGCCCGGACTGTGCGCGGGGCCGGCCAGCGGCATATAGGCGAACCAGCCGAACGCAGCGGCACCGCCGGGAGCGAGGAAGCCGCTGACGGTGATCAGACCACCGAACAGGAAGAGCCAGAAGGCAAACATGTTGAGCCGCGGGAACGCCACGTCGGGAGCACCGATCTGCAGCGGCATGATCGCGTTGGCGAAGCCGGCAAACAACGGTGTCGCAAAGAGCAACAACATGATCGTGCCGTGCATCGTGAACATCTGGTTGAACTGCTCGGGGTTGTCCACCACCTGCAGCCCAGGGGTCCACAGCTCCAGGCGGATGATCAGCGCGAGCACACCACCGAGCATGAAGAAGAGCACCGTGGTGACGAAATAGAGGTTGCCGATGACCTTGTGGTCGGTCGTCGTCATCCACTTGACGAGCAGCTTGCCGAGACTCTCCTTGGGCTGACCCGGTTCCCGAGCCGGGACGATCGGCCCCGACGGCCGCGTGGTGGTGATGGCCATCAGTTGTCCTCCTCCTCGAGCGAGGCGTCGTAGTCCTCGAGCAGCTCGGCCGGCAGCTTGGCCGGCTCCCCCTCGTGCAGACCATAGAGGTTGTACTCGTTGCCGAGCAGACCTTCGCCGCCGCTGGCCTTCAGGTCGGCGATGAACTCGTCATACTCCGCCTGGGACACGACCTCGACCTGGAACAACATCTGCGAGTGGTAGGCGCCGCACAGCTCGGCGCACTTGCCCTGGAAGACGCCCTCAGTGGTCGTCACGACCTGGAAGGTGTTGACGCGCCCGGGCAGCATGTCCAGCTTCGTGATGAACTGCGGCACCCAGAACGAGTGGATGACATCGCGCGAGGTGAGCACGAACTCGATGCGCGAGTCGACCGGGAGCACCAGGGTGGGCAGGGTCTCCGGGAGCCCCTCCTCGCCCTTGCTCAGGCCGAGCGCCTGCGTGCCGACGATGTGCGCCTGGTCCTCGACGTAGTTGAAGTCCCAGGACCACTTCTTGCCGATCGCGTTGACCGTGACGTCGGCGGGCTGGGAGGTGTCGACCATGTCGTGCTGCAGGTCAACGGTCTTGCCGAACAGGACGGCGACCATGAGCACGGGCACGACGGTGTAGAGGATCTCGAGGGGGACGTTGTAACGCAGCTGCACCGGCAGCCCCGTCTCGTCCTTCTTGCGACGGTAGGCCACGACGCACCACAGGATCAGGCCCCACACCAGGACACCGATAGCCAGGGCGGCGATCCAGGTGCCGTTCCAGAAACCGACGATCCGCGGACCCATCTCGGTCACCGGCTCGGGGAGGTAGCCACGCTGGAACTCGGCCCCGCAGCCACTGAGGACCAGGGCCAGAGCAGCCATCAGGCCGAGGCGGCCGAGCCTCGTGTTGCGGCGACGGGCCGGAGCAGTCTGCCGTTGCAATGCGCACCTCACTATCGAGCCATGGTTTTCCACGCCAGAGCCTACCCCCTTGCGGTCCACGAGGGCGGGCAGGGTGGGACACGAAATGTCGGGTCCGTCGTGCGTGGCATGTTGAGACGCCTGGGACACGTGGTTTCAGCGGGAGAGAGTCGCAAAAGCGGCCGGCAGGGGTCGGCGCACGGCGTCGGACAACAGCCCGAGGTATGCCGTGCGGCTCACCTCGGTGACCCCCAGCGTGGCCAGGTGGTCGGTGCTCCACTGCACGTCGATGAGGGCATCGGTCGGGGACACCAGCGACACCAGGTGCACCAGGGCGGCCTTGGAGGCGTCCGTGACCCGGTGGAACATCGACTCCCCCGCAAACAGGCCCCCCACCGCGACGCCATAGAGGCCGCCCACCAGCTCGCCACCCAGCCACGTCTCGACCGAGTGGGCCCACCCCAGCCGGTGCAGCTCGACATACGCCTGCTCGATGGGAGGTGTGATCCAACGCCCCTTCCGGCCCGGGGCCGCACACTGGGCCACCACCTGGGCAAACGCCGTGTCGACACGGAACTCGAACCGCGCGCAGGAGCGCCGCAACGACCGGCTCACCCGCAGGTCACCGGGGAGCAGCACACCGCGCGGGTCGGGTGACCACCAGCCCAGTGTCCCGCGGCCCCGGACGCCGAGCCCCATCGGGAAGATGCCGGAGCGGTAGGCCGTCAGCAGCGTCCCGGGCTCCAGGTCAGCACCGACGCCGATGAGGTCCTCCCCCGGCTCGGCCTGGCTGAGATCCAGGTGCCACTGGGTGGGAGGCGGCTCGATCGGCATGGGACTCAGGCCAGGTGGGCCGAGATCTCGGCCCCGGCCTCCGCGCCATAACCATCGGTGAAGCGGGCGAGGAACTCGTCGGCGTCAAACGTGTATTCCTGCGTGCCGACGGTCTCCAGCACAAAGCTGGCCAGCGTCGACCCGAGCTGGGAGCACCGCTCGAGCGGGAGCTCCCAGGCCAGGCCCGCGAGGAAGCCGGCTCGGAAGCCGTCGCCGACTCCGGTCGGGTCGACCCGCTCCACGGGGGCGGCGATCGGCACCTCGATTGGCTCCTGCCCGCGACGCAGGATCGTGGCACCGTCCCTGCCGCGGGTGATCACCCGCGTGCCGACCCGGTCCAGGATCTCCTCGGCCGACCAGCCGGTCTTCTGCTCGGTCAGGTGGGCTTCGTATTCGTTGGTGAACAGATAGGTCGCACCGTCCACGAGCTGGCGGATCGAGGCGCCGTCCATCACGGCCAGCTGCTGGCTGGGGTCGGCGGCAAACGGGATCTGGCGGCTGCGGCACTCGGCGGAGTGGCGCAGCATCGCCTGCGGGTCGTCGGGGCTGACCATCACCAGGTCGAGGCCACCCACCGCCGACATGATCGGTCCGAGCTCGATGCCGCGGGCCTCGCTCATCGCCCCCGCATAGAACGAGGCGATCTGGGCCATATCCTCGTCGGTGGTGCAGACGAACCGCGCCGTATGGCGCACCTCCGAGACGTGGATGTGCTCACAGTTGACGCCGTGCCGCTCGAGCCAGGAGCGATAGCTGGCGAAGTCCTCGCCGACGGAGCCGACCAGCACGGGCTGGTGCCCCAGCCGGGCCATCCCGAAGCTGATGTTGGCCCCGACGCCACCGCGCCGGAACTGCAGGTCCTCCACGAGGAAGGACACCGAGATCTTGGCGAGCTGGTCGGGCACCAGGGAGTCGGCGAAGCGCCCCTGGTAGGTCATCAGGTGGTCGGTCGCGATGGACCCGCAGACAGCGATTCTCACGGCCGCAACCTATCGCGGAAACGCAGAACGGCTGGTCCCCGCGTGGGGAACCAGCCGTCTCGCGTGTGGTCGCGACTCAGCCGAAGGAGTCGCCGCAGGCGCAGGAGCTGCCCGCGTTGGGGTTGTCGATCGTGAAGCCCTGCTTCTCGATCGTGTCCGCGAAGTCGATGGACGCGCCGTCGAGATAGGGGGCGCTCATCCGGTCGACGACGACCGCGACACCGTCGAACTCGGAGGTGAGGTCACCGTCGAGGGTGCGCTCGTCGAAGTAGAGCTGATAGATCAGGCCGGAACAACCGCCCGGCTGCACGCCGATGCGCAGGCGCAGATCGTCGCGCCCCTCCTGCGCGAGGAGGGACTTCACCTTGTCGGCGGCCAGCGGCGTCAAGACGACGCCGTGCTCCGCGGTGGTGGCTTCCGTGGTCTGGGTCTCTGTGTCCTGCACGCTCATCTGTCTGTCCTGTCCTCTCGGCAAACCTGCTATCGGGCGCAACAGCAGTCTCGGCGCTGTTGTTCCCTGCATCCAGACTACGGCTCATCGCGGAAAGAACAACCACCCACCCCGGGCTTTAGCCCACCGCCGGCAGGACGTGCACGGGTCAGCGCTGCGGCGACCAGGTGCGCGCGATGCGTTCGGCCAGGTCGTCCAGCCCCTCGCCGTCGCGCGGGCTATAGGACGCAGAGACACCGAGCGCCATGCCCTCGCGGCGGCCGACCTCGATCCGCTCAGCCAGCACGATGCTTGGGGAGCCGACCTCGAGCGCGGCGCGGGCGACCTCGGCGATCACGCCGTCGTGCACGGTGTTCCAGTCGTATGCCGCACCGCCAGCCACCACGAGGGCGCCGGGGAGCACGTCGGCCAGGCCGATCTCCTCGATCACGAAGGTCGCGCCGTTCACGGGTCGGGCCCCGAGCAGGATCGCGGCATAGCCGACTCCCCCACCCACGCCTGCCCCGTCAGCCCGCTCGGGGCGGATCCGGTGCCCCGTGAGCAGGTCCTTGCGCGGCGGCAGCACCCGGTTGACCTGCTCGGTGAGCAGCCCCATCGCCTCCTCGAGCTGCTGGGTCACGTCAGCCGGGACGCCGTGCTCGACGCCCAGCGCCGCGCTCGCGCCGTGGAAGCCGGTGAGCGGCATGTTTGACGCGTGCGCCAGCAGCAGTGTCGTGCCGCGCAGCCGATCGCGCACGGCCGGCAGATCAGTCAGGTCCTCCCCCGCGCCCAGCGCCTGCAACAAGCCCACGCCGCCGTCATGGCTGGCCAGGTCACCGCAGCCGAGCACGATCCGGCTAGCCCCGGCCTCCAACGCCGCCGCGACCAGCTCGCCCACGCCCCGACTGGTCAGTCCCTGCAGCGTCGCCTGGTCCGCACCGGCCAGCACGTCAGCCGCGAGGTGACGCCCGGCAGCCTGTCCCGCCTCTATATAGGCGGCGTCCTCGTGCAGCAGGACCTGGGCCGGAACCTCGTCCCCCAGCGGCCCGGTGACGACGACCGGCGCCGGTTGCGCGTCCAGCGCGTGTGCCAGCACCTCGATGAAGCCCGACCCACCGTCAGAGACCGGCGCCACGACCACCTGGTCAGCGGGAGCGGTCCGTCGCCAACCCTGGGCCAACCTCACCGCCGCGGCGAGTGGGCCGGGCGTGTCGGCATACTCCCCCGTGGCCAGGACCACCCGCATGTCAGTAGGTCATCTGCATGGCGGTGCGGACCTCATCCAGGGTCGCGTCGGCGATCTCGTTGGCCCGGGCGTTGCCGCGCGCCAGCACCGACTCGAGATAGCCCTGGTCGGCGGCGAGCTCCGCGCGCCGGGCGCGGATCGGCGCGAAGTGCTCGTTGACCGCCTCGGTGACGACCTTCTTGAGCGTGCCGCCACCCCCGTCGCCGATCTGCGCGGCGATCTCCTGCGGGTCGCGGCCGCTGGACATCGCGGCAAGCAGGACGAGGTTGGAGACCTCGGGGCGGTTCACCGGGTCGAACGTGATGTTGCGGTCGGCATCGGTGACGGCCTTCTTGAGGATCTTGGCCGTGGTGTCCGCGTCCATGCCGAGCTCGATGGTGTTGCCCTTGGACTTCGACATCTTGGTGCCGTCGGTGCCGAGCAGGTTGGTGACCTCCGACAGCAGCGCGTCGGGGGCGGGAAAGACGGGCTGGCCGGCGTCGGCGCGGCCATAGCGCTCCTCAAACCGGCGGGCGATGAGCCGCGCCTGCTCGAGGTGGGGCACCTGGTCCTTGCCGACCGGCACGATGTTGGCCTTGCAGAAGAGGATGTCGGCAGCCTGGTGGACGGGATAGGTCAGGAGCAGCCCCGACATGGGTCGGCCGCTGGTCGCCTCAAACTCCGCCTTGACCGTGGGGTTGCGCCGCAGCTCGGAGTCGGTGACCAGCGACAGGAAGGGCAGCATGAGCTGGTTGAGCGCCGGCACACTGGAGTGCGTGAAGATCGTGGTCTGCTCGGGGTCCAGGCCTGCGGCCAGGTAGTCGGCCAGCACGGAGTAGACGCGCTCGCGGATCGGACCGACGCCGTCGCGGTCGGTGATCACCTGGTAGTCGGCGATGAGGATGAACGTCTCGACGCCACGCTGCTGGAGCAGGACGCGGCTGCGCAGCGTGCCGAAGTAGTGGCCCAAGTGCAGGTTGCCGGTCGGGCGGTCGCCAGTGAGGACGCGGAACTTGCTGGGGTCCTGGTCGATCTCGGTCTCGATCTGGGCGGAGCGCGCGATGGTGCGGGCCAGCGAGGCGTCGGACGTGGACGCAGCGAGGGCGTCGCCGACGGCGGCGTCGTCAGTTGCTGCGTCCTCGATGGTCCTGTCTGCGGAGGTCATCGGATTGCCTTCCTGGGCCTTGGTGGGAGTCGTCCAGGCCGGGGGCCTGGCACCCCAGGAAGGTTACGACATGTGGGCGCGGCGCCTGTTGGTCGGCCACGGACGCGCAGACCTCGCCCCCTGCCAGGGTCTCGATGGTCGACCGTAGATCCTTGCACGTGACGCAGGTCACTTTGCCTGTCCTTGACCAAAACATGGGAAACGCTTGACGTAGGCCCACAGATGGGTACGCTGTGATCTGATGACCCAGTCCGATGTTGTGAGGGGAACCCGCATGGCTAGCAACGAGACCGCCACCACCCAGGGCGGCCTGCGGCCCGCACGCCGCACGATCGTGAAGGGTGCTGCGTGGGCGGTGCCCGTCGTGGCCGTCGCCTCTGCAGCGCCGGTCATGGCTCACTCGCACGAAGGCCCCCCGCCATCCTGTCTGGAACTCGGAGTCACGGGTGACTCGTGCCGCGTGTCCAACACTGATGCCTATTTCCTCGGCTTCTGCATCACGAACAGGTGCGCGGAGGGCACACAACTCCCACCCACCTTCACCTTTGAGATCGAGAACAATTCCGATAAGCCGTTCGTCTACTACGGGACTGACGACCCTTTCGTCCTGACCATCCCTGTGCCTCCGGCGCAGGAGCAGTCATGCACAGCCGGCGTGTGGTTGTCAGCCGGTAGTAACGCCAACGGTGTAAAGTTCTACTACAACGGCGTGCTGATAGCTGAAATCGATTCTCCACAGAAGACCGATTGGTGCGCGGACAACGTCCCCAATGCTTTACGGACTGTAGGAGATGCCACCGAAGTAGAGAAGTCCGATTCACCTGCTGTGGACAAGCCCACCAGCCACGAGGAACCCGCAGCGAGGGTCGAGGAGCCCGTCGTTGAGACTCCCTCCGAGCAGCCAGTTCCCGCTCCTGCCCCAGGCGCGGACACCGAGTCCAGCACCGCCAGTCCCAAGGGCTGACCCACAGCACGGCTGAGGGTGCCTCGCATCAGGAGCGCGCTCTGCCGTGCCTGCTGACTCCGCGCTCAGTCGTCGAGCGGGAGCAGCGCGCTGCGCACGACCACCTGGTCAGGCGTCAGCCACCGGTTCGGTCAGTTCGTGGATACGGTTGATTATCACCTGCTCGGCGAGCACCACCCGCCCGTCGAGCCCCTGCCTAGTTGGGCAGGTGCCGATGCCCGCCGCAAAGCGGACCGGTGAAGACCTCGTGCAACGCGGCCCGAGCGCCCTCAGAATCGGAACTCGCCACACGTTCATCGGTGACCCACCAGCAGAGATCCGCGAGCCGCGGAGGGTACGAAGCCGCTCCCGAAGAGCCTGCTACTTTCAAACCCCACGTACCCAGCCGTCCGCACGGCCTGGTCGACGTCCGGCCGCGCCATCTCCGACCCGGACCCGAGATCGGATCGGGGAAGGTCATCAGCCAGGCACCGTCCAGTGCCGTGGCCGCGAACCACCAGAACCGTGACCGCAGCCGCTCCAGCAGGATGACCGCCGCCAGCAGATAGCGACCAACGGTTGCAGCGTCCGCATGGTGGGGTGTGACGGGGGTCCCCGAACCGGAACGCAGCTGTGAATAGCGCGGCCGCCGGCCGATCGCGTCTCAGGCGAGCGGCGGGACCTCCTCGCCGGCGGCGACGGGGCCAGGAGGCGTGCCCTCACCGAACGGCATGCCGCCCAGCTCCTCGCGCCCATGCGGCGTTAGCCAGCCCGAGGGGTCGGGCCCCTTGGGCACGATGGCGGTCGGGTTGATGTCGGTGTGCACCGCGTAGTAGTGCGCCTTGATGTGGTCGAAGTTCACCGTGTCGCCAAAGCCCGGCGTCTGGAACAGGTCGCGAGCATAGGCCCACAGCACCGGCATCTCCGACAGCTTGGACCGGTTGCACTTGAAGTGCCCGTGATAGACCGCGTCAAAGCGCACCAGCGTCGTGAACAGCCGGATATCCGCCTCGGTGATCGTGTCACCGACCAGATAGCGCTGCCCCGACAACCGCTCGGTCAACCAGTCGAGACGAGCAAAAAGTCGGTCATAGGCCTTGTCATAGGACTCCTGCTTCCCGGCAAAGCCACAGCGATAGACGCCGTTGTTGACGTCCTGATAGACCAGCTCGGCGACCTCGTCGATCTCGGAGCGCAACGCCTCGGGATAGAGATCCGGCGCGTCGTCACGGTGGAACTGAGTCCACTCGGTCGAGAAGTCCAGGGTGATCTGGGCGAAGTCGTTGGTGACCACCTGCCCGGTGGTCGTGTCCACGATCGCCGGCACGGTCACGCCCGGCTTGTAGCCGTCGGGCCGCGCCTCGTAGGCCTCCTTCAGCTTCGCGATGCCCAGCACCGGGTCCACTCCCCCGGGGTCAAGATCAAACGTCCAGCTGTCCGAGTCGTGCGTCGGCCCGGCAACCGCCATCGACAGCACCGTCTCCAGCCCGAGCAGCCGGCGCACAATGGTCGTGCGGTGCGCCCACGGGCACGCCCGGCTCACCGCGAGGCGATAGCGCCCCGCCTCCACCGCAAACCCATCGCGCCCATCTGCCGTGATCCGCGTCGGGATGTAGCGGGTGTCGCGCTCAAACGACTCCTCGACATACTTGCCCTGGTCAGCCATCAGTTCCTCCTGTAGGTAGCGCGCCCAGCCGCTCCAGCAGCAGCGCCTCGGCGAGGCACACCCGCTCGAACTCGGCCAGGTGCAGGCTCTCGTTGGCGGCGTGGGCGCGGGTGTCCGGGTCCTCGACGCCGGTCACCAGGATCGCGGCGTCCGGGAACCTCTCGGCGAACGAGGCCACGAACGGGATCGACCCGCCGACCCCGATGTCGACCGGATCGGTGCCGTCCCAGGCGTCGCGGAACGCCGCACGTGCCTCCTCATAGATCGGCCCCTGCGCATCAGCCGCGAAGCCCGGCCCCTCGTCGTCCAGGGTCACGCTCACCTGGCACCCCCACGGCGCGTTGTCTTCCAGGTGCTTCTTCAACAGCTCGTATGCCGTGCCCGGCACCTCTGCGGGGTGGATGCGCATGGACAGCTTGGCCCGCCCCACCGGCGTCAGCAGGTTGGCAGCCTTGGCGACAGACGGCGCATCGATGCCGATGACGGTCATCGAGGGCTTGGTCCACAGCCGCGACAGGAACGAGCCTGAGCCGATCGGCTGCACTCCCTCGGCCAGGCCAGACTCCGCGCGCAGGACCTCCTCCGGGTAGTCCAGGTCCGCCGCCTCGGAGGACTTCAGCCCGGCGACGGCCACGTTGCCCTCATCGTCGTGCAGCGTCGCCAGCAGCCGGGCCAGTGCGGTCAGCCCGTCGGGCACCGCACCACCGAACATCCCGGAGTGCACGCCGTGCTCCAGCGCCTTGACCTCCACGACGACCCGCACCAGTCCGCGCAGAGTCGTGGTGAGGGCGGGGACGCCAATCTTCCAGTTCTGGCTGTCAGCCAGCACGATCGCGTCGGCTCGCAGGCTGTCCCCGTGCCGCTCCAGGATCGTCGGCAGCGACTCGGAGGCGATCTCCTCCTCCCCCTCGACAAAGACCGTCACGCCAACAGGCGGCTTGCCGCCGTGGGCCCGCAGCGCGGCCACATGCGCCATGACGCCCGCCTTATCGTCGGCGATGCCGCGCGCATAGAGCCGGCCGTCGATCTCGGTCGGCTCGAACATCGGGGTGTTCCAGTCGGCCTCATCGCCAGGGGGCTGCACGTCGTGGTGCGCATAGAGCAGCACGGTCGGCGCGCCTTCCGGCCCGGGCAGGTGGCCGACGACGGCAGGTCGGCCACCCTCCTGGACGATGCGCACCTCCATCCCCTCCGCCCGCAGCAGGTCGGCGACGGCGCGGGCCGAGTCGTCGACGTGCCGCTGGTCGAACGAGTCGAGCGACACCGAAGGGATCCGGGTCAGCGCCTCCAGGTCGGAGCGGACGCCAGGCATCAGCTCCTTCACGCGCGCGGCCAGTTCCGCGCGCCGCTCATCCGGACGGGGTGCAGTGGTGGGGATCTCAGAGGTCACATGGCCGACGATAGCCGCCCCACGACATACAGTGGTGGGGTGTTCCCCCGCAAGAAGCCTGCCCCCGAGCTCGAGCCCGCCCCTGCCGTCGAGGCGCGGCCCGGCGCCAAGAACCGTCCGACCCCCAGGCGTCGCGACCAGGAAGCCGCCAACCGGCGTCCTCTCGTCGGCGACTCCAAGGCGGTGAGCGCGGACGTCAAGGCCCGACAGAAGGCAGAGCGCGCCAAGGCCCGCGAGGGCATGATGCGCGGTGACGACAGATACCTCACCTCACGCGACCAGGGCCCGGTCAAGCGGTTCCTGCGCGACATGGTCGACGCCCGGTGGAACATCGGTGAGTTCCTGCTGCCGCTGATGCTGGTCGTGCTGATGCTGATGCTCCTGGGCGGCAACAACCCGCAGGCGCAGATCCTGATCCTGCCCGTCGTCTATGGCGTGATGGCCGTCGGTGTCATGGACGCCTGGCTGCTCGCCCGCCGCGCCAAGCGCCGCGTCGCCGAGGAGTTCGGCACCGAGGCACCCAAGGGCACGAGCATGTATGTCGCGCTCCGCTCCATGCAGATGCGGATGTCGCGCGTGCCCCGCCCGCAGATCAAGCGCGGCGACCCCGTGGTCCCCCACCGCCACTGAGGCGAGCCAGGGGGTCACTCAGGGAAGGCGTCACTCAGGGTCAGCGGGGCCCAACCCCATCGGGCCATAGACCTCGTGGTCGCCGTTGAGCAGCGTCACCGACTTCACCCCTGCGTCGGCCAGCATGTGCCACTCGTCGGAGAGCCAGGCCTCCGCGTCGGCCTGGGTCGGGAACGCCACCCCGGTGAGTCCGAGGTCCGGGATCGCTTCTCCGGTCTCGTCGCAGTATCGCCATGTGAACACTTCACTCATGGGTTCCACACTAGGCGGAAACCCCGGATTGTCTCTAGGCTCGGGCCCAGGACGACCCAGCTCGGGTCACCAGGAAAGGGAACGAAGATGAGCCAGTATGACGAGTTGCTCGCCGCCATCCCCATGTCTCAGCTCGCCCAGCAGGTGGGGGCGGACGAGAGCCAGGTCTCCCAGGCGGTGCAGCAGGTGCTGCCGGCCCTGATGGGCGGACTGGGTGCCAACGCGCGCCAGCCCGAGGGCAAGGCCGCACTGACCAACGCCCTGAGCGAGCACGTCGACCGCAACCCCGGTGATCTGTCCAGCATCGACACCGACGACGGCGCCAAGATCGTCCAGCACATCTTTGGCAACCAGAGCGAGACCGTCGTCAACCAGCTCGGTGGCCTTGGCGGCGGTGGCGGCGGTCTGGTCAAGAAGCTGCTGCCGATTCTGGCCCCGATCGTGCTCTCCTTCCTGGCCAAGAAGCTCAGCGGTGGCGGCGGCCTCGGCGGGGCGATGGGCGACATCCTCGGCGGCGCACAGGCGCCCACCCAGAAGCCGGCCGCACCCACCGGACCAGCCGGTCAGGGTGACGTCGGTGACCTGCTGGGCGACCTGCTCGGCAGCGCCGTGGGTGGCGGCAAGGCACCTCAGGGTGGCGGGGGCTTCGGCCTGGACGACATCCTCGGCGGACTGCTCGGCGGCAAGCGCTGAGCTGAGCAGTTGGTGACCCGCCTCTACCGACTGATCTGCGCGAGCGTCCTCGCACTGGCCGTGGCAGTGGTGGCGCCGATGGCGGCGCATGCGGTCGCCTACCAGTTCTGGGGCTTCTATCAGCTCACCAACGACGGCGAGTGGGACTTTGCCACCGAGGGCGCCAACGCCGCGGTGCCGGAGGACGGCGCGGTCGACGGTTATCGCTTCGCGTTCTCCGCCGGCGACGACGACGAGCGGGTGCCTCGCGACGCACCGGGCTTTGACGACCTCTGTGCGGGCACCGCTGCCGCCGATGGGATGAAGCGGGTCGGCCTGGTGCTCGACACCGGTCGTGACGTCGACGCTCCGGAGGGCGAGACCCCGCCTGAGCCGAGCGCCCGGTGCGTCGTCGCCGACGAGGACGCCACGTCACAGGAGATCCTGGTCCAGGCGGTGCAGGACATCCGCACCGACGACAGCGGCCTGATCTGCGGGATCGCCGGCTTCCCGGAGCAGGGCTGCGGCGACGAGGTCAGCGAGCCGACCCCCGAGCAGCTCGCCGCGGACGAGCCGATCGAGATCCCGATCGTGGACGGCGACGCCACCGAGGAGCCGAGCGCCACGGAGACCAGCGCGGAGCCCACCTCCGAGGAGGCCACCGCGGAGACCACCGACGCGACCACCGAGGACGAGAGCACGGACGACGCGACGTCGCAGGAGAGCACCGAGGACGAGACGAATGCGGAGGCGACCGCGACGGACGCCGAGCCCACTCCCGGGGAGGCCGACACCACCCAGGACTCCGACTCAGGCATCCCACCCTGGGCCTGGGCGGTCGGCGTGGTCCTGCTCCTCGGCATACTCGCCTGGGCTGCCTCCGCGGCGCGCAACCGCCGCCTCGACGCGGCCCATGACCACTACCTAGACGAGTTCCGGGACGACCCGCGGGACGGCTTCTCGGGCCACGGCCCGGACGACTTCGACCGGCGCTGACCACCCGCGGTGGGAGGGGCCTGCGCCGCTCGCCGCGAGTCCACTAGTCTGGCAGGCATCTCTCCCCCGTGAAGGTATGGCTGATGGCAACGACTCTCGTGCTGGGCGCAGCCCGCAATGGCAAATCCGACTATGCGGCAGCCCTGATGGCCGACCACGAGACCGTGACCTATCTGGCGACCGGCCCCAAGCGGGAGGAGGCCCCTGACCAGACCTGGGCCGACCGCGTCGAGGAGCAGCAGGCAGCCCGCCCTGAGGCGTGGCAGACCGTCGTGACGACCGGGCTGTCCCAGGCGATGATCTTTTCCCGCAACCCCGTCATCATCGACACGCTCTCGCACTGGGTCTGGCAGCTGCTGGACCGGCACGACCTGTGGCGCTCCACCAAGGGAGCGATCGCCCGCCTCGACGAGGAGCTCGAGGACCTCCTCGTCATCTATCAGTCGCTCCCCCACGACATCGTGGCCATCTCCGACGAGGTCGGCTGGGGCGGCGAGGCGACCTCGGGGCCGGAGTCGACCTATCGTGACGCGCTGCGCCACGTCAACGACCGCTTCAGCGCGGTGAGCCAGCGGGTCCACCTGCTGGTCGGCGGTCGGGTCCTGGACCTCAGCGACTCCCCCGCGGTCCACAGCTTCTATGCCCACGACTGAGTCGGCCTCAGCCGGTTCGCCGGAGCCGTGTCACAGATCTGGCCCGGCCGGTGTCCTCATGGTGAGAGCGGGTTGACCGGACCCGCCCGACAGCAGGGAGTGACGACATGCCCAGCAACCTCAGGATCCCGAAGGCACCGCTCGACGGACTCTTCGGCCGCGCGCTGACGCTCTATGCGAGGCGGACCTATGGCCAGGTCCCGGACATCGCCCACGTCTTCCTGCACCACCGCCGGATGACACGCGCGGTGCTCGCGTTCGAGCGCAGGATGGCGGCGCTCTCCGCGTGCGACCCGCACCTGAAGGCCTATGCCACGATGGCCTCGTCCGCGACGATCGGCTGCTCCTGGTGCCTGGACTTCGGCTATTTCACGGCGCACACCGAGGGGCTCGACACGGCCAAGGTCCGCCAGGTCCCGGTGTGGCGCGACAGCACCGTCTTCACGCCGCTGGAGCGCGAGGTGATGGCCTATGCCGAGGCGATGAGCGTCACTCCGTTGGAGGTCACCGACGAGATGGTCACCAGCCTGCACGAGCAGCTCGGGTCGGCGGCGCTGATGGAGCTGACCGAGATGATCTCGCTGGAGAACCTGCGCTCGCGCACGAACGCGGCGCTGGGGCTGACCTCGCAGGGTTTCGCCGAGTCCTGCGACCTGGCACCGTTGGGCTCATGACCGACGCGTCGCTGGAGGCCTTCCAGGAGCAGCGCCACCTGCTGTTCACGGTCGCCTACCAGATGCTCTCCTCCGCCGCCGACGCCGAGGACGTGGTGCAGGAGGTGTGGTTGCGCTGGTCGCAGGTCGACCTGGCCACCGTGCGCGACCCGCGGTCCTATCTGGTGCGCATCGCCACCCGCCAGGCACTCAACCGGATCCGCACGATGCAGCGCCGCCGGGAGAGCTATGTCGGTCCGTGGCTGCCCGAGCCGCTGCTGACCGCCCCCGACGTCGCCGAGGACGTCGAGCTCGCCGACTCCGTGTCCACCGCGATGCTCATGGTGCTGGAGAGTCTGAGCCCGACCGAACGGGCCGTCTTCATCCTGCGTGAGGTCTTTGGGTTTGAGTATGCCGAGATCGCGGCGGCGACCGACAAGTCACCGGCGGCCGTGCGTCAGGTGGCCAGTCGCGCGGGGCGGGCGGTTCGCCGCCAGCGACCCGCACCGGTGCCCACGGAGCAGACCGAGGAGGTCCTGCGCCGCTTCCTCGCCGCGGCCGGCGGCGGCGACCTGAAGCCGCTGCTGGAGCTGCTGGCGCCCGACGTCGTGCTCTTCACCGACGGTGGCGGGCTGCGGCAGGCGGCGCTGCGGCCGATCCACGGCGCGGACAAGGTGCTGCGCTTCCTGGACGCGGTCTTCGGCAACTACCCCGGACAGCCGACCCTCGATCTGATCACCGTCAACGGCCAACCGGGACTGCGACTCTTTGGCGACGGCGTGCTCGACACGGTGGCCAGCGTGCGCATCGAGGCCGGCCTGGTCACGGCGCTCTATCTGGTGCGCAACCCGGACAAGCTCACCAGAGCGGCCGGGACACCGACCCGGCTCGACCGGGGTCGCTGACCATGAAGATCGTCGACATCCGCGAGCGCACACTCCCGATCGCCAGCAATATCCGCAACTCGTTCATCGACTTCTCCAAGATGACGCTGAGCCTGGTCGCGGTCATCACCGATCAGGAGCGGGACGGCCGCCCCGTCGTCGGGTTCGGCTTCAACTCCAACGGCCGCTATGGCCAGGGGTCGCTGATGCGGGAGCGGTTCGTGCCGCGCCTGATGGAGGCCGACCCGGAGACGCTGCACGACGACAGCGGCCTGATCGACCCGCACCGCGCGTGGGACACGATGATGACCAACGAGAAGCCCGGTGGGCACGGTGAGCGCTCGGTCGCCGTCGGCGTGCTCGACATGGCGCTGTGGGACCTGCGCGCCAAGCTCGAGGAGAGGCCGCTGTTCGACCTGCTCGCGCACCGCTTCGGGTCCGGCACCCCCGACCCCCGGGTCTTCGTCTATGCGGCGGGCGGCTACTACCACCCGGGCAAGGGCACGCAAGGGCTCCAGGACGAGCTGACCAGCTATCTGGACCGCGGCTACACCGTGGTGAAGATGAAGATCGGCGGCGCGAGCCTGGCGGAGGACCTGACCCGCATCGAGGGGGCGCTCAGCGTCTTGGGCGAGGGCCAGCACCTGATGGTGGACGCCAACGGTCGCTTCGGTGCCGCGGAGGCGCTGGACTATCTCAGCGCCCTGCAGGACTACGACCTGTTCTGGTATGAGGAGCCCGTCGACCCGCTCGACTACGCCGGCACCCGTGCGGTCACCGGGCGTGCCGGCGGCCTGCCGATCGCCACCGGAGAAAACCTCTTCTCCCACTGGGACGCCCGCAATTTGGGGCTGTATGGCGGGATGGACCCGGAGCGCGACTACCTCCAGTTCGACTGTGCGCTCAGTTATGGCCTGGTGGAGTATCTGCGCACCCTCGAGGCGCTCGGCGAGCTCGGCTGGTCCCCGAGCCGGTTCATCCCGCACGGCGGGCACCAGATGTCGCTCAACATCGCAGCCGGTCTGGGGCTGGGCGGCAACGAGTCCTATCCCGACCTGTTCCAGCCGTTCGGCGGCTTCCCCGACGGATGCGTGGTCGAGGACGGACACATCACGATGCCAGAGCTGCCGGGCATCGGGTTCGAGGGCAAGTCAGACCTGGCGAAGGTCTGTCGCGAGCTGCTCGACTGATGACTCGCGCGCTCCGGGTCGTCGTCGCGCCGGACAAGTTCAAGGGCACGCTGGCCGGGCCCGAGGCGGCCGCGGCGATGGCGGCCGGGGTGCGCCAGGTCGTCCCTGACGCGGTCATCGAGCAGGTGCCGCTGGCCGACGGGGGCGAGGGCACGGTTCAGGCTGTGCTCGCGGCCGGCGGCACCCGCCATACCTGCACCGGGGCGGGTCCGTTGGGCGACCCCGTCGAGGCGGAGTTCGCGGTGCTCGACGGGCACGCCGGGCACGCTGGGCACGCCGGGCACGCGGGGGGTGGTGCCAAGAGAGACGCGACAGCCGTGCTGGAGGCGGCCCAAATCTGCGGCCTGCAGCTGCTCGACCCGACGCCTGCGACGGCACTGTCCGCCAGCAGCGGCGGGGTCGGCGATCTCGTCCGCGCAGCCTGGGCGGCTGGGGCGATCCGCATCGTCGTCGGGCTGGGCGGCGTCGCGTGCACCGACGGCGGGACCGGGCTGGCCACCGCCCTCGGGGCGCAGTTCCTGGACGCGTCGGGCTCGCCCGTGCGCGCCGGCGGAGGCGGACTGCGCGACGTCGCATCGGTGCACTTGGACGGACTGGACCCGCGGATCGCGCAGACCACGTTTGTGGCCGCCACGGACGTGACGAACCCGCTGCTGGGGCCGGCCGGGGCGGCCGCGGTCTATGCGCCGCAGAAGGGCGCCGGTCCCGCCGAGGTCCGCACGTTGGAGCGTGGCCTGGCCACCGTGTCGGGACTCGTCGGAGGTGCTGCGGCCGACCAGCCTGGCGCCGGAGCCGCGGGTGGTCTCGGCTGGGGCCTGGTGACCTTCCTGGGTGCCACGATCGAGCCCGGCGGCGACCTCATCATGGACCTGATCGGCATGGAGGCCGCAGTGGCCGGTGCTGATCTGGTCATCACCGGAGAGGGCAAGCTCGACGAGCAGAGCCGCTTTGGCAAGGGGCCGGTCGCCCTCGCCACACTGGCCGCCCGTCACCAGGTGCCGGTGATCGCGGTCGCCGGGCTCGTCGAGTCAGTTGGTGCTGATGAGCTCGGCTTCACCAGCGCATGGTCGCTCGTGGGGTCCGTGGGTGCCAAGGCCGCCCTGAGCCGCCCGGCCCAGACCCTGACCGACGTCACCGCCCGCGCCGTCTGGGCGTGGCTGGAGGACACCTCGTAGCCATCCCCGGGTTGGTCACTCGCCCCGCGAGACCTGACCTCAGGTGGAGTCGGCCGCACGCCAGATCTCCTCGCGTCCGACGGAGACTGCGATGTCCACCTCGTTGCCCTCCGGATCGGCGAGGGTCCACCACTCAGGAGCCTCGTCGTCATACACGATCCGGCCCCCCGCCGCGAGACCCGCGTCGATGCGCGCCCGAGCCTGGTCGTCGGGCACGAACAGGTCGATGTGGATGCGGTTCCGTTGCGCCCGCCGGGCCTCGTCCGTGCTGTCCAGGTTCTGGAAGACGAAGGGCATGCTCAGCTGCCGGGGGTCGACGATGTCGGTGACGTCGGCGCGCGGATCCTCCTCGTAACCCAGGACCACCCGCCAGAACTCACGGACCGCGCGGATGTCGACGGCGTCGATGACGACCTGGAGGAAGCGCGGCAGCCGGACGTCGGCCGCGAGGCCCATCGCATGGGCAGCCTCCTGCACCCGGGCCGCCAGCGGCTGATAACCCTCTTCCACCTCCCAGTCGTCCTTGCCGGTGGCGATCGTCACGAGGCCGGGGCGCAGATCGATGCCGAGGGGCAACCCTGCGTCGTCGGCCAGGGCCGCCACGACTGCGGCCAGCTCCGCGCCTTGTCGCGGGGCGGACGTGGGATAGCAGGCGAGCCCCGCAAACACGAGGCGCCAGTCCTCGGTCTCCGCACCACCCCACCGGTCGGCCTCCTCCGGCAGCGGCAGCAGATCCACCTCGTTGCCCTCGGCGTCCGCGACGGTCGCGTAGTAGCCGTGCTCCGCGACGGAGCTGGCTCCCTGGCTCTGGACTGCGGCGAGCGCTGCGAATGCCGTCGGCTGGGTGCTGACCGCGTCGACGTGGATCCGGTTGCGCAGGGGCCGCGGCGCGTCCTGCTGCTGGAACCAGATCGGCGGCTGACGACGCAGCGGGTCGACGAGGTCGTCCGGTGCGCGTCTCTCATATCCGAGCGCCGCCTGCCAGAAGGGCAGCACCTCCTCAGCGTGCAGTGCATCGATGGTCAGGTGCACGTCCTGGAGGTGGGCCGGGTCGGCACTCAGCCCGCGCTCACGCGCTGCCTCGGAGATCGACCTGGCCAGCACCACATCGGCCGTGTCAAGGCCATCGGGCGACGCCGGGATCCGGACTCTCAGGCCGCGTGCACGCAGATCCAGGTGCGGCGCGAGGGCGTCCCGACCCCCAGCCAGCTCAGTGATCGCGCCCATCAGGTCGGCCCCCGCCCGGTGCGACGGGGCATCGAACCACGCGACGGCGCCGCCGCCCAGCACCCGCCAGTCGTCGACGCCACCGGACAGCTGGAACTCCTGGGCAGTCAGCGCAGACGGTGGGTCAGTCATCGTCCCAGCGTGGCACTGTGCCAGGCCCATTGCTAGAGGGCGCCCGCGGGGTCGTGAGCGGCGGCTCAGGACTCGCGGACGCCGACCTCGACGAACGGCGGCTTCTTGACCACAGCGGCGACGTCGCGACCGCGCACGTCGATGACGACCTCGTCGCCCTCGGCGGCGCCGCGGTCCAGCAGCGCCAGCGCGATGCCCTTGCTCAGCGTCGGCGAGAACGTGCCCGAGGTGACCGTGCCGATCACGGTGCCGGAGGCGTCCTTCACGTCGCACTGCGCGCGCGGGATGCCGCGGCCGGTGACATCCAGCCCCCAGGAGATGCGGGTGTTCTTGGCCTCCTTCTCGGCCTCGAGCGCCTCCTTGCCCCAGAAGGACTCCTTCTTCCACCCCACCGCCCAACCGGCGCGCGCCATGATCGGCGTCAGGTCGGCCGAGAGCTCGTTGCCGTGCAGGGCATAGCCCATCTCGGTGCGCAGGGTGTCGCGAGCGCCCAGACCGGCCGGCAGCCCGCCCTGCTCCTCCACGGCAACAATCAGGGCGTCCCACAGGGCACCGGTCTGGTCCCACTGCGGCAGCAGCTCATAGCCGCGCTCCCCCGTGTAGCCCGTGCGGCAGACGATCACCGGCTGGCCCTCCCAGGTCGCCTCCACGAACGTCATATAGTCGTGACCGACCGGCAGACCCAGCGCGGTGAGCACCTCGTCGCTCTTGGTCCCCTGGACAGCGATGACGCCGTATGCCGTGTGCTGGTTGATGACCTCGATCCCCTCGGGCGCGGCCTCGGTGAGCATCGCCACCACCTCGGCGTTGTTGGCCGCGTTGGGGATCAGGAAGATCTCCTCGTCCGACTTCAGATAGGCGATCAGGTCGTCGACCACGCCGCCGCGCTCGTTGCAGCACATGGTGTATTGCGCTTTGCCCGGCTCGATCCGGTTGAGGTCGTTGGTGAAGCAGCGGTTGACGAACTCCTTCGCGCCAACCCCCTTCACCAGCGCCTTGCCCAGGTGACTGACGTCAAAGATGCCCACTCGTTCCCGGACGGCCGCGTGCTCAGCCTTCACCCCGGCATACTCGATGGGCATCTGCCATCCGCTGAAGTCCGCCATCTTGGCCCCGAGGGCGATGTGGCGGTCGTGGACGGGGGAGGTCTTCTCTTCGTCTGCGGGCATGAGCGACACGCTAGCCCTCCTGGCAGTTAGGCTCAATGCGGCCCCATAGCACTGACCACCGACCCGAATGGACGACGATGACCACTCTGACCCTGACCGACAGCAAGATTGCGAGCGCCAAGGTCGACGCGCTCGTGCTGGCCTCCACCGCGGGCGAGGACGGTGCCGTGCTGGCCGAGGGCACCGACCTGCCCAAGGGCACGCTCGCCCACCTGACCGAGAGCCTGACCGCCACCGGGGCCACCGGCAAGGCCAACGAGGTGGCCAAGTTCGCCGCCGTCCCGGGAGTCGGCGCCAAGGTGGTTGTGGTCGTCGGGACCGGCAAGCCGTCGGCGACCGTGCCGGACGCCGGCGAGCGTTATCGCCGCGCCGCGGGCGCCGGCGTGCGTGCGCTCGAGGGCAAGGACAGCGCGGTCTTCGCGCTGGGCAGCGCCGGCGCGGAGCACGCCTCCGCGATCGCCGAGGGCATCCTGCTGGGCAGCTATGCCTTCCAGACCTTCCTCGGCGAGGGCAAGTCGGCCAAGGCGAAGGCTCCGCTGGCCAAGGCCCAGCTGCACCTCAAGGGCCGGCACAAGGAGGACATCGTCGGGCGCGCGACCGTCGTCGCCGACGCCGTCCGCTATGCGCGCGACCTCGTCAACACCCCGCCGAACGTGCTCTTCCCGGAGAGCTTCGCCCACTCGGTCAGCAAGCGCGCGGGCGGCAGCAAGGTCAGCCTCGAGGTGTGGGACGCCGACAAGCTCGCGGCGGAGGGCTGCGGTGGCATCCTCGGTGTCGGCCAGGGTTCGGGGCGTCCGCCGCGCATGGTCGTGATGACCTATCGCCCGGCCCGCGCCAAGGCGCACCTGGCGTTCGTCGGCAAGGGCATCACCTTTGACTCCGGTGGTCTGTGCATCAAGCCGGGCGGGTCCATGATCACCATGAAGTGCGACATGGCCGGCGCCGCCGCGGTCGCCGCCTCGGTGCTGGCCCTGGCCGAGCTGAAGGTGCCGGTGGCGGTCACCGGCTATCTCTGCCTGGCCGAGAACATGACCGGTGACCTGGCTCAGCGCCCCGGTGACATCGTCACCATGCGCGGGGGCCGGACCGTAGAGATCATCAACACCGACGCCGAGGGACGCCTGGTGATGGCCGACGGCATCGCGCTGGCCGCCGAGCAGAACCCGGACGCGATCGTGGACATCGCGACGCTGACCGGCGCCGCCGTCATCGCCCTGGGCGACCGGACCATGGCCGTCATGGGCAACGACGAGGAGCTGCGCGAGCGGGTCACTAACGCCGCCGTCGGCGCGGGTGAGGCGGCCTGGGCCATGCCGCTGCCCGAGGAGATCCGCGCCACCATGGACTCCCCCGTCGCCGACCTCAAGCACACCGGCGAGCGTGCTGGCGGCATGATGGTCGCCGCCAAGTTCCTGGAGGAGTTCGTCGGCAAGGACGAGTCCGGCGCGGCGAACAAGTGGTCGCACATCGACATCGCCGGCCCGGCCTTCAACGAGAAGTCGGCCTGGGGCTACACCCCGACCGGTGGCACCGGCTCGGGAGTGCGGGCGCTGATCGCGCTCGCTCAGTCCTACGCCTGAGCAAGACCTGCGGCATGCCGCTGAGGGAGCCTCCCCCAGAGACATAACAATGCCCCGGACCAGGCAGGTCCGGGGCATCGTCGTGCGCTGAGCTGGCCGGGGGCCGCCTCAGCCGCCGCTCTTGCGGCGGAACATCTGCTGCGCGCCCGAGGTCTTGGCGCCCCGGGCCCCGGCAACCTTGCCGTGCTCGGTGTTGTCCGAGACGTCCTTGCCGGTGTGGGAGTGCTTCTTGTCCAGGGCCTCACGGAACTTCCGCTTCACGTCGTCCTCGACGTGCGCGTTGGCGCCCTCCTGGTCCTTCGACTGCTTGTCCTGCGTCATGGCCACCTCCCGTGATCGGTCTGTGCGGCCAGCCTCCCATGCCCGGCGCCCGCACCACGACACGTTTAGCGCCGGGTCACGACCCACCTACTTCTTGTGACGCCGGTTCCACTCCCTCATCCGGGAGGGATAGCCGGTCTGGTTCACGTCATACACCGGGATCTGCAGCAACCGACCCAGCTGGAAGCCGGCCTTGGGGGTGCCCACCGCACGACGGGTCCACTCACCGTCGGTCGCGATCAGGATCAGCGTCGTGGTGCTCACATTGGTCGCCGGCTCGACATAGGCCTCGACCCCCTTGTGGCTCGCGATCCAGCCCTCAAAATGGGTCCGGACCGCCTTGTGGTCGATCGCCATTGCCGGACCGTCGGTCCGCCCTCGCTCCCCGCGGTCGCTGGACTTGCTCACCTGGCTCCCGCGCCGTCTCCACCACGCCATGGGAAGGAACCTTACCCTCGGTGGTCGACACTCCAAGTCTTTGACAAGATGCTCATATGGCTGACACCGCACCTGCCGCAGACACCTTCGACGTCGTGATCCTCGGGGGTGGCAGCGGTGGCTACTCCTGTGCGCTGCGAGCGGCCCAGCTGGGCCTGAGCGTCGCCCTCGTCGAGAAGGACAAGCTCGGCGGCACCTGCCTGCACCGCGGCTGCATCCCGACCAAGGCACTGCTGCACGCCGCCGAGGTCGCCGACTCCACCCGAGCCAGCGCGAAGTTCGGCGTCAACGCCACCCTCGACTCGATCGACATCGCCAAGGTCCAAGCCTACAAGGACGGGGTCATCGGCCGGCTCCACAAGGGTCTGCAGGGCCTGGTCAGCTCGGCCACCATCGAGTATGTCGAGGGGCACGGGACGCTGTCCGCCCCCGGTCAGGTGACGGTCGGGGAGCGCATCCTCACCGGCAAGAATGTTGTCCTGGCGACCGGCTCCTATGCCCGCTCCATCCCCGGTCTGGAGATCGGCGGCCGCATCATGACCAGCGACCAGGCGATGACCCTGGCCGAGCTCCCCGAGCGCGTCGTGGTCCTGGGCGGGGGCGTGATCGGGGTGGAGTTCGCCTCGATATTCGCCTCGTTCGGCGCCGCCGTCACCGTCGTGGAGGCGCTGCCCCGGCTGGTCGCCGCCGAGGACGAGGCGGTCTCCAAGACGCTGGAGCGCGGCTTCAAGAAGCGCAAGATCACCGTCAAGACCGGCGTGAAGTTCACCGGCGCGACCCAGGACGACAACGGCGTGCAGGTCTCCCTCGAGTCCGGCGACCCGATCGAGGCCGACCTGCTCCTCGTGGCTGTCGGCCGTGGCCCCGTCACCGACGGCCTGGGCTATGAGGAGGCCGGTGTCACGCTGGACCGCGGCTTCGTCACGACCGACGAGCGGTGCCGGACCGGCGTGGATGGTCTGTATGCCGTGGGAGACATCGTCCCCGGCCTCCAGCTCGCGCACCGCGGGTTTGCCCAGGGCATCTTCGTCGCCGAGCAGATCGCCGGGCTGGAGCCCACCCCGATCGATGAGGCCGGCATCCCGCGCGTGACCTACTGCGACCCCGAGATCGCCTCGGTCGGCCTCACCGAGGCGCAGGCCCGCGAGAAGTTCTCCGAGGTGACCACCTATGAATACAACCTGGGCGGCAACGGCAAGTCCCAGATCCTGGGGACCGCCGGCTTCGTGAAGCTGGTCAGGGCCGACGGCGGTGCGGTGGTCGGCGTCCATATGGTGGGTGCCAGGATGGGTGAGCAGGTGGGCGAGGCCCAACTGATCTACAACTGGGAGGCACTGCCGGATGATGTGGCGCAGTTGATCCACGCACACCCCACCCAGAACGAGGCGCTGGGCGAGGCTCACCTCGCTCTGGCGGGCAAGCCGTTGCACGCTCATGCCTGAGTTCCCACACACGTCCTGCCAGATGGTGGGAAGATCCGTAGACTGCAAAGCCCCGGACGAGGAGACGTCGAATGTCTGAACGCGTGACCATGCCAGCCCTGGGTGAGTCCGTCACCGAGGGCACCGTGACCCGTTGGCTCAAGAACGTGGGTGACACCGTCGAGGTCGACGAGCCCCTGCTGGAGGTGTCGACCGACAAGGTCGACACGGAGATCCCCTCGCCGGTCGCCGGCGTGCTGCAGGAGATCCTTGCCGAGGAGGACGACACCGTCGAGGTCGGTGGGGACCTTGCCGTGATCGGTGACGGCTCCGACAGCGGCGGCTCCGACGACGGCGGCGCTTCTGAGGAGGCTTCTGAGGAGCCAGCCGAGGAGCCTGCTAAGGAAGAGTCCGCGGAAGAGCCGGCCAAGGAAGAGCCCGCAGAGGAGCCGGCTGCCGAGGAGCCTGCCAAGGAAGAGACTACAGACGAGCCCGCCGAGGAGCCTGCCCAGAGCAGTGACTCTGGCAGCAGTGACTCTGGCAGCAGTGACAGCGGTGGCGGCGACTCCGGTGGCGAGGGCGAGACCGTGACGATGCCCGCGCTCGGCGAGTCCGTCACCGAGGGCACCGTGACCCGTTGGCTCAAGGCCGAGGGCGACAGCGTCGAGGTCGACGAGCCCCTGCTGGAGGTCTCGACCGACAAGGTCGACACCGAGATCCCCTCCCCCGTGGCCGGGGTGCTGACCAAGATCCTGGCCCAGGAGGACGAGACCGTCGAGGTCGGTGGCGACCTGGCGGTCGTCGGCGGCTCGGGCGGTGGCTCCAGCGAGTCCGCCCCGGCTGCCGAGGAGCCCGCCAAGGAAGAGCCAGCCGAGGAGCCTGCGAAGGACGAACCCGCCAAGGAGGAGCCCGCCAAGGACGAGAAGGCAGCCGAGGAGGAGCAGCAGGGCGCGACCGAGGACACCCCGGACCTGGCCGAGGACGCCGAGCTGCACGACAAGGCGGCCGAGGAGTCTGCGGCCAAGGACTCCGGTGACGCCAAGGCTGCGCCGCCGTCCGGCGATGCTCCCAACGTGGCCACCGGTGTCGGCACGCCGTCACAGAGCGGTGGTGACGTCAGCGCCTATGTGACCCCGTTGGTGCGCAAGCTCGCGGCCCAGCACAAGGTCGACCTCAACACGCTGTCCGGCACCGGGGTCGGCGGGCGGATCCGCAAGCAGGACGTCCTCGACGCCGCACGCCAGGCGGAGGAGTCGGCCAAGACCGCCGCCTCCGCCCCCGCTCCGGCTGCCGAACAGGCTCCGGCCGCGTCGGCCCCGGCCACGCAGGCTCCGGCCGCGTCCTCCGGCACTCCGGCCCGCGCAACGGAGGCGTCCCCGAAGCGGGGCACCACCGAAAAGATGACGCGTCTGCGCAAGCTCATCGCCAAGCGGATGGTCGAGTCACTGCAGACCAGTGCCCAGCTGACGACGGTGATCGAGGTCGACCTGACCAAGGTGGCCCGGCTCCGCAACAAGAGCAAGGAAGACTTCCTCGCCCGCGAGGGCGTCAAGCTCTCGTTCATGCCGTTCTTCGTCCTGGCCGCTGTCGAGGCGCTCAAGGTCCACCCCAACGTCAACGCCAGCGTGGAGGACGAGTCGGTCATCTATCACCCGACCGAGAACGTCGGCATCGCGGTCGACACGGAGAAGGGCCTGATTGTCCCGGTCATCAAGGACGCCGGCGACCTCAACATCGCCGGCATCAGCCGCAAGGTCGCTGACCTGGCCGAGCGGACGCGCACCAACAAGGTGCTGCCGGACGAGCTGGGTGGTGGCACCTTCACCATCACCAACACCGGCAGCCGTGGTGCGCTGTTCGACACGCCGATCATCAACCAGCCGCAGGTGGCCATCCTCGGCACCGGGTCGGTCGTCAAGCGTCCGGTCGTCGTGGTGGACGAGGACGGCGGCGAGACCATCGCGATCCGCTCCATGGTCTACCTGGCGCTGACCTATGACCACCGGATCGTGGACGGCGCCGACGCGGCCCGCTTCCTGGGCACCATGAAGGAACGCCTCGAGGAAGGCTCCTTCGAGGTCTGACCCGACCACAGCAGTGACGCAAGATCCGCCACCTGCCGGTGCACCGCCATACAGACGGAAGGCTCGGCAGGTGGCGGATCTGCGCATTCCAGACAGGAAGAGAGACCCAGCATGAGCGAGTCAGACCGGGCGGCCCACCAGGTCGCGATCCTGGGTTCGAGCGGGTTGCTCGGCTCCGCGCTGACCGAGGCGCTGACAGCGCGCGGTGACCAGGTGCTGCGCCTGGTGCGCCGCGACCCGGGTCCCGGCACCGGCGGTGTCACCGAGGCGCGCTGGGATCCCGCGCGCGGCCTGGCTGACCCCGCGGCGCTCGAGGGGGTCACGGCCGTAGTCAACCTAGCCGGGGCGGGTCTGGGTGATCGACGGTGGACGACGCGCTACAAGGACAAGCTGGTCGAGTCCCGGGTCACCAACACGGCCACGCTGAGTCGGGTGCTGGCCGGACTCGACCACCAGCCACGGTTGGTGTCCGGCTCCGCTGTCGGGGTCTATGGCAGCCGCGGCGACACCGTCCTGACCGAGACCAGCGAGCTCGGGACCGGCTTCGTGGCCGACCTGGCGCGCGACTGGGAGCACGCCACCTGGGCGGCCGAGCAGAGTGGCCTGAGCGTGGCCCACATCCGCTCCGGCATCGTCCTGAGCCCGTCCGGCGGTGGGCTGGCCCGGCTGCTGCCCCTGGTCAAGTTCGGGCTCGCGGGCAAGATGGGGTCTGGGCAGCAGTTCTGGTCCTGGATCTCGCTGCCGGACCACGTCGCGGCCATGCTGTGGGTCATCGACCATCCCGCGATCACCGGCCCTGTCAATCTCACGGCACCCCAGCCCGCGCCGCAGGCTGACGTCGTCAAGGCTCTGGCCGAGCAGCTGAACCGACCCTCGTTCGTCCCCGCGCCCTCGATCGCGCTGCGTCTGGCCCTGGGTGAGATGGCCGGAGAGATCCTGGGCAGTCAGCGGGTCCTGCCGACGGTCCTGGCCGAGAGTGGTTTTGAGTTCCGGCACCCAGACCTGACCAGTGCGGCCGCCTGGGTCACCGGAGCAGCTCGCTGACCGTCTCGTCGACACGCGGTCTCCTGGGCATGACCGACTCACCGACCTGACCGACTCGTCGGCACGCGGTCTCCTGGGCATGACCGACTCACCGACCTGACCGAATCGTGGACACGACCACCTCGTGGACACGACTGTGGCCGCGCTTCGCCCATCTGGACCCAGCTGCTGGCTAGTGTGAGAGGCATGCCCGTGGACACCGGTTCAGCCCCCTCCCCGAATCGTCGAGTCCCGCCGTGGACGGACCGCGGCTCCTCACTCGCAGCGTCCTCCGCACGCCAGAGCTGAGCCATGGCCCACATCGACTACACCGCGTTGCGGATGAAGCCGTCGCCGCGCAAGGTCGCCGCCTGGCGCGAGTCGGTGCGAGCCCACGACGAGCAGGCCGGCCTGCACGGTCCTGCCTCGCACGGACCGAGACCGCACGCCTCGTCCTGGGTCATCGTCGTGGCCAGCCTCGCGATCGCGGGTGCGGTCATCTCCCTGATCACCGGCCTGATGATCCTGCTGACCGAGCGCGACACCTTCGGCCTCCTCGCGGCAGCTGTAGTCGCGGCATTCGTCTTTGGGGGTCTCTGGGTCTATTTCCAGTGGAAGGTGCGCCAGCTGGCGGAGGGCTGGAGCGGGGCCTATCGGCTGATGGCCTTCGCAGCAGACAACGGCTTCCACGCGGTCCCGGTCGCGGGTCCTGCGGAGCTTCCCGGTCGGATATTCGGGCGCGGGCTGGACGGCAACCGCGTCCGTCACGATGTCGTGGCGTGGAACCAGAGCGGTCGGCGCTGTCAGGTCGCGACCGAGTCGTGGCACTCGGGCAACCCGGCAGACGGCGACGAGCCCGACGACGCAGGCAGCTGCCGCTATCTCGCGGTCCACATCGGCTCCTACGACCTGCCGCAGATGACGTTCTTTGCGTGGGGCATCCCTGATGAGGATCAGTCGGATGACGAGCAGACGGACGGGCCCCGCCTGGGCGATGAGCAGACGGACGCACACCGTGCGGGTGACGACCCGGGCAACCCCGGCACGCAGTCCGGGGAACCACCGAGCGAACAGGAACACGACCTCGACCCGCGGCTCGTCCTGGTCCCGGACTCTCAGGCTCTGGCCCAGACGATCTTCACCGACCGGGTGGTCAGCCTCCTGTCCGACCCCGCGCAGCCGCGGGACGCCGAGGTTGTCGAGGAGTGGTTCCTGGCCTATGACTTAACCGACACCGACCCGCTGGACGTCGCCGGGTGGGAGCGCACGTTTGCCCTGGTGGCCGCGCTGCCCGCAGCCCTCGGTGAGCCGGAGACAAAGGCTGGCTGACCGGGCCGCGTCGTCCTCGTGGGAAGACCCTGGTGAGTCGTTGCTCAGGACCACCCCCAGATGCGCCAGGCGCCGTCGCTGCGACGCAGCTCGATCTGCACGACATCGGTGCGGCCCGGGTGTGAGGTCCGTCCCGACGGCGTGACTGCTTCATAGGTCGAGCGCTCCACCCCCGCCTCGAGCACCAGCCGGTCCTCAGTGGCGTCCACGACGGTCGCCTCCTCCACCGTGAAGCGAAGTCCTTGATAGCTCACCTGGAGGTCGCTCGCCCGGGCCAGCGCCTCCACCTCCTGCTCGTAGGCCGGGGAGCCGGCCGCGTGGACCTCCGCCAGATCGGCGGGATCACCAGAACGCCAGGCCGCGGCCCGGACATCGAGCAGCTGTTGGACGGCGGTCTCCGGCTGGGCCTCGGGGTCCAACGGCCGAACTGCGCTCTCCTGAGAGTCCGAGGAGTCGGTGTCACGTGCAGACGAGCCAGGCTCGGGCACCGTCGCACTGGGGTCGGGATCAGGTTCAGGGGACGAGGGTGTGACGGCCAGCTGCTGAGCACCCGCACTGGCGGCGACCGAGTCATCCGGTGTCACGACCGAGCGGATCCACGGCACCACCAGGAACGCGACGACCGCCACCGCAACCACGCCGGACACGATGACCCCGGCGTTGCGGCGAAGGGCTTGCCCCGTGCCGCGACGATCGAGATCGCGCACGTTGCGAAGGACCTCTCGCGGCGACCGACGTGACCTCCCACTGCCGCCACGTCGTCCCGACGCCGCCTCGCGGTGCAGAGCGCGCGGGTGGGTGGCCCGGCGCGCGTCACCGGCTGCGCCAGAGATCTGCGACTCGTCGTCGGGGTCAGCATCTGGATCGGCCCGCACGTCAGCCCGGATGCGCTGGGTCAGTCCGGCTGCAGGGTCGGCCCCGGGAGCCAGCTCGATCGGCTCCGGCCTGGCCACGGCAAAGAGCGCGACGGCGAGCTCCTCCGCCTCGGGCCGATCCGACGGGTCCGCGGCGAGGCAGTTGGTGACCAGCTCCACCAGGGCCAGCGGGAGCTCTGGGCGCAGCTCGGCCAGGTCGCCGCGGGTCCCGACCCAACCCGGGACCTCCCCCACCAGGCACCGCCAGGCCAGCGCCCCCACGGCATAGATGTCCGACTCCGCCGACGGTGTGAACCCTTCCAGCACCTCCGGGGCGACCATGCCGTCCGTGCCACTCACCTGGCCGCGCCGGTCCCCCGCAATGCGCGAGGCCCCGAGGTCGGACAGCAAGGGCATGCCGTCCGAGCGGAACAGGACGTTGCCCGTGGACACATCGCCGTGCACCACGCCTGCCCGGTGCAGCTCCGCCAGTGCACTGGCTACCGGCGAGCAGACGGTCACCAGTTCGCCGGGGGTCAGGTGCTCCCGCGCCGCGAGCACGTCGCCCAGCGAGCCACCGTCCGCCAGCTCCATCGCCAGCGCAACCGCCGCCGGACGGCCACCCTCTCCGGGGACGGGCAGCACGTCAAACAGGTGGATCACATGCTGGTGCCGCATCCGCGCGAGGATGCCGGCCTCGCGCAACGCGTCGGAGACCTCCCCGGCACCGGTCGGCACGACCTTGAGCGCCACGTCGAGGTCGTCGGCAATGCGGCGCGCCCGCCACACCTGCGCACTGGCACCTGCCCCGATCCGCCCCAGCAGGTCGTAACCCGGGATCCGCAAAACGTCCATGGCCCGCACCCTGCCCGAAACCGGGCACCCGCCGCAGAAGTTGTCCACAGCCCGCGGGAGCCACGGCAGGCTGTCGGTCGGCGGGCGTAGGGTGACTGGCATGCGCATCGAGCACGTCGGCTTCGACCCTGACTACGTCGACTACCAGCAGGGGTGGGACCACCAGCGTGAGGTGCATGCCAAGGTCGTCAGCGGCGAGCTGCCTGACACGATCCTGCTGCTGGAGCACGCGGCGGTCTACACGGCCGGCAAGCGCACCGAGGACGAGGAGCGCCCCACGGACGGCACCCCGGTCATCGACGTCGACCGTGGCGGCAAGATCACCTGGCACGGGCCGGGCCAGCTGGTGGGCTATCCGATCGTGCACCTGCCCTCCCCCGTCGACGTCGTCGCGCACGTGCGCCGGCTTGAGGACCTGCTGATCGAGGTCTGCGCCGAGATGGGGGTGCACACCACCCGGGTCGAGGGCCGCAGCGGCGTCTGGGTGCTCGCGGACCACCGGGGGCCGGACCGCAAGATCGGCGCCATCGGCATCCGGGTCAGCCACGACGTCACGATGCACGGCTTCTCGTTCAACGCCGACTGCGACCTCGCCTGGGCCGACGCGATCATCCCGTGCGGGATCGTCGATGCCGGTGTCACCTCGCTCTCGATCGAGCTGGGCCGCCCCGTCACCGTGCAGGACGTGCTCCCGTTGGTCGAAGCGCGCGTGTCGCGGATCTCCACGCCGGCTCCGGTGGCCATAATCGGCTGAGTCGGCCCTCTCCTGCGGCCGCGCGACGAGGGAGTATGCCGTGGAGCTGGT
This sequence comes from Ornithinimicrobium cryptoxanthini, assembly GCF_023923205.1. Taxonomy (NCBI): domain Bacteria; kingdom Bacillati; phylum Actinomycetota; class Actinomycetes; order Micrococcales; family Ornithinimicrobiaceae; genus Ornithinimicrobium; species Ornithinimicrobium cryptoxanthini. The sequence goes on along the minus strand of NZ_CP099490.1, from coordinate 1,352,532 downwards.
GGCCGACGACGGCCTCGCCGTCGCGACGAGGGGTCTGACGAAGTCGTTCCAGGGGATCCGCGGGCGTCGCGTCGCGATCCACGGTCTGGACCTGGACGTGCCCGCCGGTGGCGTGCACGGCTTCCTGGGACCGAACGGGTCAGGCAAGACCACCACCATCCGGATGCTGCTCGGCCTGCTGCGCGCCGATGGCGGGACGATGCACATCTTTGGACAGCCTGTGCCGCAACGGCTACCGCAGGTGATCGCCCGGGTGGGCGCCATCGTGGAGAGCCCGAAGTTCTATCCGAGCTTCACCGGACGGCGCAGCCTGAGCCTGCTGGCCGACGCGATCGGCACGGATCAGCGCCGAGTTGGCGAGGTGCTGGAGGAGGTCGGGCTCGGGGACCGTGGCAACGACCGGTTCAGTGGCTACTCCCTGGGCATGAAGCAGCGCCTGGCCATCGCCGCGACCCTGCTGAAATCTCCCGACCTGCTGATCTTTGACGAGCCGACCAACGGCCTGGACCCCGCGGGGATCCGAGAGATCCGCGAGACCATGCGCAACCTCGGCACCCAGGGCCGCACCGTCCTGGTGAGCAGCCACATCCTGTCCGAGATCGAGCACATCGCCGACACCGTCTCCATCATCGGCCGCGGCCGGGTGGTGGCGCAGGGCTCGGTGGCTGGGCTGATCAACCAGGCAGGCGCCGGCAGCGTGGATGTCGGCATCAACAACCCCGAGGCTGCGGTCGCCGTGCTGCGTCAGGCCGGGATGACTGCAGAGCTCGCGGCGGACGGGTTGCGGGTGAGCGGGGTCGACCAGCCAGCCGACGTCACCCGGACGCTGGCGGCCCAGGGCCTGTATGTGAGCCGCCTGGTGCCCGTGCGTCAGGACCTCGAGTCGGTCTTCCTCCAGCTGACCCAGGACGACCAGCTCGGCACGACCTCCCCCGCCTCCGGTGGAGGCGACGTCCCACCTCCACCGGATTCACGGCATACGCCCGACCAGGATGGGGAGGTCGGCCGATGACGCGCCTGACCCGCGTCGAGCTGCGCCGCATCTTCTCGCGCAAGATCGTGCACCTGTCGGTGCTGGCGATCCTGGCCGTCTCCGTCCTGGTGTTCTGGGGGCTGTGGCAAACGGTCATGCCGTTGTCGGCCTATGAGGACCAGGCTCGTCAGCAGTTCGAGCAGATGCATGCCGACTGGGAGTCGCAGCAGGAGTTCCAGGACGAGGAGTTCATCACGCAGTGCCTGGACGAGCAGGAGGCCGAGCGGCAGAGGACGGGTGACGAGACGCTCGACTTCGGGTGTGTCTGGGAGGAGCCGACCCTGGAGAGCGTCATCGGCGGCTATGCCCCACCGCAGATGTCCGAGCTCTACTCAATGAATCTGCGCGAGGGTGCCACGCTGGTCTTCATCCTGGTCCTGCTGGGCGGCTCGACGGCCACCGCTGCGGAGCTCGCGCACCGCACACTCGGCACCTGGCTGACCTTCGAGCCTCGACGTGACCGGGTCTTTGCCAGCAAGGTGCTCGCCTCCGGCGTGGTGGCCATCCCCATCACAGCGGTCTTCCTGGCGCTACTCCTCGTCGGGATCCCGCTGATCTATCAGATCAGGGGTGTCGAGGGGTCGGTCACCGCGACGCAGTGGGCCGACCTGGCGTGGATGGGCGCCCGGATCGTGGTGCTGGCGGTCTTCCTGGGGATGGTCGGAGCAGCGGCCGGGTTGCTGATGAAGCACACCGGGGCGCTCCTGGGCATCGTGGTCGGCTATCTGCTCGTCGTGGAGAACCTGGTCCGCTCACTCTTCCCCGACTGGTCGAAGTATCTGCTCAGCCCCAACCTCATGGCCTGGGTCAACGACGGGCACGAGATGCGCAACTGGGTCTGTGAGGACAGCTTCACCGGCGAGTGCCGCGAGGTGGTCACCCGCATCTCGCTCGAGCAGGGCGCGCTCGTGGTCGGCATCGTCGGCCTGGTCGTGATCCTGGCGTCCTGGCTGGTCTTCCGGCGGCGCGACGTGAACTGAGCAGGGGGCCAGGACCCGCGCTCGTCGGAGACGTGACATTGGTGGGCGTAGGCGCACCAATGTCACGTCTCCCTCGAACGCACCCCCTGCGGTGGACCCGTCAGCCTCGCAGGGCCTCGGCGATCGGGGTGTTGCCCCCGACGAACTCATAGGTGTTGCCGACCGTCGTCTCGTCCTCAAGCACCGCAGCGATGACCGAGGCGACGTCCTCGCGCCCCACCGAGATCTCGTCAAGTGCGCGGTCGTTGTCGCGGTCGCGGGTGATCGACCCGCGGCCGGGGTCGAGGCTCAGCGCCCCCGGAGCGACGATCGTCCACTGCAGCCCAGAGGAGCGCAGGTGGGCATCGGCGGTGGCCTTGGCCTCGGCATAGGTGTGGAACGGGTTGTCGGCCGGCACCTCGTCCCTGCCCGCACCGCGATAGGAGACCATCACATAGCGGAACACGCCGGCCCGAGCCGCTGCGTCCATCGAGGCCATCGCCGCGTCCCGGTCGACAGCCTTGGTCCGCTCCGGGGCGCCGCCACCTGCTCCCGCCGACCAGACGACCGCGTCGTGCCCGCCCAGCACAGTAGCCAACGACTCGGCGTCGGTCTGCTCCACGTCGAGCACGACAGGCGTGGCGCCCGTGTCCGCGACGTCCGACTGGTGGTCGGGGTTGCGGATGAGTGAGGTCACCCGGTCCCCGCGTTCGGTGAGCTGGCGCGCCAGGTGGAGCGCGACCTTGCCGTGTCCTCCGATGATCACGATGCTGCGCATGCTTGACCTCCGTTGCGTCGATGGGGTGCGGATGCCTCCGCTCTCACCAGACCAACCGGGATCAGGGGCATCGTTGTTCCCCCACCCGCCTTCTGTGCAGGTCAGCGGCGTGTTGTGCCATCGGGGCGAGAGCCCGCCTGCAGATAGCCCAGCAGCAGCCCAGCGCCGGTGGTGGCGTCGTCGACAGTGGCCACGAACCGGCGCTTGCCGTGCGTGACCTCCAGCGCGCTCCCCTGGCGCATGACCAGGCCCAGGACGCCCGGGGTCAGCCGGATGCCGAACCCACCGAAGTCGGCCGGTGACACGTCAATGACTGCGGCATCCGTGATCTTGGACATCGGGACGTGACCGCGCGGAAGGCCAAGCGCCGAGCGCCAGGTCACGCCAGAGGAGTCCACCCGGACGGCGAAGCTCGTCGTGGCCGCGCAGGCCAGCGCAACGCCCACGACGACGAGCCACAGCCACCAGATCCCGACGGTGACGGCGGCGATGACCAGAGCCACGATGCCGGCGCCAAAGGCCAGCAACACCAGCGGCCCGGCCTGCACGCGACCAAACCAGGACGCACGCTCGTGCGGGCTGAGGGCCACCGGCGTCACCGACTCGCTGCTCTCGCGGGGCACGCCGCGGGGCACCATGAGCCCGACGGCTAGTCCCGCCACGACTGCGGCGGTGAGCGCGATAGCAAAGACCCAGGGGCTCAGGGTCACCTGGTCGGGCGAGGCGGCGCCGCGGTTGGCCAGGACGGTCGCGATGAACACGGCGGACAGCCCTACCGGCAGGGCGCCGAGGAAGCCCGCGAACCGACGCGCCTCGTCCCCGCGCCACCACTGCATCCTGGCGAACACCACGAGCAACAGCGCTGGCAGGCCGAGCCCGACCAGCAGGAACATCGTCAGCCCCAGGGCGCGCGACATCGTGTCGTCGGCCGCCCCAGACAGGTCGAAGTGGGTGGCCAACCGGTCCGGCAGGTCACCCAGGGACAGCAGTATGACGATCACCAGGGCCAGCCCACTGGCTGCGGTGACTGCGGTGGTCACGATCAGGTGGGAGCTGCGGATCTGCTGCTCTGCACCAGTTGTTGTGGTCATCGGTGGGCTCCTTTATCCAGGGCCTGGTCATCGAGGGCTTGGTCATCGAGGGCTTGGTCATCCAGGGCTTGGTGCAGCTGGGACAGCGGGATGCTGTGCCTGCGGGCCATCTTGAGCAGCTGCTCCACGGCCTCGTCGACCTCTGGGGCGACGGCTGCCTGAGGCAGGACGACCGCGCCGCGGCCGCGGCGCACGTCGATCACGCCGGCGTCCCGCAGCTCGGTGTAGGCCCGCAGCACCGTGTGCATGTTGACGTCGAGGGACTTGGCCAGGTCGCGGGCGGCCGGCAGGCGCTCCCCCTCGACGACGTCACCGGAGGTGATGGCACGCCGGAGCTCGCGCTCGATCTGGACATAGATCGGTTCGCTCGCCCGGGGGTCGATGCGGATCAGCACCAGCACAGCATATAGTTATAGTTGCTCTATAACAAGTCTCAAGGTGATCTGACAGAGTTCGGCGACTGATGAGCCCCGGTGGCCCTGACCACCGGGGCTCATCGCTGCCACCCACCGACTGGCCCGAGCCAGCGACCTCGGGCGTAGGGTGGGCTGCACGAGCCTTGGCGACGACGCGGGCAGCACCCGCCCAGCGCCGCCGGGGCACACCAGCAAGGAGTGGAACGAGTGACAGTCGCACCCGAGGGCCGCCGCATGCTGCGTGTCGAGGCCCGCAACGCGGAGACGCCGATCGAGCGCAAGCCGGAGTGGATCCGCACCACGGCCAAGATGGGCCCGGAATACCAAGAGCTCCACAGCATGGTGAAGTCGGGAGGCCTGCACACCGTCTGTCAGGAGGCCGGCTGCCCCAACATCTTCGAGTGCTGGGAGGACCGCGAGGCCACCTTCCTCATCGGCGGTGACATTTGCACCCGCCGCTGCGACTTCTGCGACATCGCCACCGGGCGCCCGCGTGCCCTCGACCTGGACGAGCCGCGCCGCGTCGCCGAGTCGGTGCAGCAGATGGGTCTGCGCTACTCCACCGTCACCGGCGTCGCCCGCGACGACCAGCCCGACGGTGCCGCGAGCCTGTATGCCGAGACGATCCGTCAGATCCACGCGCTCAACCCCAACACCGGTGTCGAGATCCTCCCTCCAGACTTCGGTGCCGTCCCGGAGCTGGTCGGTCAGGTCTTCGACGCCCGCCCGGAGGTCTTCGCGCACAACCTGGAGACGGTGCCGCGCATCTTCAAGCGGATCCGCCCGGCGTTCACCTATGACAAGTCGCTGCACGTGCTGACGATGGCGCGCGAGGCCGACCTGGTCACCAAGTCCAACCTGATCCTGGGCATGGGCGAGGAGGACCACGAGATCGAGGCGGCGCTGCACGACCTGCACGACGCGGGGTGCGACATCCTGACGATCACGCAGTATCTGCGCCCCTCCAAGCTGCACCACCCGATCGACCGGTGGGTCAAGCCGGAAGAGTTCGTGCACTGGTCCGACCTGGCCGAGGAGATCGGCTTCAAGGGCGTCATGGCTGGCCCGCTAGTCCGCTCGTCCTATCGCGCCGGTCGTCTCTATGCCCAGGCGATGCGCAAGTGGGGGCGCCCGATCCCCGAGCACCTGACACACCTGGGCGAGGCGGCGGACGACCCCGCTCGGCAGGAAGCTTCCTCGCTTCTTGCCCGGACCGCAGCCAAAGTATCCTGACAGGCATGGCCACCACCAACGACTCGACCGAGCCGAAGCGCAAGCGCCGGTTCGGCCGCAAGAACAAGCCGCCCAAGGACCCCAACAACCCGGGGCGGATGGCGCAGCTCAAGCAGGTCTGGCGGATGACCCGCAAGCACGACCCCGCCGCCATGTGGTGGATGATCCTGGCGGCACTCGTCGTGCTGCTGCTCGCCCTGCTCGTGGGGCTGTGGCTCAACATGGTCATCTATGTGCTGATCATCGGGCTGCCCCTGGCACTGCTGGCCGCCACCTTCGTGCTGGCGCGCCGGGCAGAACAGGCGGCCTTCAGTCAGATCGAGGGCCAGCCCGGGGCGAGCTCTGCGGTGCTGGGCACGTTGAAGCGCGGCTGGTTCTATGACCAGGAGCCGGTTGCGGCCGAGGCCGGAGGCAAGGTCCGTGGCATGCGGGATCTGCACAACGCCGCGATGATCTTCCGCGCCGTGGGTCGGCCCGGCGTCGTCCTGCTCGCCGAGGGACCAAAGGCCGCCGCCAAGCGCCTGAGCGAGTCCGAGCGCCGCAAGGTCGGCCGCATCGTGGGCGACGAGGTGCCGGTGCACGTGCTGCGTATCGGCAGCGACGAGGACGAGGTCCGGCTGTCCCGCATCGCCAAGACGATGAAGAAGCTGGACAAGAAGATCACGAAGGAGGAGGCGATCGTCGTGCACAAGCGGCTCAAGGCCATCAGCGCCTCCGTCAAGCCTCCGCTGCCCGCTGGTGTCGACCCGCGCAAGGCGCGGATGGACCGGCGCTCCCTGCGCGGCCGCTGAGCCGGGAGTCCCACGCAGCAGCCGTGCCGCGACGAAGGTGCCAGACTGAGGCATGCGCCGCCACGGTGCTGTCGAGGCACCCGCCCAGGTCCTGATCCTCGCCGAGCGGGCTGCTTCGCTGCGCACCGACCCGATGCTGCCCGGCACGCGGACCGGCGTCACGGTCTACGCCGCCTGCAACGAAGAGGCACCCAAGGGCTCCTTCCCCTGGCGGGTGCGTCAGGTCCGTCCCGACGCGGCCCGTCCCAACCAGGCGCTGCGCGTGGCGGCGGCCCGGGCCAGGAGCCGGTGGACCGCTCACGCTGCAGGTGTGCCCGCCGCCTGGCTGTGGGCGGTCAAACGCGACCGCTGGCTGCGCAGGAGGCTGCGGCAGGCCGACCTCGTGGTCAGCCTGGACGGGGCCACCGACGGTGTGCTGGCCCTCGTGCCCGGCCTGATCGACGAGCACCGAATCATGCCGTATGCCGAGCACGTCACCCTGCTCGACGGGCTGGCCGCCCAGGTCGAGCTGCTCGACCGGCTCCGTGAGCTGGCAGCGGCGCGGCAGGGCCAGACCGCCCCGTGTGAGACTCACGAGCGTGCCGACGTGGACGCGATCGCCGACCGGGTGGTCGCAGGCGACCTTCCCGGGGTCTTCGTGCCGGTGGATGAGCTGGCGGCCATCGGCCGTCAGCTGCCGGGAGCACTGGGCATCCGGGAGGCCGCGGACCTCACCCTCAACGTCCTGGGCCAGATCAGCGACCCCAGCACCCCCGGCGCGGGACCCAGCGGTCTGCTCGCCCAGCTGGCGACGGCCCGGCTGTGGATGTGTCCCACTGAGGAGATGCCGTCCGACGAGGAGCTCGCGAGCGCCGCCCGGGAGGCACTGCACGGCGCCGACCAGGCGCTGGGGCTCGGACACGACTCGCGAGCGCGGGCCCGACTGGCAGACGCCATGGGCGTGCTCTTCCACCGCGAACGGCACGCCGAGGCGATGAGCACCCCGCTGCTCCCCCAGCCCGCTGACCTCCTCGGGCCGCTGTGGGAGAACCTGACCTTCCAGAAGCTGGTCACCCACGTGGAGCGTGCGCAGCTCTCGCAGGAGATCCGCGACGCCAACCAGGGCATCCTCTCTCCCGGCGGGAGGCCCCAAGCCCAGGTGGCGCAGGCCGAGGGCCGGCCTGACGTGGTGGTCATTGGCGGGGTCTATGGGGAGTTCCACGAGCTGGTGGTGGCGGCCCTCGCCGAGGTGGTGGACGTGCAGTTCCACAGCCCTGAGGAGGTCTCACCCTTCCTGCTCGGACGCTGGGCCGAGCCGGTCGCGCTCGATGCCCTCGCCGTCCTGGGCGGCTGGGGCCCGGGCCACGGGGAGCCCGACCCCGACGGGACAGCGTCGATGAGCCAGGTCCTGGTCTCGTCGCTGCGCTCCCGTCTGCACGGAGCCCGCGTCGTCTTCATCGACTGGGCCGACCGGAGCACGGTCTGGGTCTCGCGCCTGCTCCCGGAGGAGGTCCGCCTCGTCGTCCGCATCCACAGCCTCGACGCCTTCGACCCGTGGTTCCAGCTGGTCGACTGGTCGGTGGTCGACGAGGTCATCGTGGTCAGCGACCCGTTGCGCCTGCTCGTGGAGCGGATGCTGACCCTCGCCGGAGCCGCGACCCCCGTCACCGTGCTGCCCAACCTGGTCCCGCTCGGTGACCTCGACCGGCCCAAGGAACCCGGTGCCCGCACGACCCTGGGGATGATCGGGTGGGGTCGCCGGGTCAAGGACCCGCTGTGGGCCCTTGACCTCCTGGCCCGCGAGCCGTCGTGGCGGCTCATCCTCATCGGACCGGACCTGGTGCCAGCGCTGTCGGAGGCCGGGAGCGCCTACAACGAGCAGGTGCGGGCGAGGCTGCAGGATCCCGACGTCGCCGAGTGCGTCGAGATCATCGGGTGGTCCGACGACGTCGCCGAGCCGCTCCGCCGGGTCGGGGTCATCCTCAGCACGAGCCGGCGCGAGTCCTGGCACCTGGGCCTGGTGGAGGGTGCCGCCTCCGGCGCGGTGCCCGTCGTGCGGGACTGGCCGGAGCTCGTCCCCGTCGGCGGTGCCCGCGCCCTCTTCCCGGACGAGTGGGTGGTGTCCGACCTCGACCAGGCAGAGGCACGGGTGCGTGCCGTCACCGAACCCAGCGTGTGGGAGGCCACCCGCCGGCGGGCGCAGGAGGAAGCGCGGCAGCGGTTCGACCCGCAGAGTGCGGCGCAACGCTATCGAGAGGTCATCCTCGGCCCCTTCCACCCGCAGTCCTGACGTCGCTGAGTCAGGGCCGGTGGTGCCTTATAGGGCATTTGCCCGATGTGCGAGGCCCCCGTCCGCTCCTACGTTGATCTGAACCAGGCGTCCCCGCCGGGGGCTCCAGCACCAGATCCCGTGTGGAAGGAATCCTCATGCAACAGACACCCACCTCAGTTCGGTCCGGGCTTCGTCGAAGCCGGTGGGCTGCCCTCATCGCGCTCTTTGCGGTTGTCAGCCTCGCCGCTCCTGCGCTGGCCGTGACAGGGATGATGGGCAACGACGCCTCTGATCGTCGCAGCACCGAGAATTGGCCCAGCGCCACCATCATCGACCGTCACCACCCGGCGCCGTTCGACGGCTACTTCACCCGTGTGGACCTCTATGTGATGGCTGCCGGCTCGCTCAACGTCGTCGTCGTTGATGCGTCTGACACGGTCACCTGGATCAGTGACCCGATCACCACCACCGGGCCCGGCGCGGTCACTTTGCAACTTCTCGAACCGGTAGGTGTCACCGCCGGGTCGAATCTGGGTGTTTATGCAGACGGTGCCTCGATCCTGGCCACTGGCTCCGGCACCGTCAACGCTATGTTCGAAAACGCCTACTCAGGCCTGCCCACAGTGGGCGAACGGCTGGACTACTACACCACCGGACGACCACGAATGCTGTCCATCGGTGCCGAGATCACCGCCACCTCGAAAGACATCTGCAAGAAAGGTGGCTGGGAAGGCTACGGCTACAAGAACCAGGGCCAGTGCATCGCCAGCGTCGTCGCCAACAAGAACAGCGGCCACTGAAACCCCACCCACAGCGGACGTGACACTGGTGTGTTCCCGCGCACCAATGTCACGTCCCCCGACCACGGCCATGCGGGGACGGGATTTGCGACAACCTCAGCGCGAGCGCAGGATGACCGTGCCCGCAGCGCGGTCGTGCAGGCCCCGCCCGTGCCGGTCGGGGATCAGGGCCGGGATCACCAGGCACAGCAGGACGGTGCGGATCAGGGCCGCCCCGAGTCCCGGCATACTCGGCTCGCCCGCCCGCAGCCACTCCACCCGGTGCACCTGCAGACCGAGCAACCGATGACCCAGCGTGGTGCCCAGCAGCCCCACGAGCAGGACGTTCTCGATCGCGAAGAGGGCGAGCGGGAGCAATGAGTTCACCCCGTGCAGCTGGCCCCACGGCACGCCCAGGATCATGTGCGCGATCGCGCTGCAGGCCATCCAGTCGACGAAGATCGCGACCAGGCGGCGGGGGAAGGTTCCCACCGACCCGCGCCCGTGCTCGGGGAGTCCGAGGCCCGCTCCCGGATAGGCTGTGTCGGTGGTCACCCCAGCAGGGTAACCCGCGAAACACGAGCGAAACATCTTCGGTCACCGCCGGAAACAGGTCTGTCCTAGGCTCGCTCCTGGAAGCGGGGACGTGACCCGCGCGTCGACCAGGAGGATTGATGTTCACCACTGCAGAGGAGGTCCTCGCCTTCATCAAGGACGAGGACGTAAAGTTCGTTGACATCCGGTTCTGTGACCTGCCAGGTGTGATGCAGCACTTCAACGTGCCCGCCGACACCTTTGACGAGGACGCCTTCGCGGCCGGTCAGATGTTTGACGGATCATCAATCCGCGGCTTCAAGTCGATCCACGAGTCGGACATGAAGCTGATCCCTGACCCGCGCACCGCCTATCTCGACCCCTTCCGGACCGAGAAGACGCTGATCATGAACTTCGCGATCGTCGACCCGTTCACCGACGAGCCCTATGAGCGCGACCCGCGTCAGATCGCGGCCAAGGCCGAGGAGTACCTCCGCTCCACCGGCATCGCGGACACCGCCTTCTTCGGTGCCGAGGCCGAGTTCTATGTCTTCGACGACGTGCGCTTCTCCACCGGCCCGTCCGGCGGTTATTACCACATCGACTCCATCGAGGCGGCGTGGAACACCGGCCGTGCGGAGGAGGGTGGCAACCGCGGTTACAAGACCCGCGTCAAGGGTGGCTACTTCCCCGTGCCGCCGGTTGACCACTTCGCCGACATGCGCGACCGGATGTGCCTGGAGATGGCCCAGGTCGGGCTGGTGGTCGAGCGCTCCCACCACGAGGTCGGCAACGCGGGCCAGCAGGAGATCAACTACCGCTTCAACACGCTGCTGCACTCCGGCGACGACCTGATGAAGTTCAAGTACGTCATCAAGAACAGCGCCTGGGCAGCCGGCAAGACCGCGACCTTCATGCCCAAGCCGCTGTTCGGCGACAACGGGTCGGGCATGCACACGCACCAGTCGCTCTGGAAGGACGGCGAGCCGCTCTTCTATGACGAGAGCGGCTATGGCGGTCTGTCCGACATCGCGCGGTGGTATATCGGCGGCCTCCTCTCGCACGGCCCCTCGCTGCTGGCCTTCACCAACCCGTCGATGAACTCCTACCACCGCCTGGTGCCCGGCTTCGAGGCCCCCATCAACCTGGTCTATTCGGCGCGCAACCGCTCCGCCTGCGTGCGCATCCCGATCACGGGCGACTCCCCCAAGGCCAAGCGCGTGGAGTATCGCGTGCCGGACCCCTCGGCCAACCCCTATCTGTGCTTCGCGGCGCAGCTGATGGCCGGGCTGGACGGGATCCGCAACCGCATCGAGCCGCCGGACCCGGTCGACAAGGACCTCTATGAGCTGCCGCCGGAGGAGCTCGAGGGCATCGCCCAGCTGCCGACCTCGCTCGACGCGGTGCTGGAGGCGCTCGAGGAGGACCACGACTACCTCACCGAGGGCGATGTCTTCACGGAGGACCTGATCGCGGCGTGGGTCGACTACAAGCGCAAGAACGAGATCGACCCGATCCGGCTGCGGCCGCACCCGCACGAGTTTGAGATGTATTTCGACCTGTGACGAAGGGCGTCTAGCGGGCGGGACCGAGTGAGGGACGAACTCGGTCCCGCCCGTAGCCCGAGGAAGAGGTCGCGAAGGGTTCGACCTGTGACGAAGGGCGTCTAGCGGCCGATCGGTGTGAAGGATGCATACACCTGTAGCGATCCTTCACACGAACGAACTGCCGCGCGAGGGTGAAGGATGCATGCGCTCCGCAACAGGTGCCGCGGGGCCGTTAACCGGTTGGGCCGCGACCGGAGACGATTTAGGGTCGGGTCCGTGAGCAACGACGACGCACCGACGCTGACCGAACTCGCCCAGGCCTTCGGTCTGGCCCAGCTGCACCCGGACTCACTGACCCGCTTCGCCCGGGTCCACCGCGGCCGCACCGCGGACGGGGTGGACGCCGTGGTCAAGGTTGCTGGGAGCCGCGCGGACAGCGTGAGCGCGATGGCGCGCTGGCAGCGGGACCTGGCGGCTGGTGGGGTTCCTGTGGTAGCCGCACTGGATCTGGCCGTGCAGAACCCCCAACAGGTGGGAGAGGACTGGTGGGTGGTCTATCCCTTCCTGAGTGGGGCTGCCTACGCTGGCACACCGGAGCAGATCGAGACCGCCGGAGAGCTGCTGGGGATGATCCACGCTTCCGACTCCGCGACCGAGGGGATGCGCGACTACGAGTGGCCCGACACCCCGCACGAGGAGGTGTTGGCTGACCTGGAGACGCTCGAGGGCGTCCTTTCCGCTCAGGGCGACCCCGAGGCCCTCGCGGCGGTGCGGGACCTCGCGGGCCGGTGGTGGGAGAACAAGGAAGCGCTGGAGGCGCGAGATGCTGACCTGCCGCGGTGTGGCCTGTCCAGCGACTACAAGGCCAACAACCTCATCTGGACCGCTCTGGTCCCAACCTTGGTGGACCCGGACAACGGCGGGCGGGAGCCGCGCCTGTTCGAGCTCGCCTTCGTCGCGACGCTGTTCCACAACGAGTGCGACGACGCTCCGGCCCGACTGCTGAACCAGCAGGAGTGGTCCCTCTTCCTTACCGGCTACGGCCGGCACGTCCAGCTCACCTCCGCGGAGCTGGAGTTGTGGCCGCTGGTGCTGGATCACATCCTGTGGGAGGAGGGGACCTGGGTGCTGGAGGACAACGACGACCGCGCGTGGGCCGACCCGCGTCAGCGTGGCTACCTGTTGGATCTCGCACGCGCCACCGTCGACCGCTTCCCCCTGCCACCAGCCTGAGGCCTGATCTCCATACTGATGAACTTGCGTCTAGCGGGCGAGAGGCGTGAAGGATGCATCCACCTGTAGCGATTCTTCACATGAACCGTCCGTGTCCCGCACGCGCCCGCGGGTGGTCCCGGCCGACGACGAGCTCCCGGCAGCAGCGGAGTTGCTCAACGACAGCGAGCGGGTGACCATCCTGGCCGGCGTCGGCGTCGAGGGGGCCCACGCCGACGTCCTCACCCTGACATGCTCGGCGCCCCCATCGTGCATTCGCTGCGCGGCAAGCAGTTCATCGAGCACGGCAACCCGTTCGACGTCGCCATGACCGGGCTGCTCGGCCACTGTCGGTGCCGTCTGGCACAGTGCACGGGTGCCCAGTTCCTCCGCCGACGACCGTGAGCCGGAGCAGGCTGCCGTCGTCGACGCAGCCCATGTCGTCGACGCAGCCCATGTCGTCGACGCAGCCCATGTCGTCGACGCAGCCCATGTCGTCGACGCAGCCCACGCCGCAATCGCGCGTGCGTCCGCGCGTGAAGTGGCCGTGCACGAGGCCTACGACCGGGCCCGCAACGTGCTGCGCGCCCGCGAGCGACGCCGCGCCCTGGTGCCACCGACGCGCGAGATGTTCAGCACTCCCGGCGGCCTGGACGCCTATGCCGCTCGATCGATGCCAGCCTGGGCCTGGGGCGTTCCCGTGGCGCGGCGCGGCCACCTGCTGGCGGTCATCAGCCCGACAGCCGGTGCCATCACTCCCGTGATCCGGCAGAATTTGGCCAGGCACCCGGTCGTGGTCGCCTCGCTCGAGGAGCAGGAGCGGATCCGCCGGGTGAGCGACCCGCGGCAACGGTTCATCATCCTGTCGGTGCGGGTGCCCGAGCCCTCGCACGAGGAGATCGTCGACTTCGCTCGCCGCAACCCAACCCCTGGCGTCGTCCGCCTCCCTTCCTGACCAACCCACGCGAGGAGATCACCATGGCAACCTTCGACCGCTCCGACGACCTGCGTGGCGCGCAGTTCGAGGGAGCAGACCTCAGCGAGGCCCGGTTCTCGGCCACCAGACTGCAGCAGGCCAGGTTCGTCAACAGCACGCTGCGCGGAGCCAGCTTCGTCGGGTCGGACCTGTCCGGTGTCGTCGTGCGTGGCGGTGACGTGCAGGGCGCTGAGATCGAGTCGCCCTGGCTCTTTGACGGCGACGACCCCCTGCTGGTCAACGGCGTCAACGTCATCCCGCTCGTCGACGCCGAGCTCAACCGCCGCTTCCCGGGGCGCGCCGAGCGAGGAGCCACCGAGCCCGAGGGCCTGCGGACAGCCTGGGCGGCGCTCGAGTCCACCTGGGCGAGCGCCGTCGATCGGGTCGCCGCCATGCCAGAGGGCACCACCGACGTCTCCGTGGCCGGCGAGTGGTCGTTCGCGCAGACGCTGCGGCACCTGGTGATGGCCATCGACACCTGGCTGGGTCGCGCGATCCTGAGGCAGGAGCAGCCCTACCACCCGATCGGCCAGCCCAACGACGACTACGCGGCCGACGGCCACGACCTGGCGGTCTTCGCGACCCGAGCGCCGGCATACTCCGAGGTCCTGGAGGTCTTTGGCGCGAAGATGACCGCGGTGCGCAACTTCCTGGCTGCGGTCACCCGCGACGAGCTGGCGGCGACCCGTCAGAACCCGTGGGCCCCGGACCATGCCGAGACAGTCCTGTCCTGCCTGCACACGATCCTCGACGAGTCGTGGGAGCACTACCGCTATGCCCTGCGGGACCTGGATGCGATCGAGGCGGGACGCAGCGTCGGCACACCCGCAGCTGACCCACCTGGCGTGACCGGGCTGACCGGCGCACCCGACGCCACGTAGCCTGAGCCCGAAGGAGGTCAGTCCATGACACAACCGGCCACTGCTGCAACCGGATTCGGCGCTCGGCTCGCTGACCGCACCCGCCCGCTGCGGTTCTACAGCATCACGCCCCCGCGGGAGTCGACTCCGCGCGAGGACCTCTCCCGGGTCGGCCGCCTCACGGTGGAGCGCCTGGCGCCGCTGGGTCTGGACGCGCTGATCCTCTATGACATCCAGGACGAGTGCGACCGCACGCAAGAGGCCCGGCCCTTCCCCTACCTGGCGACGGTGGACGCGGGGCACTTCCGCGACGAGCACCTTGCCGACTGGGACCGCCCCGTCGTGGTCTATCGCTCGGTCGGCAAATATGAACCGGCCACCCTCAAGAGCTGGCTCGCGGAGCAGGACCCAGATCAGGTGGCGACGGTGCTGGTCGGCGCGTCCTCACGGCACACCCCCGTCCGCACGACCCTGAACGAGGCCCTGTCACTGTGGCGGGACGCCGGCGGTGCTCCCCCGATGGGTGGCGTGACCATCCCGGAGCGACACGCTCAGCGGGCCGACGAGCACGAGCGGATGCTGCGCAAGCAGGAGTCCGGGTGCTCGTTCTTCGTGACCCAGGTGATCTATGACCTGACGGCCGCCAAGGACCTGGTGTCGGACTATGCCTATGCCTGCCGCGAGCGCGGGATCGAGCCGGCGCCGCTGGTCTTCACCCTCTCGGTGTGCGGGTCGCTGAAGACCCTCGAGTTCCTGCAGTGGCTCGGAGTGCACGTCCCGCGCTGGCTGCAGAACCAGCTCGTCCACTCGCAGGACCCCCTGGCTGACTCCTATGAGCAGTGCGCGCGGATGGCCAGCGAGCTCGCCGCCTTCTGTCGACAGCTGGACGTGCCGTTCGGCTTCAACGTCGAGAGCGTCTCGGTCCGTCGCATCGAGATCGAGGAGTCGGTGCGCCTCGCGGCCTATATCGGCGAGATCCTGGCGGACTAAACTACGGACCGCGCGATGTCAGCTCGCGGTTGAGTCACCCGGTCGAGTCACCCGGTCGAGTCACTCAACGGAGGCTCGGGTCGACGCAGCCCCATGCCGCCGATCACCAGGTTGAGCACGCCCAGCCCGAGCATCAACCAGTCCAGGATGCCGCGGTCGTCGGCCATCACCCCCATGACGCCGAGCACGACCAGGACGGCGCCGACCGCCAGGTAGATCCAGGACTGACGCTTGTTGTTCCTCACCTGCCTGGCCCGGCGCTCGATCTCCTCGGCCGCGGGCTCATGCGTGGGCTCGGACGGTTGTGGGCTCCCGTGCTCGGTCATCTGTCCACCTCGAACTCGAACTGACGACCTCCGTGCTGGCGGCCGTGTCTCCAGCCTGCCACGTCCGCTCGTGATTGGCTGGGACCATGGCCTGGCAACGCACCACCGACCACTATTTCGCCCTCCCTGCGGACGCGTTGTGGGCGATCGTCGGCGACCCGACCCGGTGGCCGGCCTGGAGCGGCGCCATCCGCTCCTTCATCCTGGAACCACCCAGCTCGACGTATGCCGACACGCACCGCTCCGCGCACTCACCCCAGGCGTCGGTCGGGCAAAAGGGCCACTACCTCCCGGCCCGCGGATGGGCCGCCGCGCTGCACGGTCGCACCGCCCCGGCGCTGCGCATCACGCAGGTCGAGCCGGGACGCGCCCTGGCCCTGGAGCAGCCGGCACCGGGTGGCGCAACCCGCATCCGCTGGCAGCTGAGCGGGCACCCTGACGGAGGGACGACGCTGCAGCAGCAGGTCACGGTGACCGGCCCGATGACCCCGGCCGTCGTAGCCATCGTCGCCTCGGACATCGTTGCGGACTGGCGCGCGTCCGTCACCCGGCTCTATCAGATGATCCGCCCCGAGCCGGACCGCAGCCTGCTCAAGGTGGTCATCGCCGGTGGTTCGGGCACGCTCGGGCGCTCGCTGGCCGCCGACCTGACCACGCGTGGGCACGACGTCGTGCTCCTCACCCGCAGCGTCGACCTCGATCTGCCGCACCGTCAGCGCACTTGGGACGGCGCCACCATCGGCGCGTGGGCCGACGAGCTCGCCCAGGACCCGGGCAACACCGCCGTCGTCAACCTGGCCGGACGACTGGTCGACGCACGGCCCTCCGAGGCAAACATCACCGACCTGCGCGAGTCCCGGGTCAAGCCCACGCGCGCGCTGGTCGAGGCCAGCCAGGCCCTCGAGACGCCGCTGGCCCGCTGGGTCCAGGGCTCGACGACCGCGATCTATTCGGACGCCGGCGAGACCGAGGTCACCGAGTCCAGTCCGCTGCCCACCGGCAGTGCCGCCCTGCCCCAGATGACTGGCGTGGCCGCGCCCTGGGAGGCGGCCGTTGAGGGAGCTCACAGCGACCACCTGACGATCCTGCGGACCTCCATCGTGCTCGAGTCCGGCTCCCCCGCCTTCGACCGGCTGGCGGGCCTGACCCGGGCAGGTCTCGGGGGCCGCGTCGGGTCGGGCCGGCAGTGGTTCAGCTGGATCCACATCGACGACTGGCTCACGCTCGTGCGGGCCACCCTCGGTCTGCAGGCGGGCGTCGACCTGCCTGACGGCATACTGATCGCCGCCGCACCCCACCCTGTGCGCAACGCCGAGCTGATGACCCTGCTGCGCCAGCACCTGCATCGCCCACCTGCTCCCCCGACGCCGAGCGCCCTGGTCCGGGTCGGCAGCGTGACCCTGCGCACCGACCCTGCCCTGGGGCTGACCGGGCGGTATGCGACCTCGGAGCTGACGACGGACGCGGGCTTTGAGTTCACGCACCCCACCCTTGACGGTGCCCTGCGTGACCTGACGTCCTAGGCTCAAAGTTGTGCGCACCGCTACTGAACTGACCGTCGCCCGTGCCTGGACCCAGCTCCTCAAGCTCGAGGACGGTGCCCTGGCCGACCTGACTCCTGGACGGATCACGCGCCGGGACCCCAAGGCCAGGGCCGTCACCTTCGTGCGCCTGCTGAGTCACGGCGTCATCGTCGGCCCGCAGTGGGCGATCGACCGGGCCGCTGACCGCTCCGACGATGAGCTCGCCGAGCTGCAGGTCCTGCAGGAGCTGACGGCCGATCACGACAGCCGCCCGCTCGGCGCCGCGACGCTGTCCTTCACCGACGTCTCGATCGACGGGCTGCCCGAGGCTGTGACCGCCGACGACGACGCGACGGTGGCAACCCTCGAGGGCCGGTGCCCGCCAGAAGACGTCGAGGAGGTGGGCCTGGCTGGTATGCCGACCCGCTGGGTCGTGCTCGGATCGTCACCTGAGGCGCCCAGGGAGAAGGCGCCGGCGGCTGCGGCGGGTTTCGTCGTCTGGGCTGACGTGCTCGCCCACCTCGGGGTGCTCACGGCACCAGACCAGCGCCGTCAGGGCCAGGGCACCGTGGCGGCCGGGCTGGCCATCAACGCCGCCCTCGCCGCCGGGCTGCTCCCGCAGTGGCGGTCCCGCGCCGACAACGAGGCCTCGCAGCAGCTCGCCCGACGGCTCGGTTTCCAGCCGCTGGGCAGCCAGACGACCGTGCACATCGACCGGCGCTGACGAGAACCCCGGCCTGAGTGGCCCGGGGGCGACCCTGGCCGGTCGCGGGCGCTCAGGCCTGACAGGTCCCGTGGATGATGGCGCGGCCAAGAGTCTTGAAGGCCAGGTTGAACGAGACGACCGCCGGCGAGGCGTCCGCGTCGACGCCCAGGGACTCCTGGCCCACCGCGTGCACCACGAAGTAGTAGCGATGCACCTGGTCACCCTCGGGCGGCGCAGCACCGGCGAACCCGGCGGTGCCACCGTCGTTGCGCACGTGGAAGGCGTTGCCCGGAAGCTCGCCCGCGGCGGCACCGGTGTCCAGCGAGGTGACGTCGGCGGGCAGGTCCACCAGCACCCAGTGCCAATAGCCCGACGGTGTCGGTGCGTCCGGGTCGAAACAGGTGACGACGAAGGACTTGGTGCCCTCGGGCACATCGGACCAGCTCAGCTGCGGCGAGGTGTCACCGTGCGCGGCCACCTGGTCGTCTTTCAGCGGCTGGCCGTCCGTGACGTCGGTGCTGGTGACCGTGAAGGACGGCACGGCCGGCAGGAGATCGTAGGGATTGGGCGTGACAGGTCGGTCCAGGCTCATGACACGAGGTCTATCAAACTCCACCGATGCCCGCAGCCCGGGGTCATCGGCAGGCCCCAAGAATGGGTCAGAGGGCCGCCCGCAGACGGTCGGCGTAGTCGCGCATCTCGCCCTCGGCATACTTCGTGCGCGGCCAGAAGAACCCGCGCAACCCGTCGCCCTTGGTGCGGGGCACGACGTGCACGTGCAGGTGCGGCACCGACTGGCTGACGGTGTTGTTCATCGCCACGAACGAACCGGTCGCGTCCAGTGCGTCCCGGACGGCGCCGGCCAGCAGCCGGGCCGCGGCAAAGACCGGTTTGAGCAGGTCATCAGGCAGGTCGGTGAGGGTCTCGACGTGCTCGCGAGGCACCACCAACACGTGCCCCTTGAAGACGGGCCGCCGGTCCAGGAACGCGACGACGTCGTCGGTGCTCAGCACGATCTGCGCGGGCTCCTCCCCGCGCACCACCGCACAGAAGTCGCAGCCGTCGACCATCACCTCTAGTAGCGCACCACGGCCGCTGCCGGCACCTCGCCCGGCAGCTGGTCGAGCACCCTGATCGCACCGCCGGCGCGGAACGTGGCTCGCGCGGCGGACGCGACCAGGCCATAGCTGTCGCCCTCGTCCACGCGCACGACCGGCTGCCCACCGTCGGGTGCGGCCAACGCGGTCTCGAGCGGCAGCAGCAGGGTGTCGACACGTCCGTCCTGGGCAGCGCGGCGGGTCTCCTCGACGCCGAACACGCCGCTGCCACGGGCGAACTGCTCGTGGAGCCGGTCCACGAGCGCTGAGTTCTCCTGGTTGAGCCGCTCCTCCACCACCGGCCAGACAGCCAGGCGGATGTCGTCGGCCGCCAGGTCATCCGGGTTCCGCTCGATCGCCTGGTCCAGCAGGTGCGGGTAGGTGTTGATCTCGCGATAGACCGCGACCCACTCGGGCAGACCGGCCAGGATCAGCGGGATCGTCCGTCCGGCAAGGTGGTCCGCGACGCCACGAGCCACCTCCCGGAGGTATTCGACGACGTCCTCCTTGTGCACGTTGTCGACCGAGCTGTTGCCGTAGTAGACCGCCTCGCCGCCCCCGCCGCGACCGATGCCAGCGGGGCGTCCCACCGTCTCGGACTGCTGCGGGTCCTCGCGGGTCATGACGTCCTCGAAGGCTTTGGGGACCGAGGGCACGTCGAGCTCGCTGATCTGGTCGCGGCTGCCGCGCAGCACGCGCACGTTGCGCTGGCTGAGGGTGAGCACGACATAGTTGCGGTCCGTGAGCAGGGGCAGCACGGGGGTCAGCACGAACCCGTCCCCGATCGTGCCCAGCTCAGGCAGGTCGAGCGGCACCCGATAGGTCGCGTGCCAACCCGGCCGCAGGAACATGGCCAGGCCGTCGGCCAGATAGCTCCACGCCATACCGTCACTGTGCAGGTCCCACGCCGGAGCCATCAGCTCCGCGATCTCGCTCCGGCTGTGCCCGTCCTCGGCGAGAGAGCTCTCGATGCCGTTGAGCAGGTTCTTCCAGCGGAGACGGTCACCATCAGCGTCTCGGGCGTTGCTGTTGCGGTGCGTGGGCACAAAGGCCGACACCCGGGGCCCCCCACCGTCCCCCACCAGTTCCTCAAACTCGGCACGGGTCATCAGATCCATCGAATCCTCCAGAGGCTCGGCGTCCTTCTGAGGCTACGCCGTCGAGCCCCTTCCGCGCATCCGCTGGCTCCGCGTCACATCCTGCATCCACGCCGTCGGGCCGCCCACGGAACGCACCGGGCCGTCCACGGAACGCACCAGGCCCGCAAGTGACCGGTTGGTAGGGTGCGCCCATGGAGTCAACCTCTCTCACCGTCGCCGTCGAGGAGCACCTCGCCAAGGCACGCGCGAGCAGCAGCGGACGCGCCGCCTCGACGCTGCACGGCGGGCACCAGCACGACCTGCGCCAGACGCTCATCGCGCTGGTCGAGGGCAACTCGCTCAACGAGCACGAGTCGCCCGATGAGGCGACCCTCCAGGTGTTGCACGGCCAGGTCCGGCTCAGGGCAGGCGACGAGTCGTGGGAGGGCGGCGAGGGCGACTACCTGGTGATCCCGCCGGCACGCCACGACCTCACCGCCCTCAGCGACGCCGCTGTTTTGCTGACCGTCGCGACCCGCGCCTAGCTGAACGACGGGGCGCTCGCGTGGCGGACGGTCCGGGCCGCTCGACAGACTAAACTCCCCTCAGCGCTTCCCGCAGGCGTCGGGGTGTTGCCGCGACCGGGGGGCCGCCCCGACCGGCCCCTGTAGGAGATTGCCCCATGCTCACCCTGTCGTTGCAGGTCCTCGCCTTCGTGCTGGCCCAGCTGGGGCTGATCGCGTGGACCCGGCGGTTGACCGGCCTGGACGTCGCGTTCGTGCCAGCGCTGGTCTTCTCCGGACAAGGTCTGGTGGTCTTCGCCGGCGGTCTGCTGGGCCTGCTCCCGCAGGCCGCGTGGGGCGTAGTCATCCTGGGCCTGGTGCTGCTGGTGCACGAGGCGTGGCGCGCTCCCGACCTGGTGCTGGGCCTGTTGACCGAACCGGCCATCCTGCTCCTGGCCGGTGCCGCCGCGGTCGGGGCGTGGTATCTGCATGGCCTGCTCTTCACCAGCTATGACAACTTCAGCCACTGGGCCGTCGTGGTGCAGGTCATGCTCACCGAGGGACGCTTCCCGACAGCCGACGATCCGGTCATCGTCTTCCAGGCCTATCCGCTGGGCAGCGCGAGCTTCGTCTATCTGTTCGGGCGCGTCATCTCCCCCGCGGAGCCGGTCCTGATGCTGGCCCAGCAGCTGCTCGGCTTCAGTTATGTCCTGGCCCTGCTGGCCGCCACCCCCCGGCGTCGTCTCGTGGGCGTGGTGGCGATCATCGTCTCCTTCCTGGTGACTACCACCTATGAGATCTTCGTCAACAGCCTCCTGGTGGACACCCTGCTCGGGTTGATGAGCGGCTATCTGATGATCCTGCTGTGGGGCAACCGAGACCGGCTGCCGAGTCTGCTCCTGCCGATCGCGACCGTGCTGGCCTTCCTGGCCGTGACCAAGAACTCGGGTCTGTTCACCGTCGTCGTGGCCACCGTCGCCGTCCCGGTCCTGATCCGATTGAGTATGCCGGCGCGCACGTCCCGCCCGGACGCGCCGGGCAGTCATCGGTCCGGTCGGGGGTTCACCTGGTGGATGCTGCCCGCGCTCCTCGCGCCGTGGGCCGTCCTGCTCTGGTGGAACCGGCACGTGGCCACCACCTTCCCCGAGGGACTGGACTCAAAGCACTCCATGTCGGCCGGCCGGCTCGGCGACGTGCTCGGCGAGAAGTCGGTCGCCGACGTCAAGGTGATCACCAGGTCGTTTGCCACCGAGCTGCTCGGGGACCGGGCCAGCGTGGTGCTGCTGGTCGCCCTAGTGGTCGCGGTCGTGCTGCTGCGTTGGAGCGGGCTGGTCCGCAGGGCGGAGGCGGTGTGGCTCCTCGGCGGAGGCGTGCTCACCTACGGGCTCTATGTCGTGGGCATCCTCGGCATGTTCCTGCTGTCGATGCCACTGAGTGAGGCACTGCGCCTGGCCGGATTCCACCGCTATCTCAGCACCGCCCACCTGGCC
The DNA here is from genome assembly GCF_023923205.1 of Ornithinimicrobium cryptoxanthini. NCBI lineage: Bacteria > Bacillati > Actinomycetota > Actinomycetes > Micrococcales > Ornithinimicrobiaceae > Ornithinimicrobium > Ornithinimicrobium cryptoxanthini. The sequence goes on along the minus strand of NZ_CP099490.1, from coordinate 1,330,358 downwards.
TGGCTGATCGTCACCCTCTGGCTGCTGCTGGTCGTGGTCGACCAGGCGGGCAAGGCTGCCCAGCAGGCCCTGGCCGCGGTGACCGGTGCTGGCACGCTGCTCGTGATGAGTTCGTTGGGCTCGGGCGACCTGCTCCCACGCCCGGACGTCTCCGGCTCAGCGCGGGTCAAGGTGGACGCCGCGCTGGCCGCTGCCGACCCGGTCCCACCGGGTGACACGGTCTGCGTCGTGCTCGGTGAGCGGGATTCCGGCTTCCGACGCTATATCGTGCGCTATGCCCTGTTGAGTCCCAATGTCAAGGAAGTCGTCATCAGCCCGGAACAGCAGCCCGAGCCGCCGCAGGAGTGTGCCCACTTCCTGGTGCTCGACGAGTTCCCGGCGATCGACGCCTGGTTGGCCGAGCAGGACATCACCGCGCCCGGACCGACCCCCTATCTCGTGAGCAGCTCCAGATGAGCACCGTCCTGGTCATCCCCAGCCTGCACCCGTCACCGGAGTTCCCCGAGCTGGTGGCGCAGCTGCAGGCCTCGGGCCTGACCGACGTGCTGGTCATCGACGACGGTTCCGGTGCGGCATACGCCCCGGTCTTTGCCGCGATCGCCGCCCGCGAGGGGTGCACCGTCCTGACCCACGAGGAGAATCTCGGCAAGGGCGCTGCGCTCAAGACCGCGATGCGCCATGTCCTGACCCGGCCCGACGTGACCGGCATCGTCACGGCCGACTCGGACGGTCAGCACGGCACCGCCGACATCCTGCGCGTCTCCCAGGAGCTGGACGAGGCCATGCAACAGGACGAACGGGTCTGCGTCCTCGGCGTGCGCGACTTCGACCTGCCGGACCTGCCCGCCAAGAGCCGGCTGGGCAACCACCTGACGACCGGCGTGGTCAAGCTGCTGCTGGGGCGCAACATCCCCGACACCCAGACCGGGCTGCGCGGCTTCTCGCGCCAGCTGCTGCCGGAGCTGCTCGAGGTGCGCGGCACGCGGTTTGAATACGAGATGAACTCGCTGATGTGGATGCTCGGTCACCAGGTGCGGGTCGACGAGGTCCCGATCGAGACGATCTATCACGACCAGGACAACAGCCAGACCCACTTCCGGCCCGTCCAGGACTCGGTGCGCATCTATGGACACCTGTTTGCGCAGGCGGCCGGCTTTGTGCTGACCTCGCTGCTCGGCTTTGTCGTCGACGTGCTGCTCTTTGCCGTCATCATCGACTCGGCGTTCAACGGCGCCTCCCACCTGGGCGCGGTGGCCACCGCCACCGTGGCCGCTCGCATCGTCTCCGCCCTGGTCAACTTCGCGCTCAACCGCAAGCTGGTCTTCCAGTCGCGCGAGAAGGCCTCCAAAGCGCTGGTGCGCTACTTCACGCTGGCCGTGGGCATCCTGGCAGCCTCAGCGGGACTGACCACCGTGGTCGCCTGGCTGCTGCAGGGCCACGTCGTCTGGGCCAAGATCCTGGTCGACAGCTGCCTCTTCGCCGTCAGCTATCTGCTCCAACGACGCTGGGTCTTCGCCCACCCCCGCAGCCGCACCGTCGAGCACTGAGCCACCGCGGGTGGTGACCTCCCGAATGCTGGCCATGGCAGACAAACGGACGGTCAAACTCCGGGCGCCGCAGGTTTGACCTCCCGAATGTTGGCCATGGCAGACAAAGGGGAGGTCAAAACTCGCGAATGCCGGCCCCCACAGGTGTGACCTCCCAAGTGTTGGCCACCGCGGGTTTGACCTCCCGAATGCTGGCCATGGCAGACAAACGGGTGGTCAAAACCGCAGCACCCGTCAAGCGTCAGCCGACGCCGAGCTGGTCCAGCATGAAGGCGAGCTCGAAGGCGGTCTCGCGCCACGCGTCATACCGCCCGGTCTTCCCGCCGTGGCCCGCGACCATCTCGGTCTTCAGCAGGATGGGCCGCTGCGCCTGGTCGGAGGTGACCGTCTCGCGCAGGCGCGCCACCCACTTGGCCGGCTCGACGAAGAAGACGCGGGTGTCGTTGAGCCCGGTGGTGGCCAGGATCGCCGGATAGTCGACCTCGCGGATGTTCTCGTAGGGCGTGTAGCCGCGCATGTAGTCGTAGACCTCGACATGCTCCAGCGGGTTGCCCCACTCCTCCCACTCGCCGACCGTCAGCGGCAGCGACGGGTCCAGGATCGTGGTGAGCGCATCGACGAACGGCACGGCGGCGTGCACGGCCCGGAACTTCTCGGGGGCCAGGTTGAGCACCGCGCCCATCAGCAGGCCACCGGCCGAGCCACCTGCGGCACCCAGCCGGTCAGCCGCGACCCAGCCCGATGACACCAGCTCGTCGGCGCAGGAGACGAAGTCGGTGAAGGTGGTCTTCTTGTGCTCCATGCGGCCCTGCTCATACCACCCCCGCCCCATCTCGCCGCCGCCGCGGATGTGCGCGATGGCATAGACGACGCCGCGGTCGAGGTAGGACAGCCGCGCCACGGAGAAGTAGGGGTCGATCGAGATCTCATAGGAGCCGTAGCCATAGAGCACCCCCGGCGCGGTGCCGTCCGGGCTCACGTCCTTGCGCGCCACCAGCGAGATCGGCACCTGCGTGCCGTCGGCCGCGGTCGCCCACAGCCGGTGCTGCACATACTCCTCGGGGTCGTAGCCGCCGAGCACCGGCTGGCGCTTGAGCAGAGTCAGCTCACCGGTGGCCAGCTCCAGGTCATAGACCGAGCGCGGCGTGACGAGCGACTCGATGACGACCCGCAGCGTCGGCGTGGCGAACTGCGGGTTGGCGCCGACGTCGATGCTGAAGACGACCTCGTCCACCGGCACCTGGTAGCCCTCACCGACCCCGGTCTCACTGGCCGGGTCGAGCGGGAGCACGAGCACCTGGGTCAGCCCCTCGCTGCGCAGCGAGACGGCCAGGTGTGAGGCGAAGGCGTCGATCCCGGAGATCCGGTGCCCGTCACGACCAGGTATGACGGTGCTCCAGTCCGCGGACGAGGTCGAGGTGAGCGGGGCGCGGGCGAGCTCGGAGTCACGGTGGTTCTTGTTGTGCACGATCCAGAGGTCCTCGCCGGCGACCTCCACGGCATACTCCACGCCCTCCTCACGCGGGGCGACCACCCGGAAGTCGCCGAGCGGGTCGGTCACCGGGAGGATCCGGTATTCGGTGGTGTTCTTGGTGCCCAGCCCGATCAGGATGTGCGTCTCGTCGCGGGAGGTCTCCAGTCCCATCCAGAACCGTTCGTCGTCCTCCTGGAAGACGAGCACGTCGGCGGCGGCTTGCTCGGTGGCGCCGTCAGCGCTGACCTCGTGGCGCCACACCTGGAACGGGCGCCAGGCGTCGTCGACGCGGGTGTAGAACAGGTGGCTGCTGCCGGCCGACCAGGCCAGGCCATAGCCGGCACCCTCGATGCCCGGCTCGGTGACCTCTCCGGTCGTCAGGTCCTTGACCCGGACCGTGAACCGCTCCTCGCCACTGGTGTCGACGGAGTAGGCCAGCAGGTTGCCGTCATAGCTCACCTCGAACGCACCGAAGGCCAGGAAGGACTCCCCCTCGGCCTCGGCGTTGCCGTCGAGCATGATCTGCTCGTGCTCCGGAGCCCCCTCTGTCGACAGCTCGGGACGCTGCGGGCTGTCGGCCAGCGCGATGCGGGCGTGGATCGGATACTGCTGCCCGGCGACGGTGCGTGAGTAGTACCACCAGCCGTCGTGCCGCACCGGCACCGACAGGTCGGTCTCCTGGGTGCGGGTCTTGATCTCCTGGAAGACTGACTCCTCAAGGTCGCCCAGGTGGGCGGTGACCGCCTCGGTATAGGCGTTCTCGGCCTCCAGATGCGCGATGACCTCGGGGTTGGTCTTGTCGCGCAGCCACTCGTAGGGGTCACTGACGGACTCGCCGTGGTGCTCGCGGACGTGCTCGATCTTGGCTGCGACGGGAGGGGTGGGGGTTTCAGTCACGGGCCGAGGCTACCTGCCGGGGGTGACGGATCCCAACGAGTGCCGACCGTCAGTGGACAGGGTCTTTGCGACCGATCGGCAGCAGGTGCAGAACAGCCACGAGGATGCCGCCCCAGATCAGTCCGAGCACGGCCGAGGCCAGGGTGTTCGTGAGCCAGGACAGCACGCCGCCGATGGCCGGGATCAGGCCGGCGACGACCTCCTCGGCGCTGTGCACCCAGCCATAGATGAGGTGAAAGCCGAGCTCGTCCATGCCGACCAGGATGATGTGGCCACCGACCCAGAGCATGGCGATGATCCCGACCGACGACAGCACGCTGAGCACGATCGGCATCGCCTTGACCAGTCCGAGGCCAAGCTTGGTGGAGAACTCACTCTCGTTCTCGGCCAGCCGCAGGCCGATGTCGTCCATCTTGATGATCAGGGCGACCGCGCCATAGACCAGCGCCGTGATCCCGATCGCCACCACGACCAGGATGATGGCCCGGCTGACGAACGGTTCCTCCGCGACCTCGTTGAGCGCGATGACCATGATCTCCGCCGACAGGATGAAGTCTGTGGTGATGGCGCCGCGCACCATCTTGTCCTCCGCCTCCGGCCCCTGTTCGACGGCAGGGGTGTCTGGATCACCCTTGGTGTGACCGCTGATCAGCTCATAGACCTTCTCGGCGCCCTCATAGCAGAGATAGCTGCCACCCAGCATGAGGATCGGTGTCAGGGTCCACGGCACGAACTGACTCAGCAGCATGATGGCCGGCAGGATGAAGAGGAGCTTGTTGCGGATCGAGCCGATCGCGATCTTCTTGATGATCGGCAGCTCGCGGGCCGCCTGGGCTCCGGTGACATAGCGCGGCGTGACCGCGGCGTCGTCGATCACGACACCAAGCGACTTGCTCCCAGCGCGACCGGCTGCAGCCGCCACATCGTCGACCGAGGCTGCGGCGATGCGGGCGATCGCAGCGATGTCGTCGAGCAGGGCGACCAGGCCTCCGGCCATCAGCGCACCCCGCCCTGGGCTCGGGCGGTCACCGTCTGCGCGCGTTCTGCATAGGTCGTCACAGAGAGCAAGACTAGACGCTGAGCGGTGCAGACGCGGCCCGTCTGCCTAGGCTGAAGGTGTGAAGGTCCTCCACGCACCGCGACTCGTCCTCGTGCACGGCACCCGAATGGATGCTCGCGAGTGGGCGGCCTATCCGCCCCTGTTGCCCGAGGCAGAGGTCGTCGCGATCGACTTCCCCGGCCACGGCTCACGACTCGGTGAGGAGTTCACCGCCGACGCTGCGGTCGCCTCGATCGCGGCGGCGGTGGAGACCCGCGCACCCGGGCAGGCGGTGGTCCTGGCCGGGCACAGCCTAGGTGGCTATCTGGCCATGCTGTATGCCGCGCGCCACCCGGCCGACCTCGACGCCCTGGTCCTCATCGGGTCCAGTGCCGAACCGGACGGTCCCCTCTCGGGGGTCTATCGACGCTTTGCTGCCCTGCTCCCCCGGGTCGGGGCAGAGCGGATGGCCCGCGTCTCGAACGCGGTGATGCGCCGCTTCGGCACTCCGGAGGAGATGTTGCCGGGCCCGGAGGGCTATGCCGCCCTGCCCGCCGCCTGGCAGGTGGTCTTCGACGAGTGTCGCGCCGACCTGCTCACCGACGTCGCCTGCCCGGTCTTCCTGGTCAACGGCCAGTTTGACCAGATGCGCCTGCACGTGCGGCGCTTCGCCGACGCCGCTCACGACCCGCACGTCGTCACCGTCCCCCGCGCCACCCACTTCCTGCCGATCACCCATGCCGATCAGGTCGCCGACGTGCTGCGCGAGGCGCTGGCGGCCAGCGTCAGCCGAGCCTGAGCGACTCACTGCCGACTGCCGCCTGCCCCGCTCAGCTGCCGAGAGCGGGTGACTGGCTCAGCGGCCGAGAGCCGGTGACTGGCTCAGCTGCCGACAGCCGCCGGCCCGAGCAGTGCCTTGATGTCACCGAAGAACGCCGGTGAGGCCGTCACGCGCAGCGTCGGGTCGAGCCGCAGCAGCACCTGTCGACCCGGCTGCGTGAGCTTGACGTGCACCTCGGTGGAGCCGGGGTGGTCGGCCAGCACCTTGCGCAGGTTGTGGGCCAACCCGTCGGTCGCGCGGGTCAGCGGGAGCGTGACGAGCACCGGGCCGCGCGGCCCCTCCTTGATCTCCGGGATCGTCAGGTCCTGGGCCAGAATCTCGGTGGTGTCCTCGCTGCGCTTGAATCGGCCGCGGATCACGGCGACCGTGTCCGGAGCCAGCATCGTCGAGACGGTCATATAGGACTTCGGGAAGAAGACGCACTCGATCGAGCCGACCAGGTCCTCGAGCATCACCCGGGCATAGGGATCGCCGTTCTTGGTGCGCTTGAGCTGCACCGAGGTCATCAGCCCGGCAACAGTGACGAACTCCCCGTCCTGCGGCCCGTCCTCACTGACGACCGCGCCGATCGTGGCCGTCGCGTTGGCTGTGAGGATGTGCTCGATGCCGTTGAGCGGGTGGTCGGAGACATAGAGCCCGAGATACTCCCGCTCGAAGGCAAGCTTGATCTGCTTCTCCCACTCGATGTCCGGCACCGGCGGCAGGGTGACGATCTGCACGTCCGACTCCTCGCCACCGAAGCCGCCAAAGAGGCTGTCCTGACCGATGGCCTCCTGCTTCTTCTCCTCGGCGAGAGCATCGACATACCGCTCGTGGACGGTGACGAGGCCCTGGCGGGGGTGACCCAGGTCGTCGAACGCACCGCCCTTGATCAGTGACTCGATGGTCCGCTTCTGGCAGACCACGGCCGGACACTTGCGCAGGAAGTCTTCGAACGAGGTGAAGTTGCCCTTGTCGGCGCGTGTCGCCACGACCGCGTCGACGACGTTGGTGCCGACGTTGCGGATCGCGGCCAGCCCGAAGCGGATGTCCTTGCCGACGGCGGCGAAGTTGGCGATCGACTCGTTGACGTCCGGCGGCAGGACCGCAATGCCCATGCGCCGGCACTCGTTGAGATAGAGCGCGGTCTTGTCCTTGTCGTCACGCACGCTGGTGAGCAGCGCGGCCATGTATTCGGCCGGGTAGTTCGCCTTCAGGAAGGCGGTCCAGTAGGAGATGACGCCGTAGGCCGCCGTGTGCGCCTTGTTGAACGCATAGTCAGAGAACGGGACCAGCACGCCCCACAGCGCCGCCACGGAGGCCTCGTTGTAGCCATTGGCCTTCATGCCGTCGGAGAACGGCACGTATTCGGCGTCGAGCACCTCCTTCTTCTTCTTGCCCATCGCCCGCCGCAGGAGGTCGGCGTTGCCGAGCGTGTAGCCCGCCAGCTTCTGCGCGATCTCCATCACCTGCTCCTGGTAGATGCAGTTCGAGAGCACCAGGCCGCTGGAGATGAAGTTGTGGACGTCCTCGACGGTGATGTCATAGACGGGCTCGGAGTCACCGACGGTGATCTCCGTGACGAGGCTCCAGTCCATCGAGGCGTAGAAGCGGTCTTCTGTTGTGCCGATCGCTTCTAGGTACCCTCGAGCTGTCTCGTTGAGCGGGAACCACCCGTCTCCTCCGTCACGGGGAAAGCTCATCTTGGGTGCACGAACCAGCCCAGCACGGTGCAGATGTCTGTGTAGGCCCGCGACTGTTGCTGGGCCATTGCCGATGATGTTTCGCGTTCGGGTGGACAGGCCTGAGTCACGACGCAGGGCGTCACCGGCGTGGACCAACATAAGTTCCCTGTTGAGCCCGCGGCTCTTGGCTGTGCTGGTCCGCCGCGCACGCTCTAAAACCTTGGCCCGTTGCTTCATCGCTGGCACGACAAGTTCCCAGAAGCGATCGTCGTAGACGTGCACAGTCCACGCTGTCTGCGGGCCGAAACGCACGGACTCGTAAGATCCCGCCCACCGCACCGTGCACGGAATGCCCGCCCCGGAGAGCACCTCAGCCACGTCGTCCGCCAGTTGGCGGCTGACCGTCTTGTAGTAGGCGAGTTTGGACCCCACGTGACCGTCGCCGTCCCAGAGCGCTGCGAGAAGCCGGACGCGCACCTCAAGGCTGGCCTGCTTAGCGAGTTCGGGGACAAATTTGTGTGCGGAAGTCGTCTTGCCTGTGAATCCAAGCCTGCGCAGCCACCGATTGATGCCGATGGTCGCGTAAGTCCCGTAGCCTTCGCTCCGTCCCCTACCCGTTCCCGCTGGAGACGCCGCGAACCTGATGCGTGGAGCTCGTCGATCGGGAGTCTCTTCGACGGCAAACGTGTCGTCGAAGAGATCTTCTGCCAGTTGGCCCACGTGGTCGCGCAGCGTCTTGCTCGCGCTAATGAACGTGTTGTCGTACAACGTGATGTAGCCGTCAGACAGCAGATAACCGAGCAGCGCCGCCTCATCCCCGGACATTTGGGATGGTGTCGAAAACTCAGAGGCATCTCTGGGCCGCGCCAGGCGATCCTTGCCCGCGATCAGTTCTCCGGCGGGCACCCAGCCTCGAGGAGTCAGCACCTTGTGGTCCGTCGACAGACGCAGCTGCTGCCCGGAGGCCGTCTGCACGGTCAGGACCGGCTTGGCGGGCATCTCCCACCAGTGCGTGACGCGCCGGCGGACAACGCGGCCTTCCTGGTCAACGCCAAACGTGAAGAACCCGGAGGTGACTCGCTCCGACAACCCGTCAATCCGGACCCGTTCACCGCTGTCCGCATCGACGATCAGGGTGTCTCCCGCAACACACAGGCCATAGGTGGTGCCGAGGATAGGCTCGAGGGCCTCGACCATCTCGGGCTGGAGCTTGCCCTTGAGCTGGGGGTCGAGCGGGACCACCTCCTGCTTGTTGTTCTTGCGCAGGGCGAAGTTGGTGTGTGCGTTGACGCCCATCGGGCCGGGACGATAGAGCGCGAGGGCCGCGGAGATATCCTCGAAGTTGTCGGGCTGCATCAGCCGCAGCAGCTGGCGCATGCCGGAGCCGTCCAGCTGGAAGACCCCGAGGGTGTCGCCGCGGCCGAGCAGCTCGTAGGCCTTGGGGTCGGTCATGTCCTTGGACAGTGCGTCCAGGTCGAGGTCCTCACCGCGGTTGAGCTTCACGTTGGCGATCGCGTCGTCGAGGATCGTCAGGTTGCGCAGACCCAGGAAGTCCATCTTGACCAGACCCAGACGCTCACACGTCGGGTAGTCGAACTGGGTGATGATCTGGCCGTCCTGCTCGCGGCGCATGATGGGGATCACGTCGATCAGCGGCTCGCTGGACATGATGACGCCGGCGGCGTGCACGCCCCACTGCCGCTTCAACCCCTCCAGGCCGGTGGCGGTCTCGAAGACCTGGGCCGCCTCGGGGTCGTTTGCCAGGAGCTCGCGGAACTCTCCTGCCTCGCCATAGCGAGGGTGCTCGGTGTCATGTATGCCGGAGAGCGGGATGTCCTTGCCCATCACCGAGGGAGGCATCGCCTTGGTGAGCCTCTCCCCCATCGCGAACGGGAAGCCCATCACCCGGGCCGCGTCCTTGAGCGCCGCCTTGGCCTTCAGGGTGCCGTAGGTGGCGATCATGGCGACCCGGTCGTCGCCATACTTCTCGGTGACGTAGTGGATGACCTCCGAGCGGCGCCGGTCATCGAAGTCGACGTCGAAGTCGGGCATCGACATGCGCTCCGGGTTGAGGAAGCGCTCGAAGATCAGGCCGTGCGGGATCGGGTCGAGGTCGGTGATGCCCATGGCGTAGGCGCACATCGAGCCGGCGCCTGAGCCACGCCCCGGCCCGACGCGGATCCCCTGGTTCTTGGCCCAGTTGATGAAGTCGGCGACGACAAGGAAGTAGCCCGGGTATCCCTTTCCGAGGATGACCCCGGTTTCGTACTCGGCCTGCTTACGCGCGTAGTCGGGCACGCCCTCGGGGTAGCGGCGGTGCAGGCCGGTCTCGACCTCCTTGACGAACCACGAGGTCTCGTCCTCGCCCTCGGGCACCGGGAAGCGCGGCATGAAGCGCCCCTCGCCCTCGGTGAATGAGACCTCGCAGCGCTCAGCGATCAGCAGCGTGTTGTCGCAGGCCTCGGGCAGCTCGCGCCAGATCTCACGCATCTCCTGCGCGGACTTCAGGTAGTAGCCGTCACCGTCGAACTTGAAGCGGGTCGGGTCCTGCAGCGTGGCCGCGGTCTGGATGCACAGGAGCGCGCTGTGGCTCTGGGCGTCCTCCTTGCGGGTGTAGTGGAGGTCGTTGGTCGCCACCAGCGGCAGATCGAGGTCCTTGGCCAGCTTGAGCAGGTCCGCCCTGGTGCGGCGCTCGATGTCGATGCCGTGGTCCATCAGCTCGAGGAAGTAGTTCTCCTTGCCGAAGATGTCCTGCATCTCGGCGGCGGCCTGGCGCGCCTCGGCATACTGACCAAAACGGAGCCGGGTCTGGACCTCACCGGACGGGCACCCCGTGGTCGCGATGATGCCCTTGCCGTAGGTCTCGAGCAGCTCGCGGTCCATGCGCGGTTTGAAGTAGTAGCCCTCCAGGGAGGCCAGCGAGGCCATCCGGAAGAGGTTGTGCAGGCCATTGTTGTTGCGCGCCCACATCGTCATGTGGGTGTAGGCACCCGAGCCGGAGACGTCGTCGCGGCCACCGTCGCCATACTTCACCCGCGTGCGGTCGCTCCGGTGCGTCCCGGGCGTGACGTAGGCCTCTAGACCGATGATCGGCTTGACGCCGGTCTTGTTGCCCGCGCTCCAGAACTCGTGCGCCCCGAAGATGTAGCCGTGGTCGGTGGTCGCGATCGCGGGCATCCCCAGCTCGGCGGCGCGCTCGAACATGTCCGTGATCCTCGCGGCACCATCGAGCATGGAGTACTCGGTGTGGTTGTGGAGGTGGACGAAGTTGCCTGCGGAGCTGGGTGCGATCGACATCTCGATGATCATAGGTCGCCCCACCGACAGTGCCGAAGCCGGCCAGCTCAGCTGGACACGCGGGTCTTGCGGATCGCCTCGACGCCGTCCGGCTAGGGCGACGTTACGGTGTGCGGCCAGCCTCAGCAAGGTCCGGACATGGCAGTAGCCCCACCCCGTGGACCGTGTGGTCTGGGGTGGGGCTACTGGAGTGTTTGTCCGGCGGTGTCCTACTCTCCCACACCGTCACCAGTGCAGTACCATCGGCGCTGAGAGGCTTAGCTTCCGGGTTCGGTATGTGTCCGGGCGTTTCCCTCTCGCTATGGCCGCCGTAACTCTATGGAGATGTCAAACCATTCATTGGGCCCACCCGGGCACCACTTGTGTGTGGTGCGGGGGTGGGGTTTGTGGTTCGTATCTCGGGAACCACACAGTGGACGCGTGTCATCATTTGTTGTTAAGTTATCGGCTTATTAGTACCGGTCAGCTCCGCACATTGCTGTGCTTCCACGTCCGGCCTATCAACCCAGTAGTCTAGCTGGGAGCCTTCCAGAGTTACCTCTGTGGAAACCTCATCTTGGAGTGTGCTTCCCGCTTAGATGCTTTCAGCGGTTATCACGTCCGAACGTAGCTAATCAGCGGTGCCCTTGGCAGGACAACTGACACACCAGTGGTTCGTCCATCCCGGTCCTCTCGTACTAGGGACAGCTCTCCTCAAGTTTCCAACGCGCGCAGCGGATAGGGACCGAACTGTCTCACGACGTTCTAAACCCAGCTCGCGTACCGCTTTAATGGGCGAACAGCCCAACCCTTGGGACCGACTCCAGCCCCAGGATGCGACGAGCCGACATCGAGGTGCCAAACCATGCCGTCGATATGAGCTCTTGGGCAGGATCAGCCTGTTATCCCCGGGGTACCTTTTATCCGTTGAGCGACGGCGCTTCCACAAGCCACCGTCGGGTCACTAGTCCCGACTTTCGTCTCTGCTCGACATGTCTGTCTCACAGTCAAGCTCCCTTGTGCACTTACACTCGAAACCTGATTGCCAACCAGGCTGAGGGAACCTTTGGGCGCCTCCGTTACTCTTTAGGAGGCAACCGCCCCAGTTAAACTACCCACCAGGCAATGTCCCTGATCCGGATCACGGACCGAGGTTAGATATCCAGAACGACCAGAGTGGTATTTCAACGTTGACTCCACGAACACTGGCGTGCCCGCTTCATAGTCTCCCACCTATCCTACACAAGCCGTACCGAACACCAATACCAAGCTATAGTAAAGGTCCCGGGGTCTTTCCGTCCTGCTGCGCGTAACGAGCATCTTTACTCGTAATGCAATTTCGCCGAGTTCGCGGTTGAGACAGTCGAGAAGTCGTTACGCCATTCGTGCAGGTCGGAACTTACCCGACAAGGAATTTCGCTACCTTAGGATGGTTATAGTTACCACCGCCGTTTACTGGGGCTTAAGTTCAGAGCTTCGCCTTACGGCTAACCCGTCCCCTTAACCTTCCAGCACCGGGCAGGCGTCAGTCCGTATACATCGTCTTGCGACTTCGCACGGACCTGTGTTTTTAGTAAACAGTCGCTTCTCGCTGGTCTCTGCGGCCGTCCCGGCTTCGACACCGCTAGTGTGTCTGACCGGTCGGGCCCCCCTTCTCCCGAAGTTACGGGGGCATTTTGCCGAGTTCCTTAACCACGATTCACTCGATCGCCTTAGTATTCTCTACCTAACCACCTGAGTCGGTTTGGGGTACGGGCGGCTCGAACCTCGCTAGGAACTTTTCTAGGCAGCATAGGATCACCCTCTTCCCGCATACGCGGTCACTATCAAGCCTGGGGCACAAGGGGTGCGGACTTACCTACACCCCGCCTTACACTCTTAGACGTGGACAACCATCGCCACGCGGAGGCTACCTTCCTGCGTCCTTCCATCGCTTACCTACTACAGTCTCGGGTCCCGCGTTCCACACACCCCACGTCCCCCCGAAGGGAAACGCAACGGACGTGTTTCAGGCGGTTAGCATCAACTGATTCGGTATGGGTCGGTTCTTCGCCGGTTCCGGAATATTAACCGGATGTCCATCGACTACGCCTGTCGGCCTCGCCTTAGGTCCCGACTTACCCAGGGCAGATTAGCTTGACCCTGGAACCCTTGGTTATTCGGCGGAGGAGTTTCTCACTCCTCTTTCGCTACTCATGCCTGCATTCTCACTCGTGTGGCATCCACGACTGGATCACTCCGCCGCTTCACTCGCCACACGACGCTCCCCTACCCATCAACACGCCTGGACACCAACCCCGAAAGGATGGTGCCGAGCAAAATGTTAATGCCACAGCTTCGGTGGTGTGCTTGAGCCCCGCTACATTGTCGGCGCGGAATCACTTGACCAGTGAGCTATTACGCACTCTTTAAAGGGTGGCTGCTTCTAAGCCAACCTCCTGGTTGTCACAGCAACTCCACATCCTTTCCCACTTAGCACACGCTTAGGGACCTTAGCTGGTGATCTGGGCTGTTTCCCTCTCGACTACGAAGCTTATCCCCCGCAGTCTCACTGCCACGCTCTCACTTACCGGCATTCGGAGTTTGGCTGACGTCAGTAACCTGGTGAGGCCCATCAGCCATCCAGTAGCTCTACCTCCGGTAAGAAACACGTGACGCTGCACCTAAATGCATTTCGGGGAGAACCAGCTATCACGGAGTTTGATTGGCCTTTCACCCCTACCCACAGCTCATCCCCTCAGTTTTCAACCTAAGTGGGTTCGGTCCTCCACGCCGTCTTACCGGCGCTTCAACCTGGCCATGGGTAGATCACTCCGCTTCGGGTCTAGACCCAGCGACTCAATCGCCCTATTCGGACTCGCTTTCGCTACGGCTTCCCCACACGGGTTAACCTCGCCACTGAGCACTAACTCGCAGGCTCATTCTTCAAAAGGCACGCCGTCACCCCACAAGAGGGCTCCGACGGATTGTATGCACACGGTTTCAGGATCTATTTCACTCCCCTCCCGGGGTACTTTTCACCTTTCCCTCACGGTACTTGTCCGCTATCGGTCACCAGGGAATATTTAGGCTTAGCAGGTGGTCCTGCCAGATTCGTACGGGATTTCTCGGGCCCCGTACTACTTGGGAAACACCCATCAGGAGTCCTCACTGTTTCGGCTACGGGAGTCTCACCCTCTATGCTAGGCCCTTCCAAGCCCTTCGCCTACAACAAGAATTTCTTACTCCTGCCCAACCCGGTAGAGCTGGGGCAAGGGTCCCACGACCCCGAACGTGCAACGCCTACCGGCTAATCACACACGCCCGGTTTAGCCTCATCCGCTTTCGCTCGCCACTACTCACGGAATCACATGTTGTTTTCTCTTCCTGTGGGTACTGAGATGTTTCACTTCCCCACGTTCCCTCTACCCACCCTATATATTCAGGCGGGAGTGACTGGCGATGAAGCCAGCCGGGTTTCCCCATTCGGAAATCCTCGGATCAATGTCTGGTTATCGACTCCCCGAGGCTTATCGCAGATTCCTACGTCCTTCTTCGGTTCCTGGTGCCAAGGCATCCACCATGTGCACTTAAAAACTTAAGCCACAAAGATGCTCGCGTCCACTGTGTAGTTCTCAACATACGAAACGAAACACCCCAGCACCGTCCCCACCAACCCACCACCACAAACCACTCTTGCCGGTTCGCGTACGTGGGCGGTATGGGAACCACCAGGGCCCCGTCACAACCAAGACACCCAACCACCAACCCCCACCCAAAAAGCAGGGGTTGTTGGCCCGATCTCTCAGGACCCAACAACGTGTCACACCCACACCCAGAACCCCTCAACCACCCGTTCCACACCACCACCTCAAGGGTCATGGTCGTACTAGGACTGTCAAGGACCCCAGACTGCAGGCCTATAACCGATGTTCCACCCAGAGCTAGCCCCCACGGAACACTCGTCCGTGCAAGGACCGCTACAAACCCACCCAGCGAGGCCGGGCAGGTTGTGCTCCTTAGAAAGGAGGTGATCCAGCCGCACCTTCCGGTACGGCTACCTTGTTACGACTTAGTCCCAATCACCAGTCCCACCTTCGACGGCTCCCTCCCAAGGGTTGGGCCACCGGCTTCGGGTGTTACCGACTTTCGTGACTTGACGGGCGGTGTGTACAAGGCCCGGGAACGTATTCACCGCAGCGTTGCTGATCTGCGATTACTAGCGACTCCGACTTCATGGGGTCGAGTTGCAGACCCCAATCCGAACTGAGACCAGTTTTTTGGGATTCGCTCCACCTTACGGTATCGCAGCCCTTTGTACTGGCCATTGTAGCATGCGTGAAGCCCAAGACGTAAGGGGCATGATGATTTGACGTCATCCCCACCTTCCTCCGAGTTGACCCCGGCAGTCTCCTATGAGTCCCCACCATCACGTGCTGGCAACATAGAACGAGGGTTGCGCTCGTTGCGGGACTTAACCCAACATCTCACGACACGAGCTGACGACAACCATGCACCACCTGTATACCGACCTTGCGGGGCACCCATCTCTGGATGTTTCCGGTATATGTCAAGCCTTGGTAAGGTTCTTCGCGTTGCATCGAATTAATCCGCATGCTCCGCCGCTTGTGCGGGCCCCCGTCAATTCCTTTGAGTTTTAGCCTTGCGGCCGTACTCCCCAGGCGGGGCGCTTAATGCGTTAGCTGCGGCACGGAACTCGTGGAATGAGTCCCACACCTAGCGCCCAACGTTTACGGCATGGACTACCAGGGTATCTAATCCTGTTCGCTACCCATGCTTTCGCTTCTCAGCGTCAGTTATGGCCCAGAGACCTGCCTTCGCCATCGGTGTTCCTCCTGATATCTGCGCATTCCACCGCTACACCAGGAATTCCAGTCTCCCCTACCATACTCTAGTCTGCCCGTACCCACTGCAGGCTCGGAGTTAAGCCCCGAGTTTTCACAGCAGACGCGACAAACCGCCTACAAGCTCTTTACGCCCAATAATTCCGGACAACGCTCGCACCCTACGTATTACCGCGGCTGCTGGCACGTAGTTAGCCGGTGCTTCTTCTGCAGGTACCGTCACAAAAGCTTCGTCCCTGCTGAAAGAGGTTTACAACCCGAAGGCCGTCATCCCTCACGCGGCGTCGCTGCATCAGGCTTTCGCCCATTGTGCAATATTCCCCACTGCTGCCTCCCGTAGGAGTCTGGGCCGTGTCTCAGTCCCAGTGTGGCCGGTCGCCCTCTCAGGCCGGCTACCCGTCGTCGCCTTGGTAGGCCATTACCCCACCAACAAGCTGATAGGCCGCGAGTCCATCCCCCACCGAAAAACTTTCCACCACCATCCCATGCGGGAAGTAGTCATATCCAGTATTAGCACCGGTTTCCCGGAGTTATCCCAGAGTGAAGGGCAGGTTACTCACGTGTTACTCACCCGTTCGCCACTAATCCACCCAGCAAGCTGGGCTTCATCGTTCGACTTGCATGTGTTAAGCACGCCGCCAGCGTTCGTCCTGAGCCAGGATCAAACTCTCCGTTAAAATCAAACACCCAACCACCCACCCCAAAAAGAGATGAGCAGCCAAGCAAACTTTGACCCAAAGAAGGGCACAATCACTAGCAGAACAAGTCACACTGACTCATCCAACAAAATAATCAAAGAAATCCTTGCCATCAGAACACACCACACACCCACACAAAATGGGCCCATGCCATGCCCCAGGACAGGGTAAAAATTGGCATCGATTACTGACACGCTGTTGAGTTCTCAAAGATCGGACACACACCAACCACCACACCAACAAAACCGCCGGCACAGCGATTGGGGCAACCTGTTTATTCTATCTGAGCCAGTCTCGCTTGTCCAAATCGGCTTCGCTCTGCAAGAGCGGCCTTGGCCAGGTCCATCGGCTCGATCCTCTGCGCGGCAGGGCCGCAGCAGCGAGTCGTTACTGTAGCACCAGGTTTGCGTCGTCACCAACTCCGGTCCAGCCACCCGTCATCGGCAGGACACCCGGTGGCCAGCCGTGCAGGTCAGCGCCCTGAAGGGCCAGATCCTGCGGGCCCAATCGTGGGGGCCTGACCCAGGGTGCCTGACCCAGGGTGCCTGGTCCTGGGGCGCCTGATCCTGAGCGCCTCATCCTGAGCCGTCAGGACGTACTCGCGCCGGTGTCAGCATCAGGCGTAGGCACCGCGACCAGGCCGAGACCAGAGTCGTCACCGTCCAACGTCAAGCGGTCAGCCTCGACGGACACGGTCAGCGTCTGCTGGTCCAGGGCCGAGGTCAGCAGGGCCTCGATCTCCATGGCCGGCTCAGGACAGGCCATGCGCGTGAGGGCGACGGGCCCGATGATGACGGTGTCGCCGTCCAGCTCATAGGTGGCACTCCCCTGGTTGCAGCCGGTGTGCACCTCCAACAGCCCGTCACCGTCAAAGCGCAGCGACGCCTTGTCCATGCCCGTGACGTGCGAGACCGCATCGTTGCCGCGGTGCGACTCAAGCTGCCACGTCGTCCCCTCCAGCGGTCGGTCCGGGTCCGCGACGACCCGGTCGGTCAGCACCAGCTCCGCCTCTTCGCCACTCAGCGTGAGCTCGTCACCGTCGACCCGCACGGTCGGCCCCGCCTCGAGGAACGCGGCCAGCCACTGGTCCTGCTCCATCAACGCCTGCTCGCAGCCCATCTCGGTGCTGCCCATCGCCCCGACGCGGAGGGTCTGCTCCTCCACTGCATAGTCGCCGAACAGAGCGTTGCAGCCGGCGCGCGCCGACAGGGTGGTCGCCTCGAAGGTCAGCTGCACCTGCGAGCCGTCGACCAGCTCGTGCCCACTGGCACCGGTGGACACGAACGTGCGCCCGGCCAGCTCCTCGCCGGTCGAGGCGCTCGGCTCGGGTGCCGCGGATCCGTCACCGGGGGCGGTCTGGTTGGCGCAGGCACTCAGGGCCAGGGCCAACCCGGCGACCAGGACCGGGGTCAGGACCGCGGCACGCAGCAGATCCCTGCCCGTATGACGTGTGGTCGCCACCCTCTGTGCCATGAGGCAAGTCTGCCGTCAGGAGGCGATGCGGTCCAGAGCGATCTGGAGATCCTCGGGATAGGGGCTGTCGAAGCTGACGTAGTCGCCGCTGCCCGGGTGCTCGAAGCCGAGCTTGACCGCGTGCAGCCACTGCCGCTGCAGCCCGAGCTCGCGCGCGAGGCGGGGGTCGGCGCCATAGGTGAGGTCGCCGCAGCACGGGTGCCGCAGCGCCGAGAAGTGCACGCGGATCTGGTGAGTGCGCCCAGTCTCGAGTTGGACCTCCAGCAGGCTCGCCCGCCGGTGGGCCTCGAGCAGCTCGTAGTGCGTGATCGAGTGCCGCCCCTCGGAGCGGACGGCGAAGCGGTAGTCATGCCCCGGGTGCCGCCCGATCGGAGCGTCGATGGTGCCCTCGTGCGGGTCGGGCAGCCCCTGCACCAGCGTGTGATAGGTCTTGTCGACCACCCGGTCGCGGAACGCCTGCTTGAGCACGGTGTAGGCCCGCTCCGACTTGGCCACGACCATCAGTCCGCTGGTGCCGACGTCGAGGCGCTGCACGATCCCCTGCCGCTCGGGCGCACCCGAGGTGGAGATGCGATAGCCCGCCGCGGCCAGTCCCCCGACCACCGTCGGCCCACTCCAGCCGACGCTCGGGTGCGCCGCGACATACGCCGGCTTGTCGACGACGACGATCTCCGTGTCGTCGTGCACGATGCGCATGCCCTCGACCGGCTCGGCGCGCACCTCCAGCTCCTCAGGCTGACGGACCGGCGGCAGCACGACCTCGACCCAGTCACCGGCCTGCAGGCGGTCGGACTTGCCGACGGCTCGGCCACCGATTCTGATGTGGCCCTCGGCGGCCAGGTCGGCGGCGCGGCTGCGGGACAGGCCGAGCAGCCTGGCCAGACCGGCGTCGACCCGCTCACCGTCCAGGCCGTCGGGGACGTTGACGGTGCGCGTCTCAGCCACGACGGTCTCCGTCAGCATCGTCATCGTTGTCCTTGTCGTATGCCGGGGCACCCGGTTCGCGGGACCCGGCACCCTTGTCCTCGTCCGTGTCGTATGCCGGGGCGCCCGGTTCGCGCGACTCGGCACCCTTGTCCTCGCCGTTCTTGGTGTGCCGCGTGCCGTCGGGGTTGATGCCGCGCAGGGCGAGGATGCCGATCAGGACGGCCGCGGAGGTGATGCCGATGTCCGCCACGTTAAAGATCGGGAAGTTGGGCAGCTGGAAGAAGTCGACCACGTGCCCCTTGCCGAACTCCGGGGGGCGGATCAGCCGGTCGGTCAGGTTGCCGACGGCACCGCCGAGGAGCAAGCCCAGCCCCCAGGCCCAGGCCAGGCTGCCCAAGCGCCTGGCGTTCCAGATGATGACGACGCTGACGATGCTCGCCAGGATCGTCAGCAGGCCGGTGGAGCCGGTGCCCATCGAGAAGGCCGCGCCCGAGTTGTAGGTCAGGTGCAGCTGGAAGATCTCACCGACCACCTGGATCGTGGACCCGTCGGAGAGGTGCTCCTCCGCGAGGTTCTTGGTGACCTGGTCGACGACGACCCACACCGCCGCAATGCCCAGCACCAGCCAGAAGAGGGAGCGAGTGACGGGCCGGTGGGTGATGGAGTCCGTGGCGTCGTCCCCGGCCTGGGAGGTCAGCGGCGCTCCTGCTTCTGCTTGCATGTCAGACACAGCGTCGCACGCGGGAAGGCCTGGAGCCGCATCTTGCCGATCGGGTTGCCGCACGACTCGCAGGTGCCATAGACGCCCTCCTCGATCCGCTCGAGCGCGCGCTCGATCTGCTGGAGGAGCTCCCGGGCGTTGTTGGTCAGCGACAGCTCGTGCTCGCGCTCCCAGGTCGCTGAGCCCGCGTCGGCCTGGTCGTCACCTGAGCCCTCGCCACCCTCGCGCATCAGCTCGGCCAGGTCGGCCTCGGCCTCATCGACCTCGGTCTGCAGGCGGTCCCGGTCGGTTTGGAGCTCTGCCTCGACCTCGGCGAGCTCCTCCGTGGTCCACGGGTCCTCCTGCTCGAGCACGGGCAGGGTGGTCACCGACGTGCCGCGCCGCGCTGTCCCCGCAGTGGACTTCCGGGGGGTGGTGGCCTTCTTTGCCGCCGGCTTCTTGGCGGCTGCGGCCTTCTTTGCCGCCGGCTTCCTGGCCGTCGACTTCTGTGCCGTGGTCGACTCAGCATTGGCACCTGCGACGACCTGCTCGGCTCCACCCTTGACTGCCAATGCGACCCCTTAATCGGTGTGGGACTCAACCCTTGTGTGCGCGAAGGATAAGGGCAGGAAGGGGTGAAAGACAAGCAGGCCCCCGCACCGGGTCAGTGACCGGAGCGGGGGCCTGCGAAGCAGCGGTGCGTCACTGCTGACGGTCGTCGATCCCGTCGTTGTTGCGGTCGAGGAAGCCCATCTGCTCGGTGAGGTAGCCGCGCAGCTTGTCGCGGTAGTCACCCTCAAACGTCTTGAGCTCGTCGATGCGCGTGGACAAGGTGGTCTGCTTGCTCTCCAGGTCGGTCAGGATGTTGGTGCGCTTGACCTCCGCCTCGCCCACGAGGGAGTCGCGGCGACTGGTGCCCTCGCCGACCAGCTTGTCGTGCTCGGCCTGGCCGGTGGCGACCAGCTCGTCGTGCCTCTGCTGACCGGTGTTGACGAGCTTGTCGTGCTCGGCCTGACCGGTGGCGACCAGCTCGTCGTGCTTCTCCTGGCCCTCGCGGATCAGGGTGTCCTTGGTCTCGTTGGCTTCCTTGACGACCCGGTCGCGATAGTCCTCGCCCTCGCCGATGAGGCGCTGCTTGGACTCCTCACCGTCGGCGACGTGCTGGTCGTGCAGGCGCTGGGCCAGAGAGATGATCTTGGTCGGGTCCTCGCCCATGGCAGCGGGAGCGGCGGCAGCGACCGGAGCAGCCGCAGCATCGGCCTGCTCGGCGGAACCCTCGACCTCGGTGGCCCGGCTCTCCGCCTCGGTGGCGCGGGCCTCGGCCTCGGTCACCTGCTGCTGGAGCTCGGCCAGACGCGCCTGCTCGGCCTCAGCCTGAACGCGGGTCTCCTCGACCTTGTGCTGCAGCTCCTTCAGCTCGCCCTGGAGGCGGCCCTCGATCTCCTCGTTTGCAGCCGACTCGGCCTCAGCAGCCTTGGCCCTGGCGGCCTCGATGCGGCGCTCGGCGTCGCCCTCGACCTCCCCCACCTCGGCGCGGCGACTGTCCAGCTGTCCGGAGAGCTGCTCGAGCTCGGCGACGAGCTCCTCACGCTCCCGCCGGACCTGGGCCAGCTGCTCCTCGTCCAGGCTGGCCCCACCACCGGCAAAGGCGGCGGCACCACCCTCGGCGCCCGCGTCATACTTGCCTGAGCGGCAGTCCTCCAGCTGAGCGGCCAGGTCGTCCTGGTCGGCCAGCATGCGGCGCAGCTCGACGACGACCTCGTCCAGGAAATCGTCGACCTGGGTCTCGTCATAACCACGCCGCAAGTGGGTCGCGCTAAAGCTCTTCTTGATGACGTCCTCGGGGGACAACGCCATGGGTTCACCTCGCTCTGGAGATCCTCGTGGAACCCGGCATCACGGCGCGCGAGACCCACTTGGCACTAGCAACAAACTGCTTTGTAACAGCCCACACCATAGCCCAACACCGGCCCCACCGGACACTGTCGCGAGCCTCCGGATCAGAACGGAATCTCCAGCACCAGCCGGCGGCCGATGCTCACCAGCAGGATGAGCACGAGGAACGCCAGGTCGAGCGCCACACCCCCCAGACGCAGGGGCGGGATGAAGCGGCGCAGGAAGCGGATCGGCGGGTCCGTGAGGCTATAGACGGTCTCGGCGACGATCAGCATCACCCCGGACGGGCGCCAGTCGCGGGAGAAGACCTGCACCCAGTCCAGGATCAGCCGGATGATCAGCACAAAGAAATAGAGGTTCAGCAACCAAAAGAGGATGGTGGCGATCATCGAGTGCTGGTCCTGTTCGTCATGGCGTGAAGTCTACGTGGGCCCGGCGACAACTCAGCGCCGCCGACCGGGTGGTCGACGGCGCTGGGGTGTATGCCGTGGGCTCAGCTCTGGTTGAAGAGTGCCTGCTTGGGGGCGGCCGGCTCGGAGCCGTCCACCTCGACGTGCGAGGGCGAGAGCAGGAACACCTTGCTGGTGACGCGCTCGATGGACCCGTGCAGGCCGAAGGCCAGGCCGGCGGCGAAGTCGACCAGACGCTTGGCGTCCGAGTCGTCCATGTCGGAGAGGTTCATGATGACGGGGATGCCGCCACGGAACGCCTCACCGATGTTCTTGGCCTCGTTGTAGGTGCGGGGATGGATCGTGGTGATCCGGTTCATCGGCTCCACCTCTGCCTCGCGGACAACGCGCGCCACGGGGGTGCGCTGGCTCTGCTCCGGGGCACCGGCGCGCCTCGGCAGCGGGGTCACGTCAGCCGAGTGGGCGCGCTCCGGCTCTGGCGCGGCCCGAAGGTCCCGCTCCGGCGCGCGCTCAGGCTCGTCATAGTCGTAGTCGTCGTACCGCTCGTCAGTCTCGGCGAGCCCGAGGTACTCCATGGTCTTGCGCAGCGCCCCAGCCATGTGTGCGAGCTCCTTGGTGCGTCCATTAGTTGGTCGAGAACGACGCTACCGGGGGTCGGGCCGTGAACCGAGGATTGCGGTCCCGACACGCAGGTGTGTCGCGCCAGATGCAATCGCGATCTCCAGGTCCCCACTCATCCCGGCCGACCTGATCGTGGCCTCCGGGTGCCGCTCCCGCACCGCCTCAGCCAGGTCCGCGAGCCGCCCGAACGCCGCCGCCGTCCCCGCCTCGTCGAGCCCGAACGGGGCCACGGCCATCACCCCGCGCAGGGTCAGGTGCTCGCGCTCCCCCACCGCGTCGGCCAGGTCAGGCACCTGATCCGGCAGTATGCCGCCGCGCCCGGCGTCCTCCCCCTCACCCAGGTCGACCTGCAGAAGGACCCCAATTTTGGTGCGGGTTTCGCTGGTCCCGCCCGCCTTTTGATACGGGTTTTGCCGGTCTGCCATCGCCCGGTCCAGTGCCCCGACCAACTTGGGACGGTCCACGGACTGGACGCAGTCGGCATACGCCACGACGTTCTTGGCCTTGTTGGTCTGCAGCTGGCCGACGAAGTGGACGGTGAGCGCGGCTCGGGTGGCGGGGTCCAGTTCGGCGATCTTGACGCCAGCCTCTTGGTCGCGGTTCTCGCCGATGTCGGTGACCCCGAGGTCGACCAGGTGGGCGATGTCGGAGGCCGGGTGGAACTTGGTGACCACGATCAGCGTGACCTCATCTGACGAGCGCCCCGCGGCCGTGCAGGCGGTCTCGATCCGCTCGCGCACAGCCGTCAGGTTCGTCTCGATCTGCTGGCGACGGGTCATGCGCCGAGGCTACCCGGCGAGCGCAGCCGGCGGGATCACGAGCCACGCTTGAGAACAGTCGGTCACAGCTGGGAGGCCAAGACTCCTGGCAGATCCCCGAAGCGGGCTTCGGCGTCACGACTGAGCAGCACCCGGCCAGTCTGCGCTGCGTGCGCGGCAATGATGAGGTCATGCGCGCCGCGAGGCCGACCCGACCGGCGCACGTGAGCAATCAACCGCGCGTGGTGCACGGCGGTTGCATCGGTGTAGTCCAGCACCTCGACGAACTCCACGATGAGCGCGAGGGCACGCGAGCGGGCGGCTGACCGCTCTGCCGAGTCGGCGAGCTCGATGCCCGTGCGGTATTCAGCGACCGTGCTGGCACCGATCGCCAGCTCGTCGTCATCGAGCGATACACGATCGACGAGCCCCCGCTCGTAGTCGATCAAGACGTTCGTGTCCAGGATCACCCGGCGGCCCACGGGTCACCCCCGGCGTGATCCAATCCGGCGACGGCCTCAGCAATGTCGGTCTCGAAGGATTCATCAGGTTGACTCGTCGCCGCTAGTGCCAGCCGGAGATCACGGCCAGTGCGGTGGCGCGCCGGACTGATCTCGGCGATCGGCTGGCCGCCGCGGGTCACTGTGACTGTCTCGCCGGCCGCGACGGCATCAAGCATGTCCGGGAACCGGCGAGAGGCCTCCGTCGCACTGATTGTCCGCATGACCCCATCATGTCTGATAATCAGACACTCGGCCTGGCCTTGGTCCTGGATCTCTAGGTGCGGCTCCCCGCACAGGAGGCGGGCCGCTGGCAGGAGCGGTCCCTGCCGCGGCTGAGCAGGCAGATCACAGCGGAAGCAACCCGACGGCGACGATCGCGACGACGTGCGCCAGCAGCAACGCAAAGATGAACGCTCCAGCAGCGCACGTCCACCACGCGAGGTCGATCCAGTCCTGACGAGTCATGACGACACCTCCGTCCGTGCTCTCACGTTACGCCGGAGGCCGCGGTCGCGCTCCCTGAATCGCGTCAGGCAGCGTCCTCGGGCGTGCAGCACCTCCTGCTCCCCCGTGTGTTGCCTGCCGAGTCTGTGATCGACTGGGGCCATGAGCCCGAAGAGCAAGGGTCGCCCCAAGGGGCGCGGTCGCACGCCAGCCCGCCGCCAGAGCACCAGGAGCACACACGACACCCACGGCGCACGGCGCCCCGTGACGGAGTTGTCTGCGTCGCGGCGCATCCTGCAGGAGTCGCGGATAAGCCTGAGCGATGACCAGAGCCTGCTCGCGGTCCGGCTCGTGGCGAGCGCGTGGGTGGGCGCGGTCTGGGGTGCCCGCAACATGGGTGCTCGAGACCCCGAGGGCGCCCTGGTGACCGAACTCGTGGGTGAGCTGGGAGGACGACAGGGGCGGGCGGCATACCTCGCTCTTGAGGCACTCCAGACGATCGCCCGCGACGCGTGGCGCGACCCACTCTCGACCGCCCTGGCACGCAGCGACCAGCCAAGGCCAGCCTGGGCCCGCGAGCTCGACGCACCCCCAGCACCCGAGCGGGCCCAGTTCTGGAGCGACCCGTGGGGCTCGGAGACGGTCTATCTCCTCCGCTATAGCCTCCCGGAGCCGCACATCGTGCTCGTGCCCATCAGCACCGTCGGCGGGGTCATGATCCAGTCCATTGTTGTCGAACGGGACGCCAACCCGGACGAGACGGTCGGCGCGATGACGCACCGCGGCGACATCCCGGGGGACGAGGCCCTCGCAGCGGTCGGTGACGGCCTGTTCCAGACCGACATGTACTGGCCGCCGCAGGACGACCCCGACTACATCGTCAACCGCGCCTATGCCCACTGGCTCACGCAGGGTCACCGGCGCGAGTCCGACTGGGACGAGGTGCCCGACGAGAAGCGGCAGGAACTGCTCACCGCGTTCCAGGAGGAGCACGGAGTTCGGCTGCCCCATGACGCCCAGGTGGTGGAGCTCCTCGCCGACACCTTCGTGGACTTCGGCGAGGGCTACCTGGCCGGCGGCGTGCTGGGGTGGAGCCCCGGAGAGGTGGAACGCTTCCTGCTGGACTGGGTGCAGCGCAAGGTCATCCTCGACCCCGACGACAGCGCCGCCCTGCCGGACGTGCTGCGGGAGTGGGTGGTGTTTGCGTTGCAGCGCAAGGGAGTTGCGGAGGCAGACATCGAGCCTGTGGTCGCGGTCGTCGACGATCTCGCGGACGACTATCGCGATGACGTGGGCACCTCCCCCAAGGGGCCGGCCGCCGAGCTCCTGAGCCGCGCGATGGCTGAAGGCATCGATCTGGGCGACAAGGAGGCGATGGACCGGCTCATCGGTGCCTACAACGCCGAGCAGCACGCCAGGCGGCTCCTCAACGAGTGACCCACGGCACAGGTGGGCGTATGCCGTGCGCCAGCCTTGGTCCGTCCCTGCCAGTTAGGCCTGCCACTCGGTGACCGTCACGCTCATCGTGACGCCCGGGATCGGCAGGGACAGTGCCTCGGCCTCGATGGCCTCCACCGTCCGACGGGGCAGGCCAGCATCGATGCGCACGTCGACCTTGCCGCCCTTGCGGCCCCACACGCCGACGATCCGGCCGTCCACCAGGACGCCGTTGGGGTGGAAGGTGTCGTGCAGTGGCGACAGCGGGCGCAGCCCCGGCCCGACGAACCGCCCGGTGCGGTCCTGGCCGAGCAGACGCAGGTCCGACGCGACGAGGAGGCGAACCCCGCGAGGCTGCTCGACCGCGCTGAACGAGGCCTCATCCTCGGCCAGCATCCAGGCGGCCTGGCCGTCCAGGTCGACCGGCACCAGCTCGTCGGCCAGCAACTGCCAGGTCTCGCGAGCGTCCTGGGTGCTGATCCCGGCCCACCACCGGAAGGTCTGCGGCGTGGTCGGCCCCTTGGGTTCAGGGGTCAGCGCAACACCAATCTGCCGGGAGGCATGGTGCTGCGTTCGTATGGTCTGGGTTTGGTGGCTGCTGGGATGGCTCTGGAGGAGGTGGGCAGGGTCTTGGCCCGGGACCGGTCGTCGGTGCTTCGTTGGGTGCGGGCCACGGGTGTGGCCGCCGACCAGCTCGTCTTGCGACCGGAGCTGTTGCCGGCTGGCTTCCTTGAGGGCGGTTATGTCGATGCCCGGGGCTTGCTGACCCCGGCCGGGGAGGAGTTGATCGCTCCGGTGCGGGTGGCCGGTCAGGTGGGCCAGCCGAGCAGTGCACAGCGTCGCGCCGAAGCGTTCGGAATGCTTGCCGAGGGAAAGAGCCTGACAGCGGTCGCCCGCACGCTCGGCATCAACGAGTCGACCCTGTACCGGTGGATCGTCGCGCAGGGGTGGTCCGGGCAACCCGGTGGGATCGGGGGGTTGGACGGCGCGTCGCGGGCGGCGGCTCGCGCGAGCCTGGTACCTGCTGTACCTATGGATGAGGACTACCGCGATGAGCGGGGCCGGTTGACCCAGGCCGGGCGCGGGGTGCTCCAGCACCTGGCTGGCACCACCGCGACCAACGCCCATATCGCCAGGGTGCTGGGCGTGCACCGCTCCACGATCGGTCGGGAGCTGGCCCGGTTCGCTGACCGAGCCGGCTACCGCGCTCGGGCCGCGCAGGACCTTGCCACTGCCGCGGCGGCCCGTCCGCAGGCCCGCCGGTTGTCCTGCCCGCGGTTGCGAGCCGCGGTGATCGAGCGGCTGAACAAGAGGTGGTCGCCCGAGCAGGTCGCTGCTGACCTGCGTCTCAGCTACCCGGACGAGGAAGATATGTGGGTGTCCCACGAGACGATCTACCAAGCGCTGTACGTCCAGGGCAAAGGCTCCCTGCGTCACGAGGTGAAGGTGGCCAAGGCCACCCGCACCGGCCGCACGAGCCGCAAGCCCCGCTCCAAGCTGCCGCCCAAGGCCAGCAGCCGGTCCTGGATCGATGAGGACAACCACATCAGCGCCCGACCTGCCGAGGTGGCCGACCGGGCCGTGCCCGGCCACTGGGAAGGAGACCTCGTCATCGGTGCCAAGGGCGCCACCGCGTTGATCACCCTGGCCGAGCGGGCCACCCGCAACGTGCTGATCTACCGACTCCGACTCCCGGACCGCCACGACGCCCCGACCGTGACCCAGGCCCTGATCCAGATGGTCGCCGACCTCCCGGGCGACCTGCGCCGAACCATCACCTGGGACCAAGGATCTGAGCTGGCTGAGCACGCTGATTTCACACTGGCCAGTGACTGCCAGGTCTACTTCTGTGACCCGCACTCACCCTGGCAACGCGGCACCAACGAGAACACCAACGGCCTGATCCGTGACTTCTTCCCCAAAGGCACCGACTTCGCCAAGGTCACCGACGAAGAAGTCCGTGACGCCCAGGACCTCCTGAACACCCGACCCCGCAAAACACTCGGCTTCGCGACTCCCGCCGCTAGACTCGCCGAACTACTCACCGTTGCGCAGACCCCTTGAATTCGCCCCCCAAGGCGTGCACGTGCCGGCGGCAGAGCTCGACCCGCGCGTCGTCGACATCGACGGCCGGGACCGCGACCTCGCGGACGATCAGGGCGCTGGCGGTCCACCGCACCGCGAGTCGCCCGGTGGCGCAAGCCATCCTGAGCTGCGGATGCAGCACCCCCTGACGTTCCTGCCCGGCGAGCTCCCGGCATACCTCGTCGGCGGCGTCCTGGAGGGCCTGCTGCGCCGCTGGCTCCCGCGGCAACCGACCCAGAGTGAAGACGCTGAAGCTGTCCTCCGGCAGCACATAGACAGCCTGCCGTGGCCCGTAGGTCTGGATCAGGCCGGGTGACTCCCAGGCCGACGGCTCGCACGACTCGACCCGCGCGTGCAGGCCCACCAACGCATCACGCGGCGCAGTGTCCTGCAGGCCAACGTGAGCCGCCTCGACGTAGGCACCAGCCGGCAGCCGCCCGGTCAGGTGGTTGGCAGCCAGTCGATAGGCCGCGGCCTCGGCGGCCGTCACGGAGGTGCGCATGGCCCCATGGTGCCTGCTCGTCCCGAGTCGACGCAGAGGATAGGGCATTTGCCCGATGTGCGCGCCACCACCGGCAGCCGTCGCTCCCTCGGGATGGCCGGCCGCATCCCGTCAAACAAGAACGTGGAGCGTGACATGGCACATCCAACCAAGACCACATCCCATTCCCCAGGCACGTCCGGACCCGGGCGCCGCGCCGGAGGCCGCGGTCGCGCTCTCTGAAGCGGCGTCAGGCAGCGTCCTCGGGCGGGAGCAGGCGGACGACGCCGGCGAACCGGCCGCCGGCCTCCCGACGGTGTGAGAACAGCGTCTCGTCCTCCCGCGTGCAGCCGGGCAGCCAGGTCACCGAGACACCGGCGGAGTGCAGGTGGTCGACGACGCCGGCGGCCACGTCAATCGCCGGAGTCCCAATGCCAGACACGGAGTATGCCGCGGGGCTGGCAGCAGCGGCCTGGTCCCGCAGGTCGGCCGGCACCTCATAGCAACGCGGGCAGACCGAAGACCCGACGACGGCTTCCAGGTCGCTTGCTCCGCGGTCCCGCAAGGCAGACACGGCAGCGTCCACCACACCGTTGGTGAAGCCGACCCGGCCGGCGTGCACGACGGCCGCCAGTCCCTCGGTGCGGTCCAACAACAGGATCGGGGTGCAGTCGGCCACCATCACGACCAGCGCCACAGCAGGGCTGTCGGTGAGCATGACGTCCGCCTCGGGAGCCAGCTCCTGAGGCTCAGATCCCACGACCGCGACGGCGGTCCCGTGCACCTGACGCATGAAGCGCAGCGCCTCCGGCTCCAGCTCAAACGCCTCTGCCACCCGTGCCCGGTTCCGCGTCACCGCAGCCGGGTCATCGCCCACATGACCGCCGAGGTTGAGCGAGTCGTATGCCCCTGTGCTCACCCCACCTGCGCGGTCCGTGAAGCCCCAGTCCACGCCCCAGGCCTGTCCCACACCGGGCTCTCGCTCACGCCACTTGAACACCTGATGATCGTATCGACTGTGAGGCAGCCGCCAGATCACCTACGGCAGGGTCACCACCCTGAGGCTCCAGGCACCCTCAGTCTCCACCGCGAAGCTGTAGGAGCGGATGAAGGGCAGCGTCGCACCTGCCTCAGTCGTCCCGTTCAGGTCCACGAGCTGGGCGACCGTGTCACCGTCGGCGTCGACCAGGCTGACCACGTGGCGGTCTTCGCCCTCAAAGGTGAACGCCAGGAAGTGGCGCACACCCGGCTCGAGGTTCACTGACCCGGTGGTGGCCGATCCGTTGCCGTCCTCCTCAAAGATCGTCCCGGCGTCCGCCCCGGGAGGCGGCTCAGGAGCGGTAGCGACGCTGATCGCCAGCGCGGAGCCAGCGAGCATCGGCGTGCCGGCCGCTGGTGTCTGGGACAGGACCGTCCCAGCGGCCACCTCGCTTGCGGCAGTCGGGATCTGGATGACCACCCAGCCGTTCGCCTCGGCCGCGGCGACGGCAGCCGCTGCGGTGCCACCGTCCAGGTCGGACGCCGCGACTACCGAGGCATCGATGTCGTCGAGGATGCCCTCGATCTGCTCGCGCAAGTCTGCGTTCTCCTGCTCGAGACCGGCAAGCTCATCGGTGAGCGCATCCTTCTCGCTCGTCAGGCTGTCGAGATCACCAGTCAGTGTCTCCACCTGCCCAGTGAGCTCGACGTTCTCCGCCGTGAGCTCCTCAACTGTGGCTGCCTTCTCGCCCCCCGCCTCGCCGAGCGCGTCCATCTCAGCCGACAACTCGTCATACTGCTCCTGCAACTCGGCTTCTCGGCCGTGAGGTCGCTGACCTGGCTCTGCAGGGCTGCGACCTCGTCCGAGTCGTCATCGCCACCGGACCAGATCAACCAGCCGGCCAGCAGACCCACGAGGAGTGCGGCAACGCTAGCGATCGTCGGGGTCACCCAGGTCGGGCGGCCCTCGGCCTCGTCGGGGTCCTCGACCTCCTGCAGACCGTGCGCGTCAGGGTCCGCCGCGGGGTTGTGATCGTAGGCGTGCCCCGCAGCGCCCCCCGTCTGCGGGATCAGCACCGTGTCATCCGCGCTGGCCTCACCCCATGGCTGGCCCTGCGGGTCGTCGCCCCTCGGCTCAAACCCCTCGGCTCATCGCCTGTTGGGTTGTCGCTCATCAAGATCTCCCGTCACGGTGCGGCCTCAGCGCCGTGCATCGATGACACCGGGTGGTTTCCGAACTGTCATTCCCCGACACGGGTAGTCCCTGCGGGCTGCCCCCGAGCGTAGTGCCTCACAGCAGGGGCGTCGTTGGTCAGGAGAGTCCGTATGCCGTGTGCAACCGGAAGCGCCTAGGCGCCACTTCCGGGGAGCTGGTGGCACACCCAGGCTGTAGCCCTGCGGACAGCAGAGAGGGCCGGATGCGAACATCCGGCCCTCCCACGATTGCTGGACCGGCGATGCGCCAGTCACTTCGTGTTGCTGTCAGATTCCTGTATGCCGTGAGCTTGGGTCGGGTCCACCGCTCACCTGAGAACGGGACGCAGGTCACCAGCACGCTCCAGACCCGCCCGCACGGCCAGCAGCCCGTCCACGGTCACCCTCGAGAAGGCATCTGCAGCCCAGACCAGTGCGCCATCGGCCACCCCCTCCATGTGGCCGGCGTCCAGCGCGTGGGGCTGGACACCGTTGAGATAAGTCAGCCAGCCCATGCTCGGTGGCCACGGCCTGCTCAGTGGCCGCGCGTCCCGCCAGGGGTGTGTGACCCAGGTCGCCCACTCCAGCTCCCACGAACTCTGGATGGCGGTGAGGATCTGAACTGCCGCCTCGGGCTGATAAATGTGCTCCGCATTCTCCAGAGGCGGCAGCTCGAGCACGACAGAGTTGACCTGGAACTCGCTCTCGATGCCAGCGCTGGCGCGAAGGCCGGCCGGAGCGGCAGCCTCACCGTTCCACCACCCCACGACGAAACCGCCATACGGCATCGGCTCACCGTTGTCGTCTCTGCGCAGCGCTCCACGCTCGAACCGTTGCGTCACCGCTTCGAGGTCGTCGCCCGCCAATGGACCCGCCCAGGCAGCGTCGCGGGTTGAGCCGCCGCGAAACCACGAACCGAGCAGTGAGTGGGCCTCGCCGAGCAGGGTCACGCAACGCAACAGCCGCTCCGCACCCGCCCAGGCGGACTCCCGACGCTGCCCCCAGTACGCACCGATATAGGGACGGCCCAGAGACTGGTCAACCGTCACGGGACATGCTCGTCTTGATTCCCACGACGCCGGCACCGACGTGCAGATTTCGGAATGCTCGCAACGAAAGGTCCTCCATGAAGACCCAGGTGAGTTCCAACATATGGGCGCCGTCCACCGTAGTCTCCCGGCTGAAGGCCAGAGCCAGCGGGGCTTGTGCTTCGGGCCGACTCAGCTAATCGACTCACTCCGCCGTCTCGACCGCCAGCGTGTCGGGGGCGGCTGCCTGCGGCAGCGCGGGCACGCACGCCGCGAGCGCCGGTGAGTGGTGCCGCACTCCCATGAGATATGCCGGATGGCCAGCCACGAATTCTTCCACCCCAGTGCTGAGGTCGAGGAGGGCAACTCCAGCCTCGGCCACACCGTTGGGGTTCACCGCCCCAGTGTGCGTTCTCGGGATGGTGCAATGGATTAGAACGGTGGCGGCTGCTCATCATCCTTGCGCTCGGCCTCTCTCCGCTCAGCCTCTTTGCGCCGGGTCTCACGCTCGGTCCTGTTCGGCTCGTTCGGGTGAAGGAGTTCGTCCGTGGTCTCGTGGTTCTTGTCCGGTCCCCGTCCTGGTGCACCGCCGGGCGTGGAAGTGCCCGTAGCTTGCATCGAACGGCCAATCTGTGTCGATGACCTGCTCTGCGTCTTCGAAGTCGACCTGATATGCCTGGAACCGTGGACGCTGCCGGCCCGGCAGTTACGTGTGGCGCGGCGTACCAGGGTCCGCCGTAGACCCGGAGGCACCGGACTACCCCACAGACCCTGCCAACGACACCCAAGCCTCACACAACCGCGATCCAGCCCAAGGCACACGCGCTGGAGTGACGGACCAGGCAGCTAGTCAGGTAGAACTTCCACCAAGGCCAACCCCGAGCAGCGTTCATCAGGGTAGATTCTCTTCAGTGACCCCTGGGAGCAGTCAGTTAAAGGCATCATCGTTCCTCGACCAACTCGACGGTCTACTTCGGCCCGCACGAACCACGGTCTATCCGGTAGTCATTCTCATCCTGTGGCCGCTGGCATGGCTGGTCAGAATGTTGATTGGGCCCGACCCATTCATGGTTGACTTCGTGGCACGGTGGACAGGGGGGAGGATAGCGAGTCAGTCGGCATTCGGAAATCTCTACGACCCCATCACTCAGATGGAGTACCAGTCCGACCTATTCAAGAGTGACGATGCCTTATCGTGGTTCGTCGGCCCGCCCTTTGAAGCCGTGATCCTTGCACCTTTTGGAGCACTCCCCTATCCCGTTGCCACACTCATCTGGACTGGCGCGTCAGCGGCCGCTCTCGTAATTAGTCTTCGCACAATCGGCAAGCATGCACCCTCATCCGTCCTCAACTGGCAACGATTTGTAATCATCGCACTCGCGTCAGTTCCCATCACAGAACTACTCTACTCCGGCCAGAACACAGCATTCGTTCTTCTGTGGCTCGCTCTAAGCCATAGGGCTATGAACAGAAATAGGCCTTTCGTGGCGGGCCTTATTATTGGACTCGCGTTAGTCAAACCACACCTGATTGCCCTGATTCCGTGGCTATGGCTTCTCGAACGGCGGTGGAGTGCTTTGGCTGGCCTCGCGACGACAACCGCAGCCTGGGTTGTGCTGTCCCTATTTGTCGTCGGTCCAGACAGTGTATCCGTGTGGCTGGGCGCCCTTCAGAGCGGTCCGTACGTTGACGGAGTCCACGAGGGGCAAACTCTAAAGAACACTGGGCTTGTTGGGCTCCTGACCCCTTGGCTCCCAAACGCAGGGAACGCACCATGGCAATCTGTCGCCACAGTTACATCGCTCTCCTTAGGACTATTGGCGGTCCTCTACATCCACAAGAAAACATCTGATAGTAGAATGCGCTGGTGGCTGGTCGTTCTTGTGGCGACGCTGGCAGCCCCGCACTCCATGACCTACGACTTGGTTCTGGGTATTCCAGCCCTAGCCTTAGTCATGGTGCACAGGTGGACCGCCTCATTACGCGTCTCCACAGCCATCGCGTGGATCGCACTCTGGGTCGTCCCCGCCCTGGGGCTCCTCCTATCCGCCTTAGCAGTAGCACCACGGATCGCACAGACCCCCTGGCACGCCATCCCAGTCCTCGTCTTGGCTGCGCTTGCAGTGAAAGACTCGCAGAAGCCGCACACCTGCCAGCCACCTAGCACAAACAGGCCGTAGGGATCTGACAAGCGGTAACACAAATGTATGTTAGAACCACACGAACAGACTACTCAACCAATTTTAAGAGAACGTAATCGGGAGCAACGGGACCATCAAGCACCTGATGATAATCCACTTTGATCGAATCCAACCCACCCGTTAACAAGTCTCTGTAGTCAAATGGCGCAGACAGCGCCAGTTGCGGTTGACGATGATCGAGTATTATTAGGTGCGGCCGATATTGCTTCACATCCGTAGCAATTCCCTCAAGCTGCCAGGACAAGAAGTTGTAGCTGGTGCCCTCCTTTTGATACTGGGGCAGGGTAAACAAGCAACAAGTAGACCCAACTACTTTGGCTTCGCTCATCCAGAGCGCAGGCTGCAAGATGCGCGGGGACGTCGCCAGCACTACAACCTTATCGCCCGGTTCAGAATTGGCATTGATAGCAGCGACGAGCGGGTCAACGTCATTGACCTTGCTCAGGCGAGCACTAACACCATCCCCAACCGACAATATGACCGACCCCACGGCGGCTACCAATACCACCTTCTTGAGGAGGTGCTCACGGAGGCTCGGACTTTCGATAGAGCCCCAACAAAGAACGACGCCAACCGAAACGAATAGAAGTGATGGAAGGAAGTGATAATTGAATCCCTTACCCTGGAGGAGTGCGGCCAGAAGGCTTCCAATGACCGCGAGCAGCACCCTTGGGGGCCAATTGCGACGCCCAGTCACTAAAATCACGATAGTGACAAGGGCCGCTATCGCCAACACATTCGCAAGGAGTCCTTGTATTGCTGCATCGTAGCCTCCATAAGTCGCCCGCGCCGCTGGAAGCACCTCCGATA
This sequence comes from Ornithinimicrobium cryptoxanthini, assembly GCF_023923205.1. Lineage (NCBI taxonomy): Bacteria > Bacillati > Actinomycetota > Actinomycetes > Micrococcales > Ornithinimicrobiaceae > Ornithinimicrobium > Ornithinimicrobium cryptoxanthini. The sequence goes on along the minus strand of NZ_CP099490.1, from coordinate 1,296,132 downwards.
AATAGGACGGCGCGAAAAACCTCACTAACGCCAAGTAGATCCCCCCTACCAGCGCTATCCCCGCAAGTCGCCTCAGTGTATCTCGATACACCCCTGACTTTAGGACCACGTAACCTTCAATTAGAATGGGAATGATCAAATAGTGGGGCTTCAAGGATACCCCGACGCCAACCAGCACCGCGGCCCCTAGACCGAGACGTCGTCGTCGACACCCCACGCCAAGAACGTAAGGCAGAAGGAAAACCGCAACCAGGTGATCTCGTTGCCCATAACTGTACCCCGGGAGCACAGCCAAGGTCAGCAGCATCCCGGCCGCTTGGCCAGTCGAATATCTTCGTTCCCGCACGCACTTCGCAACCACAGTGGAAATGACAGCGAATACCGAAAGTTGCCAAACTAGGTAGACGGGAACATTCATAAGCCGAGCAAGATAGGCAGCTGGCAGGGAGATCCACCAGGCGAGTGGTGGGTTGACATCCACGACATCGACTCCGAACGTTCCACCATCTAGCATTCGTTCCGCCCCCACGAGAATCCAAGCAACATCGTGATTCATTCCCACAGTCATACCCAATAGGACGACAATCACGGGCGTCGCGCAGAACACCGCCCAAGGAATTAGCGGAACGAGACGCGATGCGACGATGTCTCGCGGCACACCTACCACCCCACAACCCCTGCCCCGCCCGAGAACCCCTGGCCGAACGCTGACGGATCTAGCCAACGTGAGCTGCTCCGCCATGCGCACCGAAGTAGTCTCCGCGTATAGCCAAGTCTGAGATACTAAAGGCATCATTGAGCAGGACATCAGGAGATCCACCTCCAGTAGTAGACCCCTCAGAATCAATGGCGGATCCAAGCGATAATCCGAGCAAATTGCGGCCCATGATCCGGCCCTCAACTTCGCCTGAGGGCACCCCGAGGAGGTAAGCCAAGGTTGGCAGGATATCCACCTGTCCCCCAGGCGTGCCTATTACTTCACCCTCGATACCTGGGACATGAACAATAAAAGGCACGCGGCCGCCGTTGTCTTCCAGCCATGTGCTCTCACCTTCAAATTTGTGTATCCCTTCGTGATCCCCCACGATGACAAAGGCCGGCTCACCTAGCGACTCATTCGCTTGAATGACTTCAACGAAATCGCCGATAGCACGGTCTACATAGTTCAACGTCTGAAGGTAGTTCGCCGTTCGGTCCCCTCTTTTGAGACTCAATCCCTTTAGGCTTTCGGGAATTGTCCACGGATAATGAGATGTGACAGTACTTATCATCATGAAACTCGGTGAATCAAATTTCTCTCGCTCGATCAGTGCCTGGTCGAAGAGTGTCTCGTCTGCTACACCCATTCCAATTTGAGGGGCAGTGAGAAACTCCTCCTCTGCCACATATTTGTCGAATCCCAGGTTCGGAAACATAACATGTCGATTCCAAAACTGGCGGGCGTCGCCGTTTACCGCTATCGACGAGTATCCATTCGCCTTTAACAGGCGCGGCAGCGTGACTGGGTAATGGCTATCCGCATGCTTTAAAAAGGCTGCGCCCGATTGCACGGGATACATGCTAGTCAAAAGCATCAACTCTGCGTCGGAGGTTACTCCATCACGGACCTGTTCGACGACCCGTGGAAAGACGATGCTGTCGTTCAATATTCTATTTATGTTAGGCGTCACCTCCTGACCATCGACTTCAAGGTTAAGCACACTCTCCTCGAGCGACTCCACCACAATCAAATAGACGTCCTTCCCTTCCAGCATGCCATCCAGGCGCTCATACTCAGGTGCTGCGTCGACGTAGACCGAATTGCGGTCAAGCCAAGAAGACACTGCAGTACGCTCATCGTTGCTCAAGATATGTTTTGACCAGGGCAATGCTGACAGTAGTTGGTTCGCGTGGACCCCCAACGGTCCTGAACCGCCCAGGTATTGGTGTGGAGAAACTGGAATTTTCGTTGCCTGAAAGGTCGAGAATGCCAAGTAGGCGACAACAAACAGTGTGAACGCGTAGGAGAATCTTCGCCGGGGCGCGGGAACAAGGATTTCTTTGTCTATCCCAAACGCCCCGTAGGCTATCAGTACCGCCAATAGATCAATGAAAAAGATGATGTCCCACAGGCTCACTAGGGCCAGGATGGACGGCCCAAGTCCTGAATTGTTGGCAACGCCCACTACTGAAGCTAAGTCTAGTTGACTACCGAAGGCGCGTATGTGAAGCAGATCTGCGTAAAGCACTAGGTTGCATCCAACCATCAAGGTCAACAGAAGAGCCTTTTGGGCTCTTCTTCCAATGCGCGCTCCCACCCAGAATATCGCCACTAACCAGATAGCTAAGGGGATTCCCGCCATCACGCCACCGGCCCCGAGGATCAAGGTAGTTAGGTAGGTGGACTTTAGCGCGAGCCCACCGATCACAACCAGCTCGACGACGCTAAGACTCCACTTCCGAACATGGGGCTGACGATACCCTTCAATTCGATTGCGCGAGCGCCAAGGCCTATTCATGTCCGCGGTGCGGCTACGGATTGAGTTTGGGGACTGTAACCAAGAGATCATGTCAGTCACCGGTCCCAGTCCTCTTTGTCGATCGCGATCAACTGGTGGTTGACCAGCGCGCGCACTCGCTCGCGATATTCTCGCGCCGACGTGTCCAGTTCGGTCACCCGCGCCTCAAGTGCCTCGCGGCGGGTCGCGAGGTCAGCCAGGATCGCGTCGCGCTCCAGCTGGGCGTGCTCCATAAGTTTGGTGGCCTCAGAACTGGCCAGGCGCACTCGCTCGTCGTAGTCCCGCTGCGCCTGGTCGAGCAGCGCAGTCTGTTGCCGCTGGGCCTCTGCCAGCAGTCGCTCGCTTGAGATGCGTGCCGTCTCCCTGGCGTCATCTCCTTCTTCCCGAGCAGCCGCAATGAGGGCGGCAGCCTCGTCCTGGGCTTGCTCAAGACCCCGATGACCCTCGGCGATGATGCTCTCGCGCTCCAGCGCGGCCTCCCCCAGGAGGCGCTCGGCCTCGTGCTGCCCTGATGTCAGGTGATCACGTCGGATCCGGTCTGCCAGCATGGCAACCATCGAGGACTGCGCGATCGCGTCCGTCTCTAGACCGTCGCCGAATGGGATCAACTCCTCCACGACATCGGCGCCGAGGTGTTCGGTCGCAGCGGCGCGCACGTCCGCGCTGACCTTTGCCAGTTTTTCCCGCAGTTGCGCGGCGTGCCGCTCGGCAGCCTGCGCCAGTTGGTCAGCAACTGCGATGCGCTTCTTGCTGTCGTCTACCGCCGCGTTGGCGTCTGCACGAACCGTGTTGACCTTCTGCTCCAACTTGAGCAGGTCGTCGTCGAAGCGCGCCCGGATCTCCTCCAAGCTCAACTCCTTGGCCTCCTCAGCGAGCGCAGCCGCCTGTTGGGCTTCGGCGATCCTCCGGTCGGCGTTCTCCATCTCGGCGACGAGGGCGTTTCGCTCCTTGCGGACATGCGCGAGCTGTATCTGCTCTGTTCCGAGTTGGTAGCCAGAACTATCGTCCGGGCGAGCCGACTTGAGATGGTTGACCTCCGCCTGCTGCTCGTCCACAAGGGCGTTGAGCCGCCGCAGCTCGGCCACGACCTCTTCGAGGAAGGTGTCAACCTCCTCGCTGACGTAGCCGCCCCGGAAGCGGGCGGTGTTGTTAAAATTCTTCCGGACGACGTCCTCGGGCCTCAGTGGCATGCATGTTTCCTTGTCGGTCGGCAACGGGCGTGAGGCGGCTCGTACCTACGAGAACGCATCGATGATGTTGATGACGGCTGGTCCCATAATCACGATAAAGAGCACCGGAAGAATAAACAGGATCAGGGGAAAGACCACCTTGACCGGGATCTTCATCGCCTTCTCCTCGGCCCGCTGCCTGCGCTTGATGCGCATCTCACGGGCCTGCGTGCTGAGCACGCCCGCGATCGAGATTCCGTTGGTTTCTGCCTGGTTAAGCGCTCTCACGAATCGGCCCAGATCCTGGACCTGGGTACGTTCCGCCAGATCGGAGTAGGCCTGACGGCGCGGGCGCCCGACCTGAATGTCCTGAAGCGTTCTGATCAGTTCCTCCGACAGCGGACCCGAACCATGCCGGGCAACGTGAGCGAGTGCGGCCTCGAAGCCTAGACCAGCCTCCACTGCAATGGTCAACTGATCCATCATGTCAGGGAGTTTCTCCTGGATCGCCTGACGACGTTCCTGGCCCTTGCTAAAGAGTAGAAGTTCGGGGGTGGCCCACGCCAACACCGAGATGAATACCGCTAGGAGGAGTATCCGCGGGCTGGGGCTCTGAGCCACGAGCAAGAAGCCGACGCCGACGAAGGCCGCGGTGAGCACCAATTTCGTGACCAGGATGCGCTCAAGGGGCCAAGCTGCCGGGCGGCCCGCTTTACTGAGCAAGCTATCGATCCAGCGAACAGCAGCCATGGGGGTCAGGGACTTGGCGAGGTTGACCAGGGCGCCTCCGGCGACCTGGGGGTCCCCCGCCGACTGTCCAGTGTGAAGGTCTCGGTTGAGGATCGCCAGTGTCTGCTGCCGACTGCGCCCGGGGCGGGCGGTGAAGGCAAAGGCAAGCAACGGCAGGGCCACTGCGACGCAGCCAGCGGCCACGATTATGAGGGGGTTTACGTTGTCCACGGGGCGACCTCAGAACTTGATCTTGACGATCTTGGACAGCCAGACCGATCCGACCGTCATCAGAACCATAGCGAGGAGAATCAATGCGTACCCGATGGGGCTCTGGGTCAGGCCCAAGATGTATTCTGGGTTCAAAATTAACAGCATGAGGGTCACGCCAACAGGGAGGGCAATCAACACGTAGGCCGAAAGTTTCCCCTCAGCCGAGAGTGCCGAGACCTGTCGTCGAATCTGGTTGCGCTCCCGGATGGTCTCGCCCACGGTGTCCATCACCTCGGCCAGGTTGCCGCCAACCTGCCGGTGGATCGCGATGGCCTGGGAGATCCAGCGAAAGTCGTCGCTGTCCATCCGGTCGGCGGTTTCATCCAACGCCTCGCCAAGGTCGCGACCAACTCTTACCTGATTGACCACACGCGCGATTTCGCTAGATCCGGGCTCTTCCATCTCGCGGGCGACTGAGTCCATCGCTTGTAGCACTGAGTGCCCGGCGCGCATGTTGCTGCCTAGAAGTTGCACCAAGTCGTCCAACTGGTCGGCGAAGTTGGCCCGCCGTCTGTTGGCGCGGAAGGACACAAAGACCAGAGCCCCGGCAACAGCCAGGCAGGCCAGCATGATGGCAACGATCAAGCCACCGATAACCAGTCCCAGCGCAGCGCCAGTGAGCGCCGCGGCACCGACAAGTAGGATGAACTCGGGGACCGATCGTTTGATACCAGCGAGATCAAGGGCATGCGATGCCGAGTCGGCACCACCCCTGCGTCGGCGGACGAGACGATCGATGAGTCCGGTGCTGGCATCAGTCGCCTGAGTGATGAGGGAGGGCGTGCTTTGCACACCGTAGCGTCGACGATCCATTGGGATCGCATGCGAGGGGACGATGAATACGTATGCCGCGATAGCGACGGCGAGCACGAGTGCCCCTGCCGCAAGCCAGACGCCATTGGACCCGGCGACGAGTGTGTCCCAGCTCATCGACGCATCCGGAAGTCGGCGGTGTCGAAGACCTCGTAGGGCAAGTCGATGCCCTGCTCTAGAATTCGTTCCGTGAACTGAGGTCGCACCCCGGTGGACTTGGTGGTCCCGAGGAATCGACCGGTGTGGTCGACGCCGGCGTGGTAGTCGAAGGCGAATGCGTCCTGGAGGGTAATAATCTCACCCTCCATGCCCTGCACCTCGGTGACATGGGTGACGCGGCGCGTGCCGTCTCGCAGTCGAGTCAGGTGCACGATCACATCGATGGCCGAGGAGATCTGTTCACGGATCGCCCTAAGTGGCAGTTCCATGCCAGCCATCAGCACCATGGTTTCGAGACGCGAAACCGCATCGCGGGGCGTGTTCGCGTGGAGTGTGGACAGGGAGCCTTCGTGACCGGTGTTCATCGCCTGCAGCATGTCCAGGCTCTCGCCGCCACGGACCTCGCCGACGATAATCCGGTCAGGGCGCATGCGCAGCGAGTTGCGGACCAAGTCACGGATGGTGACCTCACCGCGACCCTCGATGTTGCGGGGCCGCGACTCCAAGCGCACCACGTGCTCCTGCTGCAACTGGAGCTCCACGGCATCCTCAATGGTGACGATACGCTCGTCGCCGGGAATGAAGGATGAGAGCACATTGAGTAGGGTCGTCTTGCCTGTTCCGGTGCCACCAGAGACAAGCACGTTGAGCTTGGCCTGCACGCAGGCGCGGAGAAGGTCGACCATCTGCGGTGACAGGCTGTCCTTGGCAACCAGGTCGTCAACCATGAGCGGGACTTTGCCGAACTTGCGGATAGTAAGGGTTGATCCGCTGAAGGCTAGGGGCGGAATGATGGCGTTGACGCGGGACCCATCCTCTAGGCGGGCGTCTACCAGCGGCGACGATTCGTCGATGCGTCTGCCGACTCGGCCGACAATCCGCTCGATGACGCGCCGGAGGTGTTCCTCGGATGCGAAGTGGACGTCAGCACGGGTCAACCGACCCTCTCGCTCGACGTAGACGTTGTCTGGGCCGTTGACCATGATCTCCGTCACGGAGTCATCGTCGAGCAGGTTCTGCAGCGGTCCGTATCCGAGGACGTCGTCGGTGACCTCACGGATCAAGCGACGACGCTCATCTGACTTCAACGGCGTCTCAGCCGCCTGGACGAGTTGGGTGAGCTCCTTGCGCACCAACTCGTGCAGTTGCGCCTCGCTCATCGACGTGTCACTCAGCCGCGACCCCAACCTGGAGAAGAGTTGTTGGCGTGCCTCCGCCTTCAGCGTGCTGAGCGCATCAGTCGGTCGTGCGCCAGAGTCTGTGCGCTGCTGTTCGGGCTTGGGCGACGTAGTCGGGGCAGTTGCTGGCGATTGGTCACCCCCTACGGGTGGCGACTGGACCGATGCATCGTCTCCCTTCGTGACCTCAGCAACGACAACTTCCGCTGGGAGCTTCGGCTGCTCGTTGGGCTCTCGGTGCTTAGCTTCGCGCTGTTTGGCAGCGGCCAGACGTTCAGAAAGGTTCATTGGTCTCTCCCCCTGTGCCGGGCACCCCAACTGAAACCAGAGCGACGCACCTTGATCGGGCTGAACCGGGCGACCATAGCCTCCAGGTCTCGACTTATCCGGTCGCGACCCGGGGACTCCAATATCGGGTGGCCCCGGTTTGTCGCGGCCACGAGCTTGCTGGACCGGGGGATCGTGAAGTCCACCCTGCGCCCGATCGTCGCCTCAACATCAGCCACCGACAGTCCCCCAGAACGCTCAGCAAAGTTGACGACAATGTGCCGGGTCGCTGGAGGCAGGTCCAACTCGTCAAGCAGTTCCATCTCCTTGCGTAGGCCGCGCACCCCCGGCACGTCTAGGCTGCTGACCAGAACAAGATCCGTTGTGTGGTCAAGCGCTGCGAGCGTATGCGCCCCTAAGCCCGGAGCGGTGTCAAGCACGACATACCGAAATTCCATCTTGAGCAGGCTGATGATCGTTGAGACGTGGCCGGCCGTGACCTCGTCGGCCTCAGCAGGCGACTTGACACCGCTCAGCACGTGTAGCCCCGTGCGATGCTTCGTGAGCAACGTCTTGAGGCCCATGACGTCCTGAAGTGCGGAGCCATGCACCACATCCCCGAGCGTGTAGGTGGGGTCGAGGTCCAGAGCCGCCGCCACGTCACCGAACTGGATGTCCAAATCGACAAGGACGGTGCCTTGCGGTGACTGGTTCGCCAACCCGACAGCCAGGTTGGTAGCGAGTGTGGTCTTGCCGACCCCGCCCTTAGGCGAAGCAACCGTGATGACGCGTCCGACGGCAGCCGACTCGCTCTGTCCCGCGCCCGACGCTGCGGCGGCACTTGCTTCCACGGCTCGTCGCAGCGCCCAACGCATCTCGTCGATAGACAACGTCGGCTCAACCAGATCTCGCACGCCGGCACGCAGGGCCGCCAAACCCAACTCTGCGGGCCGATCCGTGACTAGGAGCACAGCTACCCGGGGAAACTGCTCCTGGAAGCGCTCGGCCAGCCCGAGCGAGGCATCCGGTGCGTCCTGGCCGGTGACATCCAGAACGACAGCTTGAACAGGTCCAGACCCATTGAGCAGCCCTAGCAACTGGGCCGGACCGGTGGGTACCTGCTCCGGCGCCAGCACGAACAGATCATCCCCAGATGCCAAGCGCACTCGACGAGCAAGGTCGGTCGAGCCGCTAGCCAGGATTACTGAACTCATTCGATGACGCCAGTCACGAGGCTTGGCGCTGCTGGCACGACGGCATCGATGTCAGCCTCATCCGCGGCGTCAGGCGAGAGGGTCAACCACACGGTCCCAGTCTGCATGGTCTGGATCACGCGAGCGGCGTCCTGGGCCTCTAGGGCGATGGTGACATGAATGGTGTCCTGTGCCTCGCCGCCCTCCTCGGTCTCCGTGGGCGTGGCGAGATAGCCGCCTTCGACCCGGACCACGAGCACCTTGTCGAGGACCAGGTCGGTGAAGGTGATGGACTCGCTTCCGCCAGAACCGCCGCTGTCTCCCCCTCCCTCGCTGTCGTCGGAACCTGAGTCGTTCGACTGTGCTGCATCGGGGTCCCACACCAAATCGCCATTGGGTCCGATGACCCAGCCAGTGGGTGGTTCGAGCTCGAACGTTGCGAACAGGCCAACCGTGTCACCCGGAGCAATGCTGCCTCCAAGCGCCTGAGGATTAGGCAGGTTGATGGTCAGTTGATGCAGACCCTGTGCTTCTTCCGGCACCACGTAATCACCGCTGCGACGCAACTCTTCCTGGGTGACGAAGGAGCTGGCTAGCACCTGTTGGCCGGCAGTCAGGTTGTTGGCGGCCACGAGACCCTCGACATCCTCCACGGACTCCAGTGCGCCATCCGCGACATAAGTTCGAGGAATCTGTCGCACTTCAAGTCGCGTAGCGAGGTCGTCGGAATCCCCTCGAGCGATCGTCTCGGTAGCCACCAGCACATCCACGGTTTCCTGGTCACCCATGGCTCGCTCGTCGGCGTTATTCGCGTAGTTGATGACGAGGAAGACGCCAACGGCAGCGAGAATCAGTGCCGCCAGAGCGGCGATAATGCGTCGTGCCATGTGCGTTAGTCCTTCTTAAATCGAACGACAAGGGTGTCCGGATCAGTCACGGGACCCAACTTGAATGCGTCATCGACAGACACATATTGAACAAAACGACCATAAATACAACTTTTATGTGACCAGCCCGGATTGCTTGAGCACCTATTTGCCGGCATATCTGCTCCGTGCCGCTCATTTCCAGACTGAATCGCAACTCCGGCGAGTTCGAACGAAGCAAATTTGTAAACGTAGAACGCGTGCCCGTTTCCATTCACGCCATTCGTCCCATCAAAGACAGGGATCAGCACCTTGCGAGGCCAACTCTTTGCTTCTTCAGCCCACTTGCATTCGGTGCTATCGTTGTTACCTGGGTCACCTGGCACCAGGACCGATTTGCTTGGCTGAAGTTCAGCATAGTCAGCCACACAGTCGGTACCATTGAGCCACCCAAATCCGCCATTCGGATAATCATAACTACTACAATTTGGGTCCTTGTCGTTCTTCTTCGGGATCCAAACCTCGACATATTCCCCAGCTTGTGCGATCGCAGAGTTGAATACGCACTCAGAGAACACGATCGGAAAACCTGCGCCAGCAATCGGCGTTCCCCACTCCACCGTGGCGCTAGCCGAAATTTCTGAACTTTTTGGCCCGCCGGGAAGGATGGGGATAAACCAATGGTCCTGCTCCCCCTCTGCCAGAACAGTCAACACGCTTCCCGTTGGACCTTCGGGACATGACGGATCCCCAGTCGCGGAACCATTATTGATATTGTCTTGAACCCAATTTGTAGCCTCAGTAGGGTTAGCGGCAGCTGCACAACCGTCAAAGGCATGGTCTTGGGCCAGGGCGATAGCCGCGGCATCTGCGCCGTTCTGGAGTTGTTGCTTCTTTACGTAGGAGGCGCCGAGGTCGATCGCCAGGCCAGCCGCGCCGAGCAACGCAGTCAGCAATAGGGCGACCAAAATTGCAGCTGCGCCGCGCTCAGGCGAGGCCCTTCGAACAACTCTCGCTACCCGCCGCATCGCATGTCAGCCTTCCCCGTCAGAGTAATACCGTCGAACATTGCGAGTTCCAAGAGCCCAGTCATGGTCCGGTAATTCTCGACTTTCGCGGTAGCCCTGACGACGCATCCATCAGCAGTCGTTAGGACCTCAATACCTGGCTCGGCCCCAAATGAACCAGCCCGCTTAGTGATTACTTCTTTAGCCTTAATCTCATCATCCCGGATCGCCATCTCGCGCGCACCCTCACGAGCAGCTTGAGACAGCGCTCCCTGAATCATCCAGACACGCCCACCCTCGAAGATTCCGACCACGAGCGTGATGAGAAGAATGGCGACTAGAGCGAACTCGACGGCAGCGGCGCCGCGATCGAGACGCCTATGACGAGTTGGCTGCACGCATAACTCCGTGGCTAATTGCTCGGGCAGAAGGGGACAACTGCATGGACTTTCGGTTGAAGCGGGGCCGTGGTGGCTCAGGCGCGCTTGATGAGCCACCACGGCGACATTCCATCGTGCGGCGACAGCGAGATGCCCCGCTTGGGTCAGCCGCGGGTGTGGTGGAGCCCTACAGGGCGTCCGAGACCGACGTGAAAAGCCCGTCCAGGGCCGTGCCGACGAGCGCGACCGCGGTAATAATGAAGATCGCGATGAGGGCCACGATCAGGCCATACTCAACGGCGGTGGCTCCGCGCTCCTTGTCCTCGAAGCGGTCACGCAGGGTGGTGATGAAGTAGGCCAGAGCAGCCATGTGTTGATCTCCTTGTGAAGAGCCGGCTGGGGGGCGGTTGCGCCTGCGCCGGTGCGGAGCCGGAGACGGGGTGCTCCGACTTGTGTGGCCCAGGGGTCCCCCGAACCTGAGAGGATCCTGACAGACAATGCAACTTTCGGCAAGGGCTCGACTGTAACGTTTCTATAACGCCACTTGACCAACGCTTTACCTGACTCCTCAACGGGCTACGGTCAGGGGAAGCCGTCCGCAGCCGCCTGATAGAGCGCAACGACCTGCGTGCCGACCGCGGCGACCGCGACGGCGATCACGACCGCGATCAGGCTCGCGATCAGGGCGTACTCCACGGCAGTAGCGCCGCGTTCGCGCAGGTCAGCAGGCTGCTGGCGGAACAGGCGTCTAGACATGGTGGCTCCTCAGAGGTGTCGATCTGCAGGGATCATGGCACTGACTGGCGTAAAAGACAAGCGCCCCAACCGAAATCGGTTGGGGCGCTTATGATTTGTCGCGGTTGAGCTGATCCAATGTTTCCTCGGTCGATTAGTGACCAAGATCACAATCGTTGCTCACTTCAAGAAGTCGGGCACGTCCAGGTCGTCGGAGTCGTCGAAGGTGACGGGTTGCGGCTGGCGCGGCGGCTGCTGCGGCTGACCCTGGGGCGTTTGCTGGGGCTGGCCCTGCGGACGCTGACCGCTCTGGCCGGGCGCCTGCTGCGGCTGGCCCTGGGGCGCCTGGGCGGGGCGCTGCTGGGGCTGGCCGTGCGGTGCCCCCGCCGGACGCTGCTGCGGCTGCCCCTGGGCCGGTCGCTGCTGGGGCTGCCCCTGCTGCTCGAGCCGCTGCTGGGGCTGGCCCTGGGGCTGGCCCTGCTGCTGCGGCGGTCGGTTGGTGCCGCCGGCCTGGACCTGGCCGAGCGCGCGCTCGTCGGTCCGCTGCATCGGGGCTCCGCCGTCGAAACCCGCTGCGATGACAGTGACGCGCACCTCGTCGCCGAGGGAGTCGTCGATGACTGCGCCGAAGATGATGTTGGCCTCGGGGTGGGCGGCCTCCTGGACGAGGCGGGCGGCCTCGTTGATCTCGAAGAGGCCGAGGTCGGAGCCACCCTGGATCGAGAGCAGCACGCCGTGCGCGCCCTCGATGGAGGCCTCGAGCAGGGGTGAGGAGATGGCGAGCTCGGCGGCCTGGACAGCGCGGTCCTCGCCACGGGCCGAACCGATGCCCATCAGGGCCGAGCCGGCGCCCTGCATGACCGACTTGACGTCGGCGAAGTCGAGGTTGATCAGACCCGGGGTGGTGATCAGGTCGGTGATGCCCTGCACACCAGAGAGCAGCACTTGGTCGGCGCTGCGGAAGGCGTCGAGCATGGAGACCTGACGGTCCGAAATGGACAGCAGCCGGTCGTTGGGGATGACGATCAGGGTGTCGACCTCCTCGCGGAGCTGGCCGATGCCGGTCTCGGCCTGGTTGGCCCGACGACGACCCTCGAAGGTGAATGGGCGGGTGACCACACCGATGGTCAGCGCGCCGATGCTCTTGGCGATCTTGGCCACGACCGGGGCACCACCGGTGCCGGTGCCACCGCCCTCACCGGCGGTGACGAAGACCATGTCCGCGCCGCGCAGCGCCTCCTCGATCTCCTCCTGGTGGTCCTCGGCGGCCCTGCGCCCGACCTCGGGGTCGGCGCCAGCGCCCAGACCGCGTGTCAGCTCACGGCCCACGTCGAGCTTGACGTCGGCATCGCTCATCAGGAGCGCCTGGGCGTCCGTGTTGATGGCGATGAACTCCACGCCCTTGAGACCGACCTCGATCATCCGGTTGATGGCGTTGACGCCACCACCACCGATGCCGACGACCTTGATAACTGCCAGGTAGTTCTGCGCAGACGACACTGGTGGGACCTTCCATGATGAACCGGTATGACGGACCAGATGCGGCCAACAAGACGCGCCATCTAGAACCTGTTCCGGCGAGCATACGTCGTGATCGGATTGAGACCCAGCCCGCTAGACCTCAAGTTGAGGTCAATCTGTGGGTGAGGCGGTCTGCAGGCCGGTCACGACGGGCGTCGACGGGGTCGACAGGTCGATCTCGATGGGGCCTGTGACGGGGTCGACCTCACCGGAAGGGTCGATCCCCTCCTGCTCCAGCAGCCCCTCCAGAACCCTGCCCTTGAGCTCCGCACTGGTGCCGTCGCCCCACCGCACCGTGACCGAGCCGACGGTGAACTCCAGGCGTCCGGCGGCGTCGAGCCGCAAGTCCTCAGCCTGCCGCGCCACCGCGGCGGGAAGGGCACCCGGGAGGGCCAGGGCTGCCTGCAGGTGCGCCGGGTCGAGGTCGCCCTTGGGGGCGCGGACGGTCGGCAAGTCCTCGGGCGCCTCGTCGGCCGTGTCATAAATTACGCCCTGGGCGTCCGCGAGGAGCACGCCCCGCAGGCCGCTGTGTTGCACGACGAGCGCGGGCTGACGCAGGGTCAGCTCGAGAGTGAGCGTCGAGGGCCAGGAGCGGCCCACGTCGACGTCGGCCACCCGCAGGTCCTGCAGCACCCGCTTCTCCACCGCGTCGGTGTCGACCCGCGCCATCGGCCGCCCGATCGGGACGCCGGCGTTGGCCTGAGCAAGCTCGGCGACCTCACCGTCAGCACCGGTCGTGGTGATCTCCTCGACCACGAAGGCGGTGGACCATCCGAAGAGGAAGACCACCCCGCCCACCAGCGCCGCAACCAGAGCCAGCACCGCGACGATGCGCCACGGGCGGGCCCGCACCTCGGCGGCGCGGGCCCGGAACTTCTTGTGGGCCCGGGCTTTGTCCTTGGCCTTGGTTTTACCCCTACCTTTGGCCGTGGCCTTGCCATTGGCGGACCTCAACCTCTGGTCGAGGTCCTGCTTCTTCCTCATGCGCATCAGCGCTGCCCCCTTGTGAGCTCCTCCACCAGCGGCACGCCCAGCTCGGTGACGTCACCGGCCCCGACGGTCAGCACCAGGTCACCGGCGCGAAGCAGGTCCGCTACGAGCGGCACGACCTGCTCACGGTCGGCGACGAAGTGCACCTGCGGCCCCTGCACCAGCTCGGCGATCGTGGCCCCCGTGACGCCCTCGAGCGGGTCCTCGCGCGCTCCATACACATCCATCAGCACCACGACATCGGCGGCGGACAGACCGGCTGCGAACTGCGCCGCGAAGTCGCGGGTGCGGCTGAACAGGTGCGGCTGGAAGATGACGACCAGGCGGCCACCCTGCGGGTCCGCGTCGACCAGGCCGCGACCGGCAGCCACCACGGCGGCGACCTTGTCGGGGTTGTGCGCATAGTCGTCGACGACGTGCACGCCGGCGCCCTCGCCGACGTGCTCGAAGCGGCGGTGCGTGCCGGGATAGGCCGCGAGCCCGGCCAGCACGGCGTCCAGGTCCTGGCCCAGCCCGGCGGTCGCCGCGAGCAGCGCTGCGGCGGCGTTGGCCAGGTTGTGCACGCCCGGCATCGGGACGGTCAGCGTGCGGGTCGTGCCGGCGGGGATCTCGTCCACGTCGCGCTGCCAGGTCAGCCGGGCGGCGGCCGTCATCGAGTCCGGGCGCAGGTCGCTGAGCCAGACGTCGGCGCTCTCGTCGGTGCCGAAGGTGGCCACCGCTCCCCCGGCGTCACGGCGTGCCGCGGCCAGGTTCGCAGCCCCTGGGTCATCGGCGGCCGCGACCAGGAGGCCGCCCTCGCGGATGGTGCGGGAGAACCCGGCAAACGTGGCCTCGATCGTGGACAGGTCGCCATAGAAGTCGAGGTGGTCGGGCTTGATGTTGGTCACGACCGCGACCTGTGGGTGATAGGTCAGGAAGGACCCGTCGCTCTCGTCGGCCTCGATCACGAACGGCCCGGTGCCCGGGGCGGCGTTGGTGCCGCGGCCGCCGGGTGTGGTCAGCTGGGAGCCCAGGACATAGGCCGGGTCAGCACCGGAGTGCTGCAGGGCCACGGTGAGCATGCCGCTGGTGGTCGTCTTGCCGTTGGCGCCGGCGACCGCGACGGCGTCCCGCCCCGGCAGCAGGGTGGCGATGCCCTGGGCGCGGTGCAGCACCCGCAGTCCGCGATCCCGTGCGGCGGCCAGCTCGGGGTTGGTCTCGCGGATGGCCGAGGAGATGACCACGGTCTGCACGTCGTCGGCCAGGTTGGCCGGGTCCTGGCCGATGAAGACCCGCGCGCCCTCCGCCGCCAGCGCCTGCAGGGTCGTGCTGTCGCGCGCGTCAGAGCCGGAGACGCGCACGCCGGCCGCCAGGTGGAGGCGGGCGACGCCGGACATGCCCGACCCCCCGATCGCGATGAAGTGGACCGGCCCGAGGTCAGCCACCGGTGGCACCGGTTCGGTGAAGTCGAACCGGTCGTTGACACCCGCCGTCATGCCGGACTGCTCCCCGTGTCGCTGCGGTCGGAGTCACTGCGGCTGGAGTCACGGCGGCCAGCGGCGGCCAGCACCATCTTGGCCAGCTCCTCGGCGGCGGTGCGGTCGCCCATCACGGCGGCCTCGTCGGCCATCTGGCCCAGGCGCTCCTCGTCGGCGAGCAGCGGCAGCACCGTGTCGCGCACCCAGTCGGCGGTGACGTCGGCGTCGGCGACGAGCAGCCCTCCCCCGGCCGCGACGACGTCGGCGGCGTTGAGCCGCTGCTCACCGTTGCCGATCGGCAGCGGCACATAGATGGCCGGCAGACCGACGGCCGTCAGCTCCGAGACCGTGCCGGCACCGGCGCGGCAGACGGCCAGGTCAGCCACGGCATACGCCAGGTCCATCCGGTCGGTGTAGTCGACCACGACATAGGGACACTGGCTGTCCGACTCGACCTCGACCGGCTTGCCCGCCCCGGTCAGGTGCAGCACCTGGACCCCGGCCGCGCGCAGGTCGGGGGCGGCGGCGGGGAAGGCGTCGTTGAGCCGCTGCGCGCCCAGCGAGCCGCCGAAGACGAGCAGCGTGGTGGTGCCCTCCTGCAGCCCGAAGTGGGCCAGGCCGGCCCCGCGCAGGGCGGCGCGGTCCAGGTCGGCGATCTCCCGGCGCATCGGCAGACCGATCACCGTGGAGTTCGCCAGGCGGGTGGCGCCAAAGGTGGTCGCGACGTCCTGGGTGAAGCGGGCGCCGAGGCGGTTGGCCAGGCCCGGGCGCGCGTTCTGCTCGTGGATGACGATCGGGGTGCCGGTGCGTCGCGCCGCCAGATAGGCCGGGGTCGCGACATAGCCGCCGAAGCCGACGACCACGTCGGCCTCGACCTCCCTCATCACCTCGCGGGCCCGGGCGATCGCCCGGCGGATCTCGGAGGGGAAGCGCAGCACGGCACCGTTGGGGCGGCGCGGGAAGGGCACCTTGGGCAGGATCTCGAGGTCATAGCCGCGCTCCGGCACAAGGCGCGCCTCCAGACCCTCCGCGGTGCCCAGGACGGTGATGCGGCAGTCGGGGGCTGCGGCGCGCAGGGCATCGGCGGTCGCCAGGAGGGGGTTCACGTGGCCGGCCGAGCCACCGCCGGCCAGGACGACCGAAACGGGTGAGTCATGCATCAAGGGACTCCGATCAGCGTCGCCGGAGCCGGGGAGTCGGCACCACTGCCAGGGTACGCCGCAGCATCGAGGGCCGGCCGGACAGCGACTCGCGGCAGCCCGGCAGCGACCGGGCCAGCGCGAGCAGGATCCCGACGCCGATCAGCGCCGCCACCAGGGCCGAGCCGCCGGAGGAGACCAGCGGCAGCGGGACGCCGATGATCGGGAACATGCCGATGACCGAGCCGATGTTGATCATCGCCTGGGACAGGAACCAGACCATGATGCCGGCCGCCGCGACGCGCACGAAGAAGTCGGTGCTGGTGACCACGATGCGATAGCAGGCATAGGCGATGAGGAAGAAGAGCGCGAGCACGGTGAAGGTGCCGGGCAGGCCGAGCTCCTCACCGATGATCGCCATGATGAAGTCGTTGTGCGGCTCGGGCAGCTGGCCCCACTTCTCCTTGCTGCCGCCCAGGCCGAGGCCCCACCAGCCGCCGTCGGCCAGGGCATACTCCGCGTGCACCTTCTGGAAGCAGCCCTTGACGTCGGGGTTGACGCAGATGCCGCCGACCCAGGCCTGGATGCGCTCCATGCGGTTGGCGCTGCCGACCGCCATGTATGCCGCACCGCCGGCGGCCAGTGCGGCGACCCCCACGAACCAGCGGGCCTGCACCCCGGCGGCAAACATCACGCCTCCGGTGATCGCGACCAGGATCAGCACGGTGCCCAGGTCGTGGCCGGCCAGGACGAGGCCGATCAGCAGGGCAGCCCCGGGCAGGACGAACGGGATCAGCACGTGGCTGATGTGGCCGAGCACCTTGCGCTTGCGGGCCAGCACCGCGGCGCCGAAGACGACGAGGGCGACCTTGCCGAACTCCGACGGCTGCACGGAGAAGCCGGCCACGCTGATCCAGTTGCGGTTGCCCTGGAAGTCCGTGCCGATCGGGCTGAAGACGGCCAGCTGCAGGAGGACGGCGAGGAGCAGGCCCCACGGGGCCAGCTTCTTCCACACCCCCACCGGGATGCGCGCGGCGAGCATGGCCAGGACGACCCCGCCCCCGGCATACATCAGCTGGGTCAGGAAGACCTTGTAGGAGTTGCCGTCCTCCCAGTAGGACGTCACGCTCGAGGCCGACAGCACCATCACCAGCCCGAGGGTGACGAGCAGAGCGGTCGAGACCAGGATCAGATAGTAGGGCGCCACAGGCGAGCGCAGCCGCACACCGATGCCCGCGACGACTGACTCCCGGCCCGCCTCGTCACGCCGGATGGGCAGCAGCGTCGACGTCATGAGCTCTCCCCGCCGGCCCTCCGCCGCACCGCGTCGGTGAAGGCGTCTCCCCGGACCCCGTAGTTGGCGAACATGTCGAGCGACGCCGCGGCGGGCGCGAGGAGCACGACGTCACCGGGCTGCGCCAGCCCCCGCGCGGCCTCCACAGCCTCATCCATCACTGCAGTCACATCGACAGTCTCGCCCGTGGGCACCTCGACCACCGGGATCTGCGGCGCGTGTCGGGCCAGCGCGGCGGCGATCTGGGCGCGGTCCTGCCCCAGCAGCACGGCGGCACGCAGCCGGCCGGCCGCCCCCGCGACGAGCGCGTCGACGTCGGCGCCCTTGAGCTGACCGCCGGCGATCCACACGATGTGCTCATAGGCCGCCAGCGAGGCCTGGGCGGCGTGCGGGTTGGTCGCCTTGGAGTCGTCGACATAGCGGACCCCGTCGATCTGGGCGACCTCGGTGATGCGGTGCTCGGCGGGGGTGAAGTCGCGCAACCCCTGCTGGACGGCCGCGGGCGGCACCCCGAAGGCCCGGGCCAGCGCGGCAGCGGCGAGGGCGTCCGCGACCAGGTGCGGGGCCGGTGCCCGGTCTGGGTCGCCGCCAGTCAGGTCGCTCCCAGTCAGGTCGCGCAGCGTGGCCAGCTCGGCTGCGGAGGTCTTGCGCTCGGTGACGAAGGCGCGGTCGGCCAGCACGTCGTCGACCACCCCGAGCATCGACAGGGCCGGCGTGCCCAGGGTGAAGCCGATCGCGCGGCACCCCTCGATGACGTCGGCCTCCTCGACCATCGCCTCGGTCGCGGGGTCGTCGTGGTTGTAGACGCAGGCCACCTGGGTGTGCTCGAAGATCTTGGCCTTGGCCGCGGCATAGGCCTCCTGCCCGCCGTGCCAGTCCAGGTGGTCGGGGGCGACGTTGAGCACGCACGAGGCCAGTGCTGAGACCGACTCCGACCAGTGCAGCTGGAAGCTGGACAGCTCGACGGCGATCACGTCGAACGGCTGCGGGTCCAGCAGCGCCTCGAGCACCGGGGTGCCGACGTTGCCGGCGGCGATCGTGCGCAGCCCAGCCGCCCGCAGGATCGACTCCAGCATCTGCACGGTGGTCGTCTTGCCGTTGGTGCCGGTGACGGTCAGCCAGGGCGCCGCCCCGGTCGCCGGACGCATCCGCCAGGCCAGCTCGACCTCCCCCCAGATGGGTATGCCGGCACGCGCCGCCGCGGCCAGCACCGGTTGGTCGGGGCGCCAGCCGGGAGAGGTGACGACCAGGTCTGGGGAGATCGTCGTGCCCTCGTCCGCAAACCAGGGCAGGTCGGTGGTGTGCTCCGGGCCGAGGCGCACGTCGGCGCCGAGGATCTCCAGGAGGCGGGCGCGCTCGTCCTGGGCGCTGGCGCCGGTGCCGCCGTCGACCACGATCACCTGCGCGCCGCGCTCGAGCAGCGCGTCGGTGGCCGCGAAGCCGCTGATGCCCAGACCGGTGACGACCACGCGCAGCCCCGCCCAGTCGGCGTCGCGGTGGGTCAGCCCGGCGAGGCGTCCCTGCCCTAGGTCGCTGCTCCGTCCTGCGTCGTTGACGGTCACAGGCCCACCACCCACTCGGCATAGAAGATGCCCAGGCCGGCGGCCACACACAGGCCCTGGATGATCCAGAAGCGGACCACGATGGTGACCTCGTGCCACCCGATCAGCTCGAAGTGGTGGTGCAGCGGGGCCATCCGGAAGACGCGTTTGCGGGTCATCTTGAAGCCGGCGACCTGGATGATCACCGACATCGTGACGATCACGAAGAGGCCGCCGAGGAAGATCATCAGCAGCTGGGTGTGGGTGGTGATCGCCAGGCCGGCCAGCGCGCCGCCCAGGGCCAGGGAGCCGGTGTCGCCCATGAAGATCTTGGCGGGTGAGGCGTTCCACCACAGGAAGCCGAAGCAGGCGCCGGCGACACAGGCGGCGACGACGGCCAGGTCGTGGGCGTCGCGCACGTCATAACAGTTGGGGCCGGGGATGATCTGGCAGTTCTGGTTGAACTGCCAGATGCCGATCAGGACATAGCCGCCGAAGGCCATCACCGAGGCGCCGGTGGCCAGGCCGTCGAGGCCGTCGACCAGGTTCACGCCGTTGGAGGCGCCGGTGATCATGATGTTGGCCCAGAGGACGAAGGCGATGAGTGCGCCCGCCGTGCCGAACACCGCGAGGTCGAGGTTGGTGTCGCGCACGAAACTGATCGCGGTGCTGGCCGGGGTGCGGTGCGAGCCGCCGGGGAACTGCAGGGCGAGCACGGCAAAGATGACGCCCACCAGGCCCTGGCCGATGAGCTTCTCGTGGGAGCGCAGGCCCAGGCTGCGCTCCTTGGAGATCTTGGTGAAGTCGTCGGCGAAGCCCACCAGGCCCAGCCCCGCCATCAGGAAGAGCACGAGCAGGCCGCTGACGCTCATCGAGCTGCCGGCGAAGTCCATGAAGCCGGTGGCCGAGATGAGCTGCAGCAGCAGGTGGGCGCCGAAATAGCCGATCAGCGTCGCGCCGATGATGACCGCGCCGCCCATGGTGGGCGTGCCGCGCTTGGTGTGGTGGCTGGTCGGCCCGTCGTCCCGGATGAACTGGCCATACTGCCGCCGCACCAGGAACTTGATGAACAGCGGGGTGCCGACCAGGGCCACCACCATGGCGATGCCCGCAGCCAGGACGATGGTCACCATCAGGGCGCCCCGTCCCCGGTGGTCGGGGTGGCGGTGGTCGCTGTGGCGTCATCCGCCGGCTCGACCAGGGCGTCGCCGAGGAAGCGCAGGCCGGAGTCGCGGCTGGACTTCAGCAGGGCCACGTCGCCGGGGGCGAGCAGCGCCTCGAGCAGCTCGCGGGCCTCGTCGGTGTCGGAGCACTCATAGCTGGTGGTGCCGCCGGCGGCGGTGAAGCCGGCCGCGACCGGCAGGGCGCCCTCGCCAACGACGACCATGGTGTCGATGTGCAGGGCGGCGGCGAGCTCGCCGATCGAGCGGTGCTCGCGGACCGAGTCCTCCCCCAGCTCGCGCATCTCCCCGATGACCGCGACCGTGCGACCGGAGCCGCTCATCACGGCCAGGGAGCGCAGCGCCGCGCGCATCGAGTCGGGGTTGGCGTTGTAGGCGTCGTTGACAATCGTGACGCCGTCGGGACGCTCGTGGACCTCCATGCGCCACCGGCTGACCGCGCCGGCCTGGCCGAGGGCCTCGGCGATCTGCGGCACGGGCATGCCCAGCTCGTGGGCGACCGCCGCGACCGCCAGCGCGTTGCCGACGTGGTGCGGGCCGTGCACCCGCAGCGCGACCGGGACGGCACTCTCGCCGGGGACGCGCAGGACGAAGCTGGCCTGACCGCGCACGTTGATCTCGACGTCGTCGGCGCGCACGTCGGCGTCCGGGCTCAGCCCCACGCTGACCACGCGGGCCCGGGTCTGGTCGGCCATCGCCAGCACCACCGGGTCGTCGGCGTTGAGCACCGCCAGCCCGTCGGCGGGCAGGGCCCGCACCAGCTCGGCCTTGGTGTGCGCGATCGCCTCGCGGCTGCCGAACTCGCCCAGGTGGGCGGTGCCGACGTTGAGCACGACGCCGATCCGCGGCGGGGCGACCTTGGTGAGGAACTCGATATGTCCGACCCCGGAGGCGCCCATCTCGGCGACGAGGAACTGGGTCTCCTCGGTGAGGCGGCACACGGTCAGCGGCACGCCGACCTCGGAGTTGTAGGACGCGATCGGCGCCACTGTCGGCCCGAGGTGCGACACGACCTGGGCGGCCAGGTCCTTGGTCGAGGTCTTGCCGGAGCTCCCGGTGATGCCGATGATCTGCAGGCCACCGGCCGCGGTGCACCGGTCGACGACCTCGCGCCCCAGAGCGGCGAAGCCGTCAGTGGTGTCGGGGACCACGACGCAGGGCAGCTCGGTGACGACCCGGTCGGTCAGGGCGCCGACGGCGCCTTTTTCGGCAGCCGCGCCGACGTAGTCGTGACCGTCGGCGTGCTCACCCTGGCGTGCGACATACAGACTGCCGGGGTCGACCTCGCGCGAGTCGGTGACGACCGTGGCGGTGACCACCGTGGTGGCCGCCTCCGGAGGGTGCACCTGCCCACCGGTTGCCTCGGCGATCTCACCGAGGGACAGCTCGATCACGTTAGGGCGTTCCTTCCTTGATGGCGATGTCGCCCAGTGTGGCACCACGAGGACCGCCGGGCGCAGGAGCGTCCGGATCATAGTCCAGCTTGACCGGAGGTGCCTCGGTCGTGCTCGGCTCCACCCCGCGGGAGGTCAGCGCATAGCGCATCACCTCGGAGAAGACCGGGCCGGCCAGCGAGCCACCCCACTTGCCGCGCGTCGGCTTCTGGATCGCTACGGCGACGACCAGCTGCGGGTCATCGGCTGGTGCGTAGCCGATGAAGCCCGCGGTGACCCCGGAGTAGCGGCCCAGGTTGGGGTCGTAGCGGTCGGCGGTGGAGGTCTTGCCCGCCACGCGGTAGCCCTCGACCGCCGCCAGTGGCGCGGTGCCCTCGGGGCTGGGGACATACTCCATGATCGCGGTCAGCTCGTCGGCAGTCTCCTGCGAGATGACCCGCTCGCCCTTATCGCCCGCCTCCGGCTTGAAGCGGCCGTCCTCGTCGTGGGTGCCCTGGATCAGCTTGGGTTCGACGTGGACGCCGCCGTTGGCGACGGTCTGGAAGACGCCGATCTGCTGGAGCATGGTGCTGGACAGGCCCTGGCCGTAGTACATCGTGTATTTGCTGGTGGCGCTCCAGTCCTCCGGCGGGTGCACCAGGCCGGCGGACTGGCCGGGGAAGCCGAGCGTGGCCGTGCTGCCCATGCCGAACGCCTTGATGTAGTCGTAGAACACGTCGTCCGGCAGCTCCTCGCCATACATGATCGTGCCCATGTTGGAGGAGGTGGCGAGCACGCCGGCGAAGGTGACATAGGGGTTGTCCGGGTCGTGCGCGTCCTTGAAGCTGCGGCCGGCGCGGTGCAGCCGGTTCGGCAGCACGAAGGGCGTGTCGAGGTCGATGATCTCCTCCTCGAGCGCGGCCGCGGCCGTGATCACCTTGGAGGTCGAGCCCGGCTCATAGACGTCCTCGAAGAGCGGGTTGCGCAGGCCCTTGCTGGTCTGCGTCGGCTTCGCCGGGTCGTATGACGGATAGCTGGCGGCCGCGAGGATCTCACCGGTGTTGGGATCCATCACCACGGCATAGCCGGAGAGTGCGCCGGCCTGCTCGACCATCGCGGCGACCTCGTTGTAGGTGAACCACTGCAGGTCGCTGTCGATGGTCAGGCGCACGTCCTGGCCGGC
The DNA here is from genome assembly GCF_023923205.1 of Ornithinimicrobium cryptoxanthini. NCBI lineage: Bacteria > Bacillati > Actinomycetota > Actinomycetes > Micrococcales > Ornithinimicrobiaceae > Ornithinimicrobium > Ornithinimicrobium cryptoxanthini. The sequence continues at coordinate 1,273,186 of NZ_CP099490.1, read as the reverse complement.
CACCGCTGGGATCTCGTCGTTGGTGCCGGTGGTGATGATCTCGCCGCGGCCGCCGAGCTCGAAGGTCGCCGTGCCGGGAGTGCCGGTCAGGTCCTGGTCAAACATCAGCTCGATGCCGTTGGCGGGCAGGCCGCCGGAGCCCACCCAGCCGACCAGCGGCGCCATCGAGGCCCCGAGGGGGTAGGTGCGCTTCATGTAGGGCTCGGAGTAGATGCCCGGGATGCCCAGGGCCTTGACCTCCTGCCACACCTGCGGTGAGACGTCCTTGGTCAGATAGGTGAAGCGGGCCGCGTCGGGCTCGTGCAGCTTGCGCTCGATCTGCGCGGCGTCGCCGCCGGTGACGGCCGCGATGTCCGCGGCGGCACCGGCATAACCGACCTCGACGCGCTCACCGTCGATGCGCTTGGTGTAGGTCACGACCGCGGTCGGGTCGCCCACGATGTGCTTGCGCTCGAACGACTCGGCCAGCGCCACGCCCTTGGCGTCATAGATGGTGCCGCGCTGGGCCGGGATGGTCGTCTCGGTCAGGCGCCGGTCGAAGGCTGCGGCGGAGACGCTGGCCGCGTCCAGGCCCTGCAGCTTGACCAGCTGGGCGCCGAACAGGCTGAAGACGATCAGGATGCCAAAGAGCATGAAGCGCATCCGGCGCTGCGGGTGGACGACTCCTGCGGTCTTGACCGCGCCCTTGCGAGGCCGCTGCTGGGGTGGACGCCGATCCGCCACTGCTCAACCTCCCTGAACGACTCCCGCGATGGCGCGTTCGATCCGCGCCACGTCCTTTTGTGCAACGGACACAAAGGGCGTGATCACCGTAAAGCTGTCGGTAGGGTCAACGTGGGCCGCCACGCCGAGGACCTCGTTGTCAGACAGCCGCAGCACGGCCGTCGACGGCGAGGGGACGAGTCCGAGACGCTCCGCCTCGACAGCGAGGGTCTCCGGGGAGCGCTTCATGGACAGCTCGGCCTCGAGCGTGACCCGGGTGTCGTGCAGCTGGGTCTGCTCGCCGCGCAGGTCCGACAGGACGAAGGAGCTCTCCGCCCGCTGGATGTTGAGCATCAGGGCGCTGAGCAGCCCGGCCACCACCAGGGTGATGCACAGTGCGACGAACCCCGCGTGGCTCTGCGTCTTGGGCGTGGCGTCCACCACGCGCAGCCGCGCCCGCGGCGCAGGCGCCGTGCGCGACCCCCGGAAGGCCGGGCGGGCCACCGTCATCAGGCTCATCGTGCGCTCTCCCTCATGTTCGTGGTGTCACGGGTGCGTTCTGCGGCCCGGAGCCGCACGGACGCGGCCCGGGGGTTGGTGGCGATCTCGGCCTCGTCGGCCATCTCGGCGCCGCGGGTGAGCAGCGTGAGCCAGGGCTGGTGCTCGGGCAGCTCGAAGGGCAGCTCCGGCGGGGCCGAGCTGGTCGCGCCGGCGGCCAGGCCCCGCTTGGTGATCCGGTCCTCCAGCGAGTGATAGGACAGGACCGCGATCCGCCCGCCCACCGGCAACAGGGACAGGGCTGCGGGAAGTGCGTCCCGCCAGACGGACAGCTCGGCGTTGACCTCGATCCGCAGCGCCTGGAAGGTCCGCTTGGCCGGGTGCCCGCCCGAGCGCTGCGAGGCGGCCGGGACGACCCGGTGCAGCAGCTCCACGAGACGGGCCGAGCGGGTGAACGGCTCCTTGTCGCGCTCGGCGACGAGCGCGCGGGCGATCTTGCGGGCGAAGCGCTCCTCGCCGAAGTCGCGCAGGATCGACTCGAGCTCGGCCAGCTCATAGGTGTTGATGACGTCCGCGGCGGTCAGGCCGGTCTGCTGGTCCATCCGCATGTCCAGCGGGGCGTCCATGCGATAGGCGAAGCCGCGCTCGGCCTCGTCCAGCTGCAGCGAGGAGACGCCGAGGTCAAACAGGATCGCGTTGGCCTGGGCGATGCCCCGCTCGGCCAGCGCCTGCGGGATCTCGTCATAGACCGCGTGCACCGGGACGAAGCGGTCGCCAAAAGGAGCGAGGCGCTCCCCCGCCAGGGTCAGCGCCTCGGTGTCCCGGTCGATGCCGACCGCCGTGGCGTGCGGGCAGGCCGCCAGGATCGCCTCCGTGTGGCCGCCCATGCCGAGCGTGCCGTCGACATAGACGGCGCCCTCGCCCTGCAGCGCCGGCGCGAGGAGCTCGACGATGCGCTCGGCCAGGACCGGCACGTGTCGCTCTGCCGTGGGGCGTTCGGTCATCGTCTGCTCCTCTCGTGTCTTGGGGGTGGCGGTGGCGGTCCCAGCTGCTGTGTGCCCTGGGACCTGGTCCCCCTCCGCCTCGTCCGAGTGGTCCGCCCGGCTCCGGGGAAGTGGAGTCGGGTGGCGCTTCTCGTGGTGCGCCCGGCTCCGGGGAAGTGGAGTCGGGTGCGGACGCTGCGGCTGGAGACCAGATGTCAGGGACTGCCTGCTGGTCGGTGGTGCGGTCGTGGTCGGTGGCGCGGTCGTGGTCGGTGGTCTCGGCTGGTCGGGGTGGGGTCTGGCTGACCGTGGTGGAGTGAAGTGGAGCGGCGCGGTGGGGCGAAGTGGAGGACCTGCCTCACAGCCCCGGGACCACCTCCTCGCTCTGGTTGGCGAAGCCCTCCTCGTGCTCGGCGACGTAGGCCTCCCAGGCCGCGGCGTCCCAGATCTCGATCCGGTTGCCGGTGCCGATGACGGTGCACTCGTGGGTCAGCCCGGCATAGTCGCGCAGGATCGCCGGCACGGTGACCCGACCCTGCTTGTCGGGGATCTCGTCAGAGGCGCCGGAGAGGAGAAGCCGCTGGTAGGCACGCACGCCGGCGTTGGTGGTCGGTCCGTTCTGCCACTGCTCGGCGACCTTCTCGAACTCGGCCATCGGATAGACATAGAGGCAGCGCTCCTGCCCGCGCGTCATGACCAGGCCACCGGCGAGCTTGTCGCGGAACTTGGCCGGCAGGAACATCCGGCCCTTGTCATCGAGACGGGGCGAGTAGGTCCCGAGCAACAGCACCGCGACCACCCCTTCCCAGCACCGTTGGCTACTCCCTGGTCATCCAGTGTGCCCCACACTACTCCACTTCCCCCCACTGTCAACGCCAAACTGGCGCGTTTTGTGGGTCGCTTGGGAGCAATTGCGCTGGTCAGCGATGGTGGGGGGAAAGTGGGGAAAATTCGGACCGTCGTCCGGGCACACAGACGCGCGCCGTCGGCACGCGAACGTGCCGACGGCGTCGATAACTACGGCCTCAGAACCTGTCAGAGCGCCGAGGCGGGAGCTCTGCCCGCTCAGTCCGGCGTCACGACCAAGGTCACCGTGGCCGTGAAGTCCTCGTCCGGGAAGTCGGGCGACGACGAGGAGTACTGGCTGACGTAGGTGCCGGGCTCGAGATCGAGCACCACCCCGGTGATCTGGTAGGCGGTCATGCCCTGTCCAGCCATGACGTGGTATTTGACGGGGGTCCGGACGATCGGGACCTCGACGAACTCGCCCAGGCTTCCGTCGGCCATCACCTCGGCGAGAAGCACAGTGTCCTGCACCCGCTTCATGATGCCCTTGACCTCCGCTCGGGTGTATCCGTCGGACTCCCAGTCCCACCAGGTGAACGCCGTCATGCCGGCGAAGACGTCGTCCTCGGAGAAGGTGAAGGTTTCCCCATCGTCGTAGAGGACGTAGCGACAGTTCGTGATCGCGTCGACGATCCCGGTGTTGACTCGGCCCTCCCGGACCTGGTTGGCCGCGACGATGCCCGCGTTGATGACCTTCTGCGCCGACCCCCGCGTGCACTTGTCGGGCGGCGCTGCTTGTGCGGTCACGGTCGAGCTGACTGCCAGAACACCAGCCGCGAACGTGGCTAATAGGCTCTTCGTTTTCATGGCTTCCCCGATCTCAAGGGATGTGCCCCGTGACACATCCTTGAGAACCAGATTCCTCCTCTGGTCACCCGGAAATCAAGAGTCCAAGGACGGAAAGTTTGAGCTGGCGACGGCGGGAGTCTCAATCGTCGTCCGGTTCCCTCCGGCGGATGGAGTAGCCCGCCATGCCGGACGTGACAAAGAGGTGGGTGCAGCAACCCGTTGCGCCTCCCAGCACGTAGTGTTTTGACAAGAGCCCGTTCCCCAAACGCCGGATGATGAGGCAGGATTCGTCTATGACCGTGCCCGCGCAGACCGCAACCGACCTGGACTCCGTGCAGTCTGTCGCTCACGACATCCACCGAGCCGTCAGCACGGTCATCGAGGGCAAGGAGGACGCGGTCCGGACCGCGGTGACCGTCCTGCTGGCCGAGGGCCACCTGCTCGTCGAGGACGTCCCCGGTGTCGGCAAGACCATGCTGGCCAAGGCGCTGGCCAAGTCGATCGACTGCAACGTCAGCCGCGTCCAGTTCACCCCCGACCTGCTGCCCAGTGACATCACCGGCGTCAACGTCTTCAACCAGACCACGCACGAGTTCGAGTTCCGCAAGGGCGCGATCTTTGCCAACATCGTGGTCGGCGACGAGATCAACCGTGCCTCCCCCAAGACCCAGTCCGCGCTGCTCGAGTGCATGGCCGAGCGGCAGGTCACAGTCGACGGCACGACATACCCCCTCCCCGGCCCGTTCCTGGTGATGGCCACGCAGAACCCGATCGAGATGGAGGGGACCTATCCCCTGCCCGAGGCCCAGCGCGACCGTTTTATGGCACGCGTCTCGATGGGCTACCCGTCCGGTGCGGCTGAGCTCGCGATGCTGGAGTCGCACGGCGAGCACGACCCGCTGGGCGACCTTCGCCCGGTCACCGACGGCGCCACCGTGCAGCGGCAGATCCAGGCGGTCCGGCAGCTGCACACGGCTCAGGCACTGCGGGAGTATGTCGTGGCGCTGATCACCGCGACCCGGCGCCACTCCTCGCTGCGGTTGGGGGCCTCCCCGCGCGCCAGCCTGCAGCTGCTCGGCGCGGCCCGCGCCAACGCCGCGCTCTCCGGGCGCGACCACGTCCTGCCCGAGGACGTCCAGCGCCTGGCGCCCAACGTGCTCTCCCACCGGTTGATCCTCACCGGTGAGTCACAGCTGACCGGACGCACCACCGGCGACGTCATCTCCGAGATCCTGCAGCGCACCCCGGTGCCCTCGGGCCGACGCTGAGTCCCTGACGTGCGTGCCCCGGGGGTGCTGACGAGTCGGGGCCAGATGTTCCTTGCCCTGGGGGCGATCACGGCGGCGGCCGGCATGCTGCTGGGCTATCGCGACGTGACGCGCATCGGCGTCCTCCTGGCGGTCCTGCCCCTGCTGGCCATGCTGCTGGTCCGCCCGAAGCCGCCGTCGATCCGCGTGCAGCGCATCGTCACGCCCAGCCGCCTGCACCCCGACCAGCAGGGCGAGGTCGAGGTCCACTTCGGCAACGTCGGCCAGAAGCAGACCCCGCTCTATCTGGCTGAGGAGCAGTTCGACTATGCGCTCGGCGACCGGCCGCGCTTCCTGCTCCCGCGCCTGGCCCCGCAGGAGACGAGACGGCTGCGATACACCGTCCGCAGCCGACACCGCGGCGCCTTCGCCATCGGCCCGATCACGCTGCGCCGGCGCGATCCCTTCGGGCTGACGCACGTGGCGATGCAGCTGCCCGCGACCGTGGAGCTCCTGGTGCTGCCCTTCATGTGGGACCTGGGTGACCGCCGCGTGGCGGGGCAGGGCCGCGGCACCGAGGGCGAGCTGCCCCAGATGGTCTCCCTGCACGGCGAGGACGACGTGTCGATCCGGCAGTATCGCGACGGTGACGAGCTGCGCCGGGTGCACTGGCCGGCCACCGCCCACCGCGGCGAGATCATGGTGCGCCAGGAGGACCGCCCGGCCCGCCGCCGGGCCGTGCTGCTGCTCGACTCGCGCGCAGGCGCCTATCCAGGCACCGGCTTCCAGCCGGCCTTCGAGTGGGCGGTCAGTGCGATCGCGTCCCTGGCTCGCCACCTGATCAAGGACGGCTTCGTCGTCCACCTGCTGACCCACCGCACGGTCGAGGACGGTTCTGCCGGCGTGGCGGTCGACCTCCAGCCCGCGTTGGCGGCCCTAGCCCGGGCCAGGGCCGACCAGGACTCCAGCTTGGAGCCGCTCGCCGCAGCCGCCCACAGCTTCACCTCCGGCGGCGTCCTGCTGATCAGCGTCGTCGTCGCCCACGACCGGGCCGAGCTGTCGAACCTGGCCGCCGTGCGCGAGCCGGGGTCGAGCGCGCTGGCGATGGTGATCGACCCCGACGCCTACCGGAGCGACCAGTCGGGTGCGGGACACAGCGAGCAGTCGCGTCGGCATACAGAGATCCTGCGTCAGGCCGGGTGGCAGACCGTGCTCGTCGGCCCCGAGGACTCCGTGCCCGGCGCGTGGCAGCAGCTGCGGGCGATCCGGCGCTCGGGGATGCTGACATGAGGTTCAACCTTGACCGCGGGCTCTGGCCGGAGGCGCTGCTGGCCGCTCTCGCCACGCTGACCGTCGCCTGGCCGCTGACCACCCTGCTGCGCGAGAGTCCCTGGGTCGGTCCGGCCATCCTGCTGATCCTGACGGTGGCGGTGGTGGGGTCAGCGCTGCGCAGCCTCGATGTCAACCCGACCTTCGTGGTGCTCGCCCAGATCCTCGCGGCGCTGGCCGGTGTCATCGGACGCTATCTGGGCGAGACACTGCGCTGGGTCGTGGTGCCCGGGATGGAGACCCTCGAGCAGGCCCGCGCGCTGCTGCAGGATGCCGGGACGGTCCTGCGGGAGTATGCCGCACCGGCCCCCACCACGGAGGGCGTCGAGTTCCTCATCGTCTCGGTGCTGGTGCTCACCGCGATCTCCGTCGACTCGATCGCGGTCACCGGACGGGCACCTGCGACGGCGGGCATCCCGCTGGCCGCCGCGTTCCTGGTGTCGGTCTCCAACACCGGCACGGCCATGCAGCCCTGGTTCTTCGCCGCGGCCGCCCTGGCGTGGCTGCTCCTGGTGGCCCAGCAGGGCAACCGGCTCGTGTCGGGCTGGAGCTCGGCCGACCGGCGCGAGTCGGTCGGCTCGCACGACGTCTCCTTCGGCCCGACCGGTCACCGGCGGGTGGCCCGGATCCTGGCGGGCACCACTGTGGTCGCGGCACTCGTGCTCGCCTCCGTCGCGCCGCACCTGCCGCCGACCTTCCTGACCGACGGGCTGGCCCGCAGCGATGAGGGTCGCTCGCTGGGCGGCACCGGCTCGGTCAGCTTCACCGAGACGATGGACGTCACCGCAGACCTGGCCAACCAGTCGGACGAGCCGGTGATCCGCTATCGCGCCGCCGCGCGCCTCCAGCAGCCGTTGCGGGTGACCGCGACCACGGAGTTCGACGGCCGGCGCTGGCTGCCGCCCGACTACGTCGCGGACGTGACCCAGGAGGGACTCCTGCGCCCCCCGCGCGAGGGGACCGGCGACATACGACCTGATGTGCCGTTCGACGTCGACCAGCTGTCCGTGCTGAGCAACGGCCTGCGGATCCCGCACCTGGCGCTCCCCTCCCCCTTTGAGTCGGTCCGCGCGGACGTGCCGATGACCTATGACACCGAGACGCTCGCGGTGCGGCTGGAGGACCCGGCCAACACCTATGAGGTGACGTATGTCGACGTGGCGCCCCGCGGGTCCCTGCCCGAGGGCATCGGCCAGGCTGACGCCGATCCGGCTGCGTGGGGCCAGGCCGTCGCGTCCGACCCGGCGGCCGAGGCTGCCATCGCGGAGCTGACCGAGGAGGTCGTCGGGGACGCCACCAACGACGTCGAGGTGGCCTCACTGATCCAGGCACACTTCCGCAGCGGCCTCTACAACTACGACCTGCAGCTCGCGCCCGGGCTGGACCGCAACGACCCGGTCACCCACTTCCTGGCGACCAGGCAGGGCTACTGCGTGCAGTTCGCCACCGCCATGGTGATGATGGCCCGGCACGAGGGCATCCCCGCCCGCATGGCGGTTGGCTTCCTGCCCGGCGAGCAGCAGGCCAACGGGTCCTGGTCGGTCGTGGCCAGCGACGCGCACACCTGGCCCGAGCTGTGGATCGACGGGCTCGGCTGGACCCGCTTCGAGCCGACCCCGGGCGTGCGGACCGGCCCTCCCCCGGCCTACTCCCAGCTTGGCCAGAACACCTTCTCGGCGGACCCGACGATCAGCGGCGAGGAGACCCCGTCGGCGACGCCGACCCAGCAGCCGACTGGTGCGCAGGAGTCGACCAGCTGGTGGGACAACCTGCTCGACGCGCTGCGCACAGCAGGCCCGATCCTGCTGCGGGCGCTGGCGTTCGTGCTGGTGCTCGGGCTGATCACGGCAGTCATCGCCATCGCCGGACGCCGGCACCGGGAGGCGGTGCTGCGCCACGCGGACACCCCGCAGGAGCGGATCGAGGGCCAGTGGGAGCTGTTGAAGCGCTCGCTGGAGGACTATGGCGTTGATCCGCCACCCGATCGCAGTCCACGCGAGATGGGTGAGCACTATCGGTCCAAAGCCCGCCTGGACCGTCCTTCCGGCGAGGCGCTCTCGCGGGCGACGGCGACCCTGGAGCGGGCGCGCTATGCCGCCCCTGAGCAGACCGTGGCCTCAGACGACGCCACGATGCACCGCGACGTCGTCACCGTCCTGGACAACGTCACCTCCGAGCTGCCGTGGAACATGCGGGTCAGCGCCAAATTGTTCCCGCGCTCGGGTGTGCACTACATCAGGTCGGTCGTGCGGCGCTGGCTGCCCCGCTAGCCCGCACCGCGACCCACTCCTGCGCGTCGCTGCGGACTCGACATCAGGACAGCGTGATCACCACGTTGCCGATCTTTTGCCCGGTTTCGACAAAGCGGTGGGCAGCCACGATGTCCTCCAACGGATAGGTGCGGTCGATCAGGGGGCGGAACGTCCCGGCCGCGAGATGGTCGCGGATCTCCTCCACCACTGACTGGTTGTCCTCCGGGAACGGAAAGACCACCCGGCGGTGGCCCCGGCGCATCGTCCCGACCAACGACAACGGCAGGTTCTGCCAGCCGGGCCCGAGCTCGGATGAGACATAGACACCATCCGGGCGCAGGAGCCGACGACAGCGGCCGAAGGAGCTCTTGCCGACGGCGTCGAAGACCAGGTGGAACTGCTGCGGCAGGTCCCTGAAGTCCTCGGTCAGGTAGTCCACGACGCGGTCGGCGCCCAGCTCCAGGACCACGTCCGCGTGCTCACCGGCGCACACTGCGGTCACGTTGACCCCCATGGCCGCGAGCTGTTGCACCGCCGCTGAGCCGATCCCGCCCGTCGCACCGATGACCAGGACGTGCTGGCCCGGCCCCACCCCGGCGCGACGCAGGGCGGACCGGGCGTAGTGGAACCCCTCGGTGGCCGCCGCGGCCGTGGTCAGGGGGACCCCGGCCGGGACGGTGGCGACCGACGAGGTCTGGGGTGCCACGGCATACTCCGCGTGCGCCCCGAACCGCCCCTCGCAGTAGCCGAAGACCAGGTCTCCCACGGCGAACCGGTCCACCCCTTCACCCAGGCCGACCACCTCACCGGCGAACTCGGTGCCCAGGATCGTGCGCCGAGGGCGGCGCAGACCAGTGAACGACCTCATGAAGAACGGTCGGGCGGCGCGATAAGCACAGTCGGTGCGGTTGACCGTGGTCGCATCCACCCGGATGAGGAGTTCGCCGTCACCGGGTTCGGGAACGGGCACCTCGGTGACCGAGACCACGTCCGGTGGCCCGTAGCGGAGGTTCACGGCTGCTCGCACGCACCCGACTCTATCCGCGCGAGGTTGGGCCCGCTGAGCACGGACTCACCGGTGGTGGCAGGGTGGCCACATGGAACCTGAAGTCACCAAGCAGACCGGCCCCGACCGCTTTGAGCTGACCGTCGACGGCACCACGGCTGGGTTCGCGCAGTTCGTCGACCACGACGGCAGTCGCGTTTTCTATCACACCGAGGTCTTCCCGGAGTTCGGTGGCCAGGGCCTGGCAGGCGTCATGGTCAAGGAGGCGCTGGGGGCCACGCGTGAGGAGGGGCTGCGGATCGTCCCGGTGTGCCCCTATGTCAAGAAATACGTCACCAAGCACGAGGAGTGGACCGATCACGTGGACCGTCCCACGCGGGAGATGCTGCACGCGATCCCCAAGGACAGCTAGCTAGGGGCGCTCACACGGTGGCGACGGCGCACCAGGCGTCGACCGGCATCGTGAAGGCCCCATCGGGCAGCAGCCGCCGGGTGCGCTCGCGCAGCTCGTGGCGGGCCCGCTCGTCGAGACCGGCAACATAGTCCCCGGCCGGACCGATGCCGAGCAGGAACGGCTCCCACCAGTCCTCGAAGGATGCGATCGGGACCTCGGCAGTCAGGACACTCTCCTCGACCTGCCTCAACCCTGCCGACCGGAACAGCTCGCCAAGCTCACCCCGCGCCCCGCCCGGCCTGGCCTGGGAGACGACCCAGCTCGGATCAACCTCGGCCACGGCGGTCTGGAACGGCGACACCGGTCCGCGTGCGCCCGGCGTGAGGTCCCAGACAGCCGCCGCCACCGTGCCACCCGGTCGGGTCACCCGGGCCATCTGCCTGAGCCCGGCGACCGGGTCAGCCATGAAGTGCACCACCAGTTGGGCGAGGCTCAGATCGAAACTGTCGTCGGCGTGCGGCAGGTGCTCGGCCGTCCCCTCCCGGACGCTCAGCCCCGGGAAGCGCTCGGCGATGGCAGCCACGAACGGCGGGGACGGGTCGACGGCCTCGACGTGGTCGAGCCCCAGCCGCTCGATGAGGACTTCCGTCAGGGCACCGGGACCGCACCCGACGTCCAGCGCGCGCTGGCCCGCCCGGACACCGGTGCGGTCCGCGAAGACCTGCGCGAGGGGGCGGGAGAAGCGCCCCATGAATCTGTCATAGGAGTCCGCCGCATTGAAGGCCACCCTTCAGCGTAGACCCGACAGCCGGCACGGACCAGAGATTTCCGCAGACCTGGGCCCACGGCATACGCACCCTCCACGCAATATGCTCTGCCCCGGCTGGTGGGGCAGAGCATATTGTCACGACGTTGGCGGTATGCCGTCAGGCAGGTCGGCCGATCAGTCCAGGTAGTCGCGCAGCACCTGGGAGCGCGACGGGTGGCGCAGCTTGCTCATCGTCTTGCTCTCGATCTGGCGGATGCGCTCGCGGGTCACGCCATAGACCTTGCCGATCTCGTCCAGGGTCTTGGGCTGGCCGTCGGAGAGCCCGAAGCGCATCGAGACCACGCCGGCCTCCCGCTCGGACAGCGTGTCCAGCACCGAGTGCAGCTGCTCCTGGAGCAGCGTGAAGCTGACCGCGTCGGCCGGCACGACTGCCTCGGAGTCCTCGATCAGGTCACCGAACTCGGAGTCGCCGTCCTCGCCCAGCGGGGTGTGCAGCGAGATGGGCTCGCGGCCATACTTCTGGACCTCGACGACCTTCTCCGGCGTCATGTCCAGCTCGGCCGCCAGCTCCTCCGGGGTGGGCTCGCGGCCCAGGTCCTGGAGCATCTGGCGCTGCACGCGGGCCAGCTTGTTGATGACCTCGACCATGTGCACCGGGATGCGGATGGTGCGGGCCTGGTCGGCCATCGCGCGGGTGATCGCCTGGCGGATCCACCAGGTGGCGTAGGTCGAGAACTTATAACCCTTGGTGTAGTCGAACTTCTCGACCGCACGGATCAGCCCGAGGTTGCCCTCCTGGATCAGGTCCAGGAAGAGCATGCCGCGACCGGTGTAGCGCTTGGCCAGCGACACCACCAGCCGCAGGTTGGCCTCGAGCAGGTGGTTCTTGGCGTTCTTGCCGTCCTGGGAGATCCACCACAGCTCACGCTTGAGCTTGGCCTCGATCTTGTCGCCCGACTTCAGGCGCTCCTCCGCAAAGAGGCCGGCCTCGATCCGCTTGGCGAGCTCGACCTCCTGCTCGGCGTTGAGCAGGGCGACCTTGCCGATCTGCTTGAGGTAGTCCTTGACCGGGTCGGCGGTGGCGCCGGCCGTGACGACCTGCTGGGCCGGAGCGTCATCGTCATCGCCCTGGCTCAGGACGAAGCCCGTGTCCTCGGCGTTGGATGCGCTGCCTGCGGCCGGCTTGGGAGTGGCGACGACATTCTCGCTCGACTTGTCCTCGTCGTCGGCGTCCTCATCAGCGTCGAGATCCTCGTCGTCGATGACCTCGGCGGCGGCCGCCTTGGCGGCAGCCTTCTTGGCCGCCGCGGTCTGACGGGCGGTCGCCTTCTTGGCCACCGGAGCCTTCTCGCCAGCGGCCGCCTTGGCCGCCCCACGAGTAGTGCTCGCCTTGGCTGCGGTCTTGGTGGCTGCAGTCTTCGTGGCTGCCGTCTTGGTCGCAGCAGTCTTGGCAGCAGCCGTCTTTGTGGCAGCAGCCTTGGTCGTCGCGGCCTTCTTGGTCGCGGGCGCAGCCTTGGCCGGAGCCTCCGCAGCGGTCTTGGTCGTCGCCGTCTTAGCGGCGGCCGCCTTGGTCGTCGCGGCCTTCTTGGTCGCGGGCGCAGCCTTGGCCGGGGCCGCCTTCGACGCCGTGGTCTTGGCGGTCTCAGCCTTCGCAGGAGCCGCCTTCGTCGCGGTCTTGGTCGTCGCCGTCTTGGTGGCAGCGGTCTTCGAAGCGGCCTTGGGGGCAGCCGTGGTGGACTTCGCGGCAGTCTTCTTGGCCGCCGTCTTGCGGGTCCGCTTTGCTGGTGTGGCCTCGGTGCCGTCCATCTCGACAGCGATCGCGTGGTCGTGCAGCACGCGCAGCACCTTCGCCTGGGTCTTCTTGTCCGGCAGCTTGGCAACTTCCAGTGCGTCGCGCACCTGGGAGATCGTCACCTGGCCAGACTGCTTGCCGCGCTTGAAGAGCGTCTCCAGCTCGGGCTTGCTGAACTCGGCCGGCAGGTCAGCGTCGGGGATGGGAGCGGACTTCTTGGCTGTCACGGGTTGCACCAGCTACTTTCTGGGGTGCTCGCGGGGCGGACTCGGAGGAAAGTTCGCCGGGCACGGAGGAGCACCCAGGACGGTCGGAGTGTTGGCAATCCAGGCTGTCCACCGAGTGGAGCGGACAAGCACCTGTTGACATTATAAAACCCTGACCGGTCCAGAGTTGTTCCCGCACCCGGCGCAAGTCCCTGACCAGCACGGATGCCGGAGCCCGCTCCGAACAACACAAACGGCCCGGCGGTCACCGGCCGCAGGAGTCACGCGGGGTGCGCGTGGTTGCGGCGATGACCACCGGGCCGTCGGTAAGTTTCCAGCTGGGACAGTCCGTCTGCTCAGACGACAGTCCGTCTGCTCACGCGTCGTCGACCTCGTCGGCCTTGACAGCCAGCACCGGGCAGGAGGCGTCGAGCAGGATCCGCTGGGCGTTCGAGCCGAGGATCAGCTTGCCCACCGGCGTGCGGCGACGCAGCCCGATGACGATGAACTCGGCACCGGACTTCTCGGCCACCTCGATCAGGTCCTCGCTCGGCTCGTTGCCACGCACCAGCGCGCGCACCTCGTGCTCGATGCCCTCGGCGTCCAGCTGGGACTGCACCCGGCTGAGCTCGGTCTCGAAGCGCTGGGCCTCCTGGGCGTCGAAGTCGCGGCCGCCACGGTGGCTGTTCACCACGACCAGCTTGAGGTGACGCAGCGACGCTTCCTGGGCAGCCCGACGCAGCGCGGCGCGGCCCTCCTTGGTGGGCACATATCCAACGACGATCGTCATGTTTAGCTCTCTCTCCAGGGGTGCGGCCGTTCACAGGGAGATTACACGTCGTGGACGGACCAGTCAGCGCCCGCATCCATGGGCCAAACCGGGGCGCCCACACCCGGCGCCCTCACCCGGCGCGCACACCCGGCGCACACACCGCGCCCACACCCGGCGGGCACGACCCTGGCTCCTCGGCCTCAGGCCACCACAGCGAACGGACCCCCCGGCGGCCGCACACCGTGCTGCAGCAGCTGATCGATCAGCTGAGCCAGGGTGTATTCCGGCTGGAACTCCAGAGCACGCTCGACTGCGATGTTGGCGATCGTGCCGTTGTTGAGGATCCAGGCGCACTGAGCCGTCACGGACAGCACAGGCGCCGCGACCTCGTCCGGGACCAGGCCGCAGACCTCGACCAGCCGGTCCAACCGCCTGCTGTCGCACAGCCTCGACAGCGGCAGGTGACGCACGAACGCAGCCCAGACCTCGGCGGGAAGCATTCCAGGACCAAGCTGTCCCGGTGCCAGCCAGCTGATCAACGCGTCACGGAAGTCGCGGTCCCACAACATGGCCAACCCCTGGGCGACGACCGCCGGCGGCAGGTCGCGCACCGTCGGCGCGCCGGGTGTCGTGTCGAGCATCCGCTGCCATGCCCTCGCCCCGCGCTCGACGAACCGGAGCTCCGAGACCAGCGGGCCGGCGCCCGCGGCAGCGGCCCCGCCCGAGGACTCCTCCGCGCCCGCGGCAGCGGCCCCGCCCGCGGACTCCTCCGCGCCCGCCGCATCTGTCGTCCCCGAGGAGCTTCCCGCGCCCGAGGGCTCCCCCTCCCGCGCCGGACCACGCGTGCGGTGCAGCGTCTCGAGGAAGCGGTCCGCATAGGCGTCGAGCTCGGCCAGGAGCACTGCCTGGTCGGCCTGGTCGGTGTCGAACCTTCCCCAGACCCGGGCTGTCAGCTCAGCCCGGCTCGGGCCGGGCTGCATCCCGCGATAGACCAGGTCGGCGACCGCCGGGACGTTCTCCACGGCCGGGAGAGTGCGCCATACTCCCCCGTCGTCCCCGACCTCGTGCCAACGGTCGCCGCGCACCCGGGCCACCCCACCGACCCCGACGCCCTTCGACTCGCACATCCGGCTCACCGCGGCCAGCGTCTCGGTGGAGTCCTGGTCGGTCTCGAAGGCACACAGGATCACCCCTGCAGGCTTCTCACGGCGCACGACGTCGGCGAGCATCTGCACGACCTGGCTGCGGCAGCGCGCGTCAGGGGGCAGGTCCACCCGGCACTTGAGGGTGATCCGTGTCGGCGATGAGGTGGCAGGTGCTGCGTCGCCGCGGGCGAGGAAGGTCAGGACCAGGCTGTCCACCGGTCGATAGCCGAGCTGGTGGGGCAGGCTCACGACCAGGTCGGCCAGGCTGGTGAAGCGGATCTTGGGCGTCGTCATACGGCCACCCTCAGATCCGGGCACACCCGCTGCCTAAGGTGCGCCCGGATCTGTGGACGACGCGCTCGGGCGAGATGCCCGGTGGATAAGTCGGAGGCTCAGACGCTCGACTCGGTCAGCGCCCGGGCGGGGAACTCCTCGCGGGCAAAGTCGGCGATCTTGTTCAACAGATAGCCGTCCAGGCCGGCGCCGACCAGGCCACCGGCGACCGGAATAGCCCGGGTGAACCGGCTGACGGTCTTGGTGCCGAGCTGGGTGGCGAGCTTGAAGCCCACGCCCTTGTTGATCATCATCACGGCGGTCTTGGGCAGCCGCTGCATCGCCACCTGCGCGAGCCGGCCACCACCGGTGATCCCCGCCTTGGCCAGCAGGTCCTGGGAGTCCCCGCCCACGAGGGTGAGCATGATGGCGGCGCGCACCTCGGGCTTGCCCAGCTCATAACCGCGGATGTGCGCGATGCTGCCCACCATCCGGGTCGCGATCACATAGAACCCGACGATGTTGGCCGGTAGCGAGACAGCCATCGTGAACAAGCCACCGAACCCGGTCGCGAACCCGCCAGCGGCCCCCATCTTGATGTGGGAACGGACGATCTTGTCGATCGCCTTCTCGCGCTGGCCACTCTTGTCTGCGAGCGCCTCGTCGACAATCTCGGTGACGGAGTCGAGCGGACCGAGCCCGTCGATGCCGACGTCCATCAGCCTGCCGACCAGTGCGTTGGCGGTGCGAGCGGTGACGCCGCTCTCGTCGAGGGCCTCTGCGGCCTCTGGTTCCTTGTCTCTGCCGATCCCGAACAGGCCCACGGGCTCTCCTGTCTGTTCGACCGCAACTTGCCTGCGGCGCTTTTGCCTCATCCTGCCACCGGTGGCGCGGAGGTGCAGGCTCGAGTGACAGTGGGGTGCGTTAGGTTTCTGGCATGGGTAATGGGCAGAGGTCATCCGGCGCATCACGGGCCCTGGGTTCGTTTGCGGTGCTGTTCACGCTGGCCGGTCTGGTGCTGTTGGGGCTCGGGCTCTTCGGCGTGCTCAACACCGCCACCCCGAACATGACCGGCATCAAC